>SYGM01000055.1 GCA_005799545.1 Planctomycetia bacterium | reverse complement strand
TCCCACGCTGCGCAGGCCCTTCGACCTGCGTGCAGCGGGCCTCCTCCTCCCGAAGGAGGGGGATGGTCGGGGCGAGAGGAGTTGAACCTCCGACCTCTGCCACCCCAAGGACGCGCGCTAGCCAGGCTGCGCCACGCCCCGACCCGAGATTGAGGGGGAGATGTTGTACACGGAGGGGCGGATCCGGTCAACCAAAGCCTCGTTTACAGGGACAGGGAGCGGTTTTTCGCGGCTTGAGACCGCGCTGTGCGTAGCGGAGAATGCAGCCATGGCTCGGCCTCTGCGCTCACTGACTCAGGTTCGAACCGTTGTCGTGCGCCGACGGCATCGCACCTGGATGCTGTCGATGATCTGCGCGACCTTGGGCTGGGGCGTGTGGTGGATGGCGCTTGCCCTGCGACGCTGGGCGCCGGATTGGGCGCCCTCGCTGGACGCCGCCGGATGGCTCGCGGGTGCGATTGCCGTGTTCGGCCTGCTCGTGGCGATCTGGACGATCCGCGCCAAGGCCGCATGGTTGCTGATCACGCTGGTGCCGCTGTTCGCCAATGCATCACTGCTGGCGATGCCGATGCTGGTCGAGTCGCTGCGTTCGCGCTGAGTGCGCTTGCTGCTGCGCGCAACGCGCGCTCACGCCACGCGAATCGGTGCGGCGATCAGCATCCATGCACCCGTGACGGCCGAGAGCGCCGTGAGGGCGAGCACGAAGTACGCGGCCTTGCGATGCACTCGCCGCGTCGCGGGCACGAACATGGTGCGGATGCCGGTGATGACCGGCAGCAGGTAGAGCGCAGTGGTGATCTTCGCCAACCAGAGGTGGAAGGGGGTGATCCAGCCCGCGGCCTCGAGATCGTAGATGCTGCCCAGATCGTAGGCGTAGCGCACGGCCATGATCAGGCCGAGCACGGCACTCGCCACGCAAGCGAGGTGCCACCTGCGCATGGCCGACAGGCCCGTGATCACGGCGAGCACGAGAAAGAAGACCGTGATCGCCAGAAAGGTGAGAAAGCCGATGGTCGGTGTCATGCGCCTGCCCCTCCGAGCAGACCTTCCATCTCGGCCGTCGGCGCGCGGTTCATGAGGTCCGTCACGGCCTCGCGCGGATTCTTCCCATCGAAGAGCACGGCATGCACCTGTTCGGCGATCGGCATCTCGACGGAGCCGAGATCGGCCTCCGGACCAAAGAGTGCCTTGGCGGTCCACACGCCCTCGGCGACCATCTTCATGTTCCCGAGCACCTTGTCGATTTTCTCGCCGCGCCCGATCGCCTCCCCCACGGCGCGATTGCGCGAGTGGCGCGAGCAGCAGGTGGTGATCAGATCGCCCATGCCGGCGAGGCCGAAGAAGGTCTTCGGATCGGCGCCGCGCGAGCGGCCGAAGCGAGCGATCTCGACCATGCCGCGCGTCATCAGGGCCGCCTTGGCATTGTCGCCCAGCCCCAGGCCATCGCTGATTCCGGCCGCGATCGCGATGACGTTCTTGAGCGCGCCCGCAAGCTCGGCTCCCAGCGGATCGTGGTGCGTGTAGACGCGGAAGGTCTGCGAGGTGAAGGCGGCCTGCACCTTGGAAGCGAGCGCGCGATCCGTGCTCGCCGCGAGAATCGCCGCGGGTTTCTGCTCGACGACTTCCTCGGCGTGACTGGGACCCGTGAGCACGCAGACCGGGCGCTTGCCGAGCAACTCGACCAGTATCTGGCTGGGCGTCTTGAAGCTCTCGATCTCCAGACCCTTCGTGGCGGTCACAATCGGCACCGTGCCGGGAATCGCGTCCTCGAAGCGGTGCAGCACCGAGCGCAGGAACTGCGTCGGCACCACGCTCACCACAAGATCGGCCTTGTCCGCAGCGCGATGCGGATCGGCGGTGATCGTCATGCCGATGGGCAGCGTGTGGCCGGGCAGGAAGCGCTCATTCTCGCGCTTATGCTGCATCTCGGCGGCCTGCTCGGCAAAGGCGCTCCAGAGCGTGCAGGGAATGCCGTTGCGGGCCAGCACGAGCGCAAGGGTCGTGCCCCAACTGCCGTCGCCGATCACCAGCACTCGGCTCGGTTTGTTCGCTGGATTGCGGTTGTCAGCCATGGCTGGTTGCATCGGGGTGCTTGTGCTTCTCGCCCGCGCGCGGTTCGGTGCCCGCGAGCATGCGCTGGATGTTGGAACGGTGCCGCACGACGATCAGCAGACAGAGCAGGCCCGCGCCGAAAAGCAGTGCTTTGGGGCCATCCTGAATCCAGACGACGACCGGGAAGGTCACACCCATCAGGATCGAGGAGAGGCCCGAGTAGCCCGTGAAGGCCCGCGTCAGCAGCCACACGATGCCGCCGATCACGAACACCAGCGGATCCATCGCCACGATCGCACCGCAGCCCGTGGCGACGCCCTTGCCGCCACCGAAGCGCAGGTAGATCGAGAAGCAGTGGCCCAGTACGCTCGCCGTACCCGCCAGTACCTGCGCCAGCACGCGCTGCTCGGCGCTTTCCAGCAGCCAGAGACAGACCAGCACGGGCAGGAAGCCCTTCAGGAAGTCGAGCGCGAACACCACGAAGCCCCACTTGCGCCCAAGCGCGCGCATGGCGTTGGTCGTGCCGATGTTGCCGCTGCCGAACTGGCGCAGGTCGATGCCCTTGAGCCAGCGGGCCAGCACCAGGCCGAAGGGGATGGCACCCAGCAGATAGGCGAGCACGACCAGCACCCACACCAGGCTGGGCAGGTCAAGCAGACTCGTTTGGGGCGGGGTGGGCATCCGGAAAGACCCGTGCAGCGTAGCGTCTAGGGAGCGGGGGGGAAGGGCGGCAGCTCCCGAGGAGTCGGTTTTCCCGCGGAAGCCGGTTTTCTCGCAGGATTGAAAAAAACCTCCCCGCTCGTACCATATTTCCTCACATTCCGGCCAAGGCCCCCCGGGCGCTGCGGCCACGAAGGAGCCCAACGATGACCTATGTGATTGCCGAACCCTGCAAGGGAACCAAGGACACCGCCTGCGTCGAGGTCTGCCCGGTCGACTGCATTCACCCGACCAAGAACGAGGCGGATTTCGCCAAGCACGACATGCTCTACATCAATCCCGACGAGTGCATCGATTGCGGCGCCTGCGCGCCCGAGTGCCCCGTCGATGCGATCTTCGATGAGGCGGAGCTGCCCGAGAAGTGGGCGCAGTACACCAAGATCAACGCCGACTGGTACGCCCAGAACCGCTGAGCGGCCCTTTCCGCGGCAGACGCCAGCCTCCTCGTGCCTGCCGGCGCCGGGAGGCTGACTCGTTTTCAGGGCTGGGCCCGAGCCCTCTGCTCCGCGGCGCGCAGCTGCGCCTGCGCGTCCTTCTGCTCCTTCGTGTCGTTGGGCAGCAGGCAGCTGGGCACGGAACGCAGCAGCAGCTTGGCCTGCGCCTTGGCCTTGTCCCCGTTGGCAGCCGTCATCGCCACCGCGCGCGCCTTCATCGCGGCGAACATCGACTTGCCGGCCACGGGCTCGCGCCGCCATTGGGCCGCCTCCGCAGGCAACTTGGCAGCCTGTGCCTGCGCCGCCTGCACGCGGCTGGCGAGCGTCGGGTGGTCGCTGAAGGTGTCGGATTCGGTGTCGTAGCCCTTGTCGATCAGCGACTGGAAGAAGTCGCCGAAGCGCGCCGGATCCCAGCCGGCGCGGGCGTAGAACTCAAATCCCCAGCGGTCGGCCTCGGCTTCGTCCTGGCGCGTGAAGCCCAGGGAGAGGAAGTTGCCCGCCAGCATGCCCAGCGCAAGGCCGTAGCCCATGTACTCATCGCCGTGTTCCTCGCCGCCTGCGGCATAGCCGGCGACTCCCAGCGCCGCCGCTGTGCCCAACGTCATGTACTGGCGATTCATGCCCTTGTGCACATGCCGGCAGTAAACATGCGCGAACTCGTGCGCCATGACGGCCGCAAGCTCATCTTCCGTCGCGCAGGAGGCCAGCAACTGCGTGTACACGTACATGTGCGAGCCGCCCGTCGTGAAGGCGTTGAGCTGATCGGAGCTGACGAGGTGGAAGCGCTCGGTGGAGAACATCCAGCTCGTGTCTTCCTTGAAGTGCGCCTTGGGTCCCTTCTTCGCGGCGCTGAGTTCGCGCGCCGACGCCACGATGCGATCCCCCATCGATTCGAGATAAGCCACCAGCTCCTGATCCGCGAGGATCGCCGGTTCGAGTTCGCGGTGCATTTCCTCGGCCTGATTGCGCACCGCCTGATCGGAGGCGCAGGAACCGAAAAACAGCGGGAGGAGCAGGAACGCAAGCCACTTCATGCCCGTCAGCCTAGCGTCCGGGCGCGAGGCTTGCGCCCGCGCTCACAGAGACTAGTCTGCGCGGCGTGAACACCGCGCCCGCGCCCCGAATGAGCCCATGGCTGGCCCTGCTGGCGCTGGGCGCCGTGACACTGATCTGGGGCGGAAGCTTCACCTGGATGAAGCAGAGCCTCGACAGCGCGAAGTCCGTGCTCGGCGAGGGTCGCGAACTGCACGGCACGGCGCTGTTCCTGCTGCTGCGCTTCGGAGCGGCAAGCCTGCTGATGCTCGCGATCCCGCGGGCTCGCGCGGTGCTCGATCCCGGCGTGGCCCGCGGCGGACTGATCCTCGGCGGCCTGCTGTTCGGCGGCTTCGTGCTGCAGATGGCGGGCCTGAGCGAGGTCAGCCCGGCCGTCAGCGCCTTCCTCACGAGCCTGTATGTGCTGTTCACCGCGCTGATCGTCACCTTCCAGCAGAAAAAGCGCCTATCGTGGGTGCTGATCGTCGGTGCGATCTGCTCCACGGCCGGTGCGGCCTTCATCCGCGGCGCGCCGCAGATGCTGCTGAGCTTCGGAGAGCTGATGACGATCGCCTGTGCGCTTCTGTTCGGGATTCACATCCTCGCGACGGATCATGTGTCGCGGCGCGTCGACGCGCTGGCCGTCAGCACGAGCAGCTTCCTGGTGGTGACGATCGGCTGTGCCGGCTGGCTGCTGTGGTTCCAGCTGTTCCGCACGCCGCTGAGCGGCGCCGAGTTCACGGCCCTGCTCCAGCACCGCGATTTCCTGCTCCCGCTGCTGCTGATGACCGTGTTCGGAACCGCGGTGGCGTTGACCTTCATGAACCTGTTCCAGAAGCAGGTCGATCCCGTGCGGGCGGCGATCCTCTACTCGACCGAGCCGGTCTGGGCGGCGGCCTTCGGTGTCTGGATGGGCTATGACCAGCTCTCGGGCTGGCTGTTCTTCGGAGGCGGCCTCCTGCTGGGCGGAAACCTGTTCGTCGAACTCGGTCCGCGCTGGCTCGGGCGCCGCTAGAATCAGCAGCAATGCCGCAGTTCCGACTGGATTACGCCACGCCGCCCGAATGGGTCATGCAGGTCGAGCGCGACCTGCCGTGCCTGCTGTCCGATCACGCACACTGCGAACTGAAGGCCGCCGCTTCGGCCCAGACTCTGATCGTGCGCAATCCGCGCAAGGACGCGCTCGTGCGCGAGCTCGCGGCCGTCGCGATCGAGGAACTGGCGCATTTCCAGCTGGTGGTAAAGGAACTTGAGCGCCGCGGCGGCCGGCTCGAGTTCGCGCAGCCCAGTCCCTACGCCGAAGGCCTGCAGTCCGCCGCCGGAGGCGACGCTCCCGACAAGCTGCTCGACCGGCTGCTGATCTCGCATCTGATCGAGCTGCGCAGCCTCGAGCGGTTCCATCTGCTCTCCGAGCACCTCGCGGATGCGGAACTGGCCGCCTTGTACCGCGGCCTGATGGCCTCGGAGGCCGGACATCAGGCGCTGTTCGTGCGCCTTGCCAAGGAACTCTTCGACCCGCAGCTCGTCGACCGCCGCGAAGCGGTGCTGCGGGCGCGCGAAGGCGCGCTGATGGCGCGCCTTGGCTTCGATGGCCGCATGCACTGCGGCATCGCGGAGGCTCAGGGCGCGCGGTAGACGATGCGGCCGCCGAGAATCGTCAGGTCGGCGCGCGTGTCCCGCAACTGGGCATCCGGCACGCTGAGGATGTCCTGGTTCAGCACCACGAGATCCGCGCGCATGCCCGGGCTGAGTGCACCGAGCTCGCGCTCCTGAAAGGCCGCGTAGGCGCCCGCAGCGGTCGCGGCGCGCAGCGCCTGTTCGCGTGACAGGGCCTCACCGGGGAAGAACAGCGCACCGCCCGCCATGCTGCGCGTCACGGCCGCATGGAAGTTCGCGAAGGGATCGAGCGGCTCGACCGGCGCGTCGGTGCCG
This sequence comes from Planctomycetia bacterium, assembly GCA_005799545.1. Taxonomy (GTDB): domain Bacteria; phylum Planctomycetota; class UBA1135; order UBA1135; genus SYGM01. The sequence goes on along the minus strand of SYGM01000055.1, from coordinate 44,286 downwards.
TTGCACAGGACGGCTCCGCCGTTCAGCAGCGAGCGCCACGGATAGGCATTGTTGGCTGCGCGCTGCATGCCGATGCGCGCCGGCACCCACGGTCCGTCGGAAATGCAGTGCACAGTCTGAACGGCCGCGATCACGCCGAGTTCGCCGAAGCGCGGCTGATCAGCGCGATCCACATGCTGAGCGTGCTCGATGCGCCAGCGCTGGGCGCGCAGATCGTCGCGCGAGGGAATCACGCGCTGGAAGAGATCCAGCACTGCGCGGTTGGCGGAATCGCCGATCGCGTGGACGCACAGCTGAAAGCCGTGATCGCGCGCCAGCACCGCACTGCGCTCCAGGGATTCCATGGAGATGCTGGGCAAGCCGCGGTTCTCCGGGGCATCGCTGTACGGCTCCAGCAGCCAGGCACCGCGCGAGCCCAGCGCCCCATCGGCGTAGCGCTTGATGCCGCGCACGGTCAGCATGCCATCGCCCGCGCCGATGACGCGCACGCGCGCCAGTTCCGGCGCGATCACCTCGTCCGGCTCGGAGAGCATCACGGACAGGCGCAGCGGCAGCTCGCCCGCCTCGGCCATCGCGCGCAGCACGCGCACCGTGGCGAGCGTTTCCCCCGCCGTGTGGAAGCTGGTGATCCCAAGACGGAGCGCTTCCGCGCCGGCCAGAGCCACCTGACGCCGCACGGCGGCCTCGTGCTCCGCGGTGCTCATGCCGCGCGCGGGGTCAACCAGCTCGGACGCGAGTTCATTGAGCACGCCGGTCGGCTTGCCGCTTCCATCCCGCAGGATCCTGCCGCCGGGAGGATCGGTGCGATCCGCCGCGATGCCGGCGCGCTCCAGCGCGGCACCGTTGACGATCGAGGCATGACCGCTGGCGTGCTCGAGCTTGACGGGATGCCGCGGCGCCACGCGATCGAGTTCGGAGCGGACAGGCCAGCCATCGACCGCATCCGCAGGCACGGAGCTCCACTTCTCCTGATGCCAGCCGCGCCCGCGGATCCAGGTACCCTCCGGCAGTGTGCGCGCAGCCTGCTCCACGGCCCGCACGATCTCTTCCCAGCTCTGCGCGGCTCGCAGATCGAGCATCTCGCGCAGCTCGCCGACACCCAGCAGGTGCGCGTGGCTCTCCACGATGCCTGGAATCACGCGCCGGCCTGAAAGCTCGATCACCTGCGTGTCGGGCCCGATCGAGGAGGCGATCTCCGCGTCAGAGCCCAGCGCGACGATGCGTCCGCCGCGCAGCGCGATGGCTTGGGCCTGCGGCACGCGCTCATCGAGCGTGGCGATGCGGCCGCCGCGCAGCACGAGTTCCGCGTTCTGGGGCGCCTCTGCTGGTTGGGAGACACAGGCCACCAGCCCCCAAAGGAGGCACAACAGCGCGACGACACGCATCATTTCCTGGGCTGAGCTTCGGCGGCGCGGACCAGCTTCTCGATCTCCGCATCGAGCACTTGCTCGCCGGGATTGCCGGTCCACATCTTCACCACGAGACCATTGTGATCGATCAGGTAGAGCGTGGGATAGCCCTTGATCTGGAACATGCGCGAGAGTTCACCGCCGCGGCGGCCTTCCCAGGCCGAGCGCCATGTGACGCCGTTGTCCTGCGCCAGCTTGCGGTACTGATCCTTGTCGGAATCCGTGTTGACGCCGAGGATCACGAAGGGCTTGTTCTTGTAGCGTTCCACGAGCGACCGCTCGTGAGGGATCATGTCCCGGCAAGGGGGTCACCAGAAACCCCAGAAGTCCAGCAGGACGACCTTGCCCTTGTAGTCGCTCAGCTTGAACTCGACGCCGTCGACATCCCTGGCAGTGAAGTCCGGAGCTGGCTTGCCGGGCACCAGATGCTGCAGACGGAAGTCCTCGTCGGCGAGGCGCTTTCCGACCTGCGTCTCCTTGTACTCGCTCTTGAGCTTGTCGCGCAGCTTGGCGGCGATCTCAGCCTGCTCACCGCTGGAGCTGTAACCGCTGCGGATGCCGTAGCACTTCACCAGGGCCTGCGCGGCCGCCTCCTTGTTTTTCGTGCGGGCGGCGAACGACTCAAGCTGCGCCAGCACGAACTCCGTGTCGATCCACGAGCGCTGCAGCGACAGCTGATTGGGAATCTCGATGCACCAGGGCGCATCGGCCTGCGTCTCGACCAGCTTGGCGAAGGCATCGCGCTTGAAGGCGACGATCTTCGTCCGATCCTCCTCACGGTGCTCCATCGTGGTCGCCTGCCACAACAGCGCGCGCGCCTCGCCCTTGTCGAGTTGCGCCTGAAAGCGCACGGCGAACTCGCGCGCGGGGTGCTGCTTCGCAAGCTGCTTGCGCTTCTCGAGATCGGCGGCCGCCGCGCGCACGGACAGTGTCCAGAGCTCCTCGGCCTTGGTGTACTCCAGCCGCAGCGCGTCGAACCCCGAGGCCTGCGCCTGCTGCACAGCAGGCTGCTGGGCGCCGACCGCTGGGGTCGGCGCCTGCAGCAGAGTCAGGATCAGGCCCGGCAGGATCACTTGTCCGCCTTGGCCTTGGCGACGAGCTCGTCGATCGCCTTGTCCAATTCCTTTTCGTCCGGTCCGCCGAGCCAGTACTTCTGGATCACGCCCTTGTGATCAATCAGGTACAGCGTCGGATAGCCCTCGATCCCCCACTTGCTGCTGATGGGACCGCCGGTCTTGCCTTCCCAGGCCGAACGCCAGGTGACGTTCATCTCCTTGGCCTTGCGCAGGTATTCCTGCTTGTCTGTGTCGGTGTTGATGCCGAGCAGGGCGAAGGGTTCGTTCTTCAGTCGTTCCACGAGCGACCGCTCGTGAGGCAGCATGGCCACGCAGGGGCCTCACCAGAAGCCCCAGAAGTCGAGCAGCACCACCTTCCCGCGGTAGTCGCTCAGCTTGAACTCGACTCCCTCGACATCACGGTGCGTGAAGTCAGGGGCGACCATGCCGACTTGCAGGTTGTTCTTCTTGAATTCCTCGGCACGCATGCGGTTGACCACCGACGTGCCCTCGTATTCCTTGTCGAGGCGCGCCTTGTACTCCTCGACGCGCTTCTTGTCGGACTCCGTGGCCGAGGTACCGGAGAGCACCCGCGTCAGGCCGTCCAGGCAGGCGGCCTGCACTTCGCGATCTTCGCTCTTCGAGAGCAGCAGCGACAGCAGGCGATCCATGTCGCCCGAGACGAGATATTTCTTCTCGCCCGCGATCATCTGCGGCAGCATCTGGAGCAGCGGAGACTTGGAGTGCTGCGTGATCAGCTTCTCGTAGCACTCCAGCTTCTTGGCCGTGATCTCCTTCTTGTTGCCGTCGAACTTGTAGGCGGCGTTCTGTGCCAGCCACAGCAGGCTTTCAGAGTGGCCCTTGTCGGCAAGCGCCGCAAAGCGATCCCAGAACTGCGGCGCGGGGCGCGGAGCCTTGGGATCTTCCTGGCGGGCCTTGGACCAGGCCTTCATCGCAGTGCGGTACTCGTCCATCAGGGCGGCGAATTCCGACTGCAGGGGGTCTTGCACGGCGGACTTCTCCTGCACCGCCGCGACCGTCACCGGCGCGGCGGCGGGGGCCGAAGCCGTTCCCGCAAGTAGCAGCATGAGGAATGAGGGAACCATGCCAAGATCTTATCCTCCGAGCAGCTTTCAGGCATCATGTAGGGTCCTGATGGTCCACCTCGATCGTCTCCAGCGGCCGCTGCGCAACCTGCGCCTGTCGGTCACCGACCGGTGCAACCTGCGCTGCGCCTACTGCATGCCGGAGGAGAGCTACACCTGGCTGCCCAAGGGGCGCCTCTTGAGCTTCGAGGAGATTTCGCGTCTGGTGGATGTGTTCCTCGATCTGGGGGTCCGGAAGCTGCGGCTGACAGGGGGCGAGCCACTGCTGCGCCAAGAGCTGGAGGTCCTGATTGCCCAGCTGGCATCCAAGCAGCGTCTCGAAGACCTCGCACTCACGACCAACGGCATTCTGCTGGCCGAGAAGGCGCAGGCCCTGCGCACGGCCGGGCTGCATCGCCTCACGGTGAGCCTCGACACGCTCGACCGGCGCCGCTTCGCGGCATTGACGAAGCGCGACGGGCTGGAGTCCGTGCTGGCGGGCATCGAAGCCGCGCGCCGCGCCGGCTTCCAGCGCATCAAGCTCGACACCGTCGTGCTGCGCGGCACCAACGATGACGAGATCGTTCCGCTGATGGAGTTCGCGCGCGATCGCGATCTGGAACTGCGCTACATCGAGTACATGGACGTCGGAGGTGCCACTCATTGGAAGCGCGAAACCGTTGTTTCGCGCGCGGAACTGCTGGAGCGCCTTCGCGCAGCCTACGGCCCCATCACGCCGCTGGCCGAACACGACAGCGCACCCGCCGAACGCTTCCTGCTGTCCGATGGCATCGTGTTCGGCATCATCGCTTCGACCACTCAGCCGTTCTGCTCGACCTGCGACCGCTCGCGCCTCACCGCCGATGGCATGTGGTACACCTGCCTGTACGCGCCTCAGGGCACCAATCTGCGCGATCCGCTGCGCGAAGGCGCCACGAATGCCGAGCTGGCGCAGCGCATTCTCGGGCGCTGGAGTGAACGCGCGGATCGCGGCGCACAGGAGCGTCTCGCCATGCACGAGCGGACGGCGCTGGCCAGCTCCGAAGAGCTGCGCGCCAACCCGCACTGGGAAATGCACACGCGCGGAGGCTGATGCCATGCGTGCCGCGACACTGCTGCTGCTGTTGCTGACCGGCTGCGGCGAATCCACACCTCCCCCCGTCGAGTCCCCGCCCGCGCAGGCACCGGCGGCGGCACCCGCGCCTGCGGAGCTCGAGGTGGAGGTGCGCACACCCGGGAATCAGCCGCTCGCCGGCGTGCAGGTGCGCCTCACGGAAGTGTTTCGGGGCGCCGCACGCGAAGCGACCAGCGACCCGGAGGGCTGGGCGCGTTTCGAAGCCTTGCCCGCGGGCAACTACGAGCTCGAGTGGCTGCTCACGGATTCGCAGCGCGCGGTGCTCGAGAGCTCAAGCGGCTCCGCCGGCGCGCTCTGGGAGCGCATCGCACCGCGCAAGTCCGTGGAACTGCTCGCGGGCGAGCGGCTGCGCGTGACGCTGGGCGGCGCGCCCGCAGAGGCAACGCGAGTGCTCGGCCGGCTCACCCGCGCAGGCAGCCCGGCCGCCGGCGTGCTGGTGATCGCACAGTCCCTCGAGGGCGAACGCGCCGAGTTCGCGCGCACCCTCTCCGAACAGGACGGGAGCTTTGAGCTGGTGCTGGTTCAGGGTCACTACGACCTGACGCTGCAGCACAGTCTCGGCGGAGCCTCCCTGACAAGGCGTCTGCGCGTGCGCGAGTCGACCGAACAGCGCGTGGACATCGAACTGCCCGGCGGAGGACTGCGCGGCCGCCTGATCGATCGCGATGGACAGCCGGTGGCGGGCCGCCGAGTCGAGCTGAAGCTCCTGCGCGTGCAGGGAATGCCCGCCGTGGACAGCATTCGACCGGCCCGCATTTCCGGCGAGGACGGCAGCTTTCAGTTCCGTGACCTGCCGGCGGGGCTTTACCAGCTTTCCGCTGGTGAAAACGCCAATCCTCTGGATCCCGAGGCCCCGCGCCACGCGCGCATTCTGACGCGCGAGCTGAAGCTGCCGCTGCCGGAAGACACGAATCTGGACCTCGTGCTCGAACCGGGCCGCAGCCTGCGCGGGCTGCTGCTCGGAGCGGACAGCGGCGCACGCGTGATGGTGCACGACACGCGCGGCGAAATGCTGGCGATGGTCGTATGCGAGCGCGATCCGCGACTGCCCGAGGGTCTGGTGGAGTTCCGCGTCGATGATCTCCCGGCGGGTCCGGTGCGCGTGCGGGCCGAGTACCGCACCAGCGCAAGTCCGATGCTCGAAGTAGCACGCCTCGACGAGGACGTGTCCGGGCTGGTGGAGTTGAAGCTCGAGCCTGCGACCATGCTGCGCGTCGACATCGGCTTCGATGGCGAGATTCCGCGCTGCGTCGCCGTGGAACTGCGCACTTCGGACGGCAATCGCGTCGAACACCGCGAGCTGCGCGCCATCGGCAGCGAACCCGCCTCGCTGCGAGCCTACTTCACGGGGCTGCTGCCGGGCCGCTGCACAGTGCTGGCCCTGGACGAACAAGGCCGCCGGGCCGCGTTGGATCATGAATCCACGCAGCCCGGCTCACAGACGCTTGTCCTGAAACTTCGCTAGGCGACATCAGCCGCCGCGGTACAGCTCCAGACGCTTTTCCATCTCCGCCGGATCCTGACCGAGTTTCTTGGCGAGCTCGATCGCCATGCGGGCACGGTCCATGGCCTCGGGGATCTTCCCGGACAGATACAGCGCGCGACCGTAGTAGTCATGAGCCAGCGGCTCGCGCTCAAAACGCCGCGTCATGGCTTCCGACAGGCGCAGGTAGAAGGACTTGTCATCAGCGGAGAGCTCTTCCTTCTGGTCCCAGAGCTGGGCGCAGTACTGGTAGCCCCACCAGTTGAGCGTCTCGTCATCCTGCGGAACGCCGCGCCAGGCGCGCGCGAGGCAGATGCGCCATTGCGTGCGATGTGTCGCCGCTTCGCCTGCGGCACTGCGCCGCGTGGCTTCCTCGTTCCAGTATTTGTACGTGTTCGCAAGGCTCATCCAGCCGTCGTAGATCAGCTCCGGATCGGTCTCATCCTCCATGAACTTGCGCAGCTTCTCGATCTGCTGCGGGTTCAGGGTCTTGGTCTGCGCCCAGTACGTCTCGATTTCCTTCTTGATGTCCTCGTACTGGAAGGTGCGGGCCGCCTGACTGAGGTTGGTGGGATCGAGCTTCTTGATCTCGGCGCGCTGTGCATCCGCGCGCGCGGTCTGCCCGGCGGCCTTGAGGCGCTTGTAGAACTCGAAGCGCAGGGCCAGATCGCCCGGTGTCGCAGCCAGCTTGCGCTCGAACTCGCTCAGCGTGCCGATGTCATTCTGAATGCGCACGAGATTCGCGTGGAACACGGCGGCTTCCTGAAATGCGTCAATGCGGTCGCGCAGGCTTCCGTCCGCATTGAGGAACAGCATCGCGGGGATCTGCTTGATGCCCCAGCGCTCGGCGATCTCGCGCTGCTTGTCGTAGTCCAGGCTGACGCAGATGAAGGCGCTCGCGGCCTGCGCGACCTCGTCCTTGGAAAAGACTTCCTTGGTCATGCGGCGGCAGGGCTGGCACCAGTCGGCGTAGAAGTCCAGGAAGACCGGCTTGCCGCTGGTCTTGGCCTCGGCGAGGGCCGCCTCGTAGGACTTGTCCGTCCAAGGGATCTTGCCCTTGTCGGGCTTGGAAGGCGTCGGGATCGGGCCCTGCGCGCTCCATGCGGTCGTGGCGGGAAGGGTGAGAATCGCGGTCAGGAAGTAGGAAAGCATGGCGTGGATTAGCGTATCGGTTCGCCGCTTGGCGGGCGAGACTGCTACGCAGGGCGTATGGCATCGGTTGGAAAGGGCCTTCAAGATGAGCCCATGAGCCCCGAAGCCCTGGCGGAAGCCCCCCTCGAGCGCTGGAGGGAGGAAACCCGTTCCGCTTGGATGTACGACCGTCTGGCGCAGTCCGAGCGCAATCCCCGACTCGCGGGCCTGTTCCGCGAGCTCGCCGTGGCCGCGCGGGAGCAGGCCGGCATCCTTGCGCGCGATCTCGAGCTTCAGGGCGCGAAAATCCCTGCCTTCACTCCCGGCGCGCGCGCCCGACTGGTGAGCGCGCTGGCCGCCCGTCTGGGCACGCGCCGCACGCGCGGCATGCTCAGCGCGCTCAAGGTCCGGGGACTTTCGGCACTCGATGCACGGTCGGATGGCCATGTGCTCCCCACTCGGACGGAGGAGATCGGCGAGCGTCACAAGCGCGGCGGCGGTTCCCTGCGCGCAAGCGTTTTCGGCGTCAACGACGGCCTGGTGTCGAACACGAGCCTCGTGCTCGGCATGGCCGGCGCAACCGGTGATGCCTCGCTGCTGGTTGCGACAGGCGTCGCGGGCATGCTGGCCGGAGCCTTCTCCATGGCCGCCGGCGAGTACATCTCCGTGCGCTCGCAGCGTGAACTGTTCGAGTACCAGATCGGCGAGGAGCGCGAGGAGCTCGAACGCTACCCCGAGGCGGAAGCCGAGGAGCTGGCGCTGATCTACGCCGCCCGCGGTGTCGACATCGAGCAGGCGCGCGCGATGACCCGCACGCTGGTCAAGGACAAGCAGCGCGCGCTCGACACGCTGGCGCGCGAAGAGCTCGGACTCAATCCGGATGATCTCGGCTCGCCTTGGGGTGCCGCCGGCTCGTCCTTTCTGTCCTTCGTGATCGGAGCCATCGTTCCGCTGGTGCCGTTCATGCTCGGGATCGAACAGCATTCGCTGGTCTGGACCTGCGCGCTGGCCGGGCTGTCGCTGTTCGCAGTGGGAGCGGCGCTGTCGCTGTTTTCCGGCCGCAACGCATGGCTCGGCGGCCTGCGGATGCTCATCATAGGCGCACTGGCGGGCGCGGCGACCTTCGGCATCGGCAAGCTGCTGGGTGTCAGCGTGGCCGGCTGAGACCGGGGCCGTTGCTCACTTCGGAGCGCCTTTGAGCGTGGAGAGCCACGCCACGAGATCCGCCAGTTCCTGCTCCGGAATCGTCTTCCACAGGCCCTCGGGCATCAGCGAGGTCTCGTAGATGCCGCGCTCGGCCACCTCCGCGCTCTCGATGCTCAGCGCATCCCCGTTGGAATCGTAGAGGCGGATGACGCCATCGGTCTCCGAACGCAGCTGGCCGAAGACCACTCGACCGTCGTTGAGTTCGAACCACGCGGTCTTGTAACCCTCCGCGATGCGCTGCGAGGGATGCAGAATCGACTCGATCAGCTCCTCGCGCGCGTATTTCGCGGCGATATCGCTGAGCTCGGGGCCGACCTGCGCGCCTTCGCCGTGAACCCGGTGGCACCGGATGCACATCGCACCCGAGGCGGACTGCTGAAACACGCGCCAGCCCCGCGCCGGGTCCCCGGCATTCGCCGCGAGGAAGGCGCGGATGGAAGCCGTGCCGTCGTCGGCTGCCTGCGCCTCGAACAGCGCGCCGCTGCCCTCGCCTGAGAGCTTGGCGTTGAAGGACCACTGCCCGGCCGCCTGACCGATGCACAGGACGAGCTCGTGCTCGCCGGGCGACAGCTCGAGCTCGAGCTTGTCCGCATCCTCCGTCCATCCGCGCTGCACCTGATTGTCGTGGATCAGACGGCCATCCAGCCAGACCGTCAGCATGTCATCGCTGCCGACGTGCAGCTTGGCGGAGTGTGCGCGCGCGGCTCGCAATGTGATGCGTCCGAACGCGGCAACTTCGCTGCGGGAACCGAAAACCGTCTCGAGGTTGATGAAGCCGTCGCTGCTGCGGGCGTCCACGCTGCGCCAATCACCGGCATCCGTCGACAGCAGTTCCTTCAGCGGCCGCGTGGCGATGCCCTCCAGCGCCTTGCGGTCCACGGGACCGCGCAGCTCCCAGCGCAGCACCGGCTGCGGATCCGTGTAGATCGAACGCAGCGTCTCCAGCTCCGCCTGCTGCAGCCGGCCGCTCTGCGCACGTGCATCCAGCTCGGGGCGGATGGCATCACGCATGGCGGCCAGTGCTCGGGTTGCGCTGGCTTTCTGCGCCGGATCACCCATGTTCAGCACGCTCAGCAGGAAGTCGAGCGCGGCCGGATCCGCGCAGCGTTCCAGCACGCGCGTCACTCCGCCGCGCAGGCCGGGCTCCCCCGCCAGCGGCAGAACGCGTGCGGCATCGGCCTGCACCGCATGCGCAGCGAGGACTTCCAGCGCCGCCGCCCGCACCTCGAGCGACTCATCGCCCAGACGCTCGCGGGCGGCGTCCGCCAGCTCCGCGCCCAGGATCCGCGCGAGTGCGCGCAGCGCAGCCGCGCGCACGGGAGCCTGCGGACTCTGCAGAGCGCGCGTGAAGCCCGTGCGCAGCTCACGATCGCCGCCCTTCGCCAGTGCGCGCAGACAGTCGATGCGCAGCGCGCTCGCCGCGGACTCATCCAGCGCCATGCGCAGCAGCAGGGCCGACGATTCGCGGTCGTTGGCCTGTGCGAGCGCCTCGATCAGCGCGAAGCGCAGGCTCTCGTCCTCTTCCGTGACCACGCGTTCGCGGATCGCCGAGAGCAGCGTGGGTTCGTCCACGCTGCGTGCCAGCGTCAGCGCCTGCGCCCGCACATCGCGCTCGGGCGATTCAAACAGCCGTCCCAGCATCCACGCGATGCGCTCGGTGCCCTCCCACGCGATCACACCGCGCGGCCGCGGCGTCCGGGCCGGCTGGATGCTCCACCACTTGCCATCCCAGGGGGCCGGCTTGCGGCACAGGTCCGCCAGCACCTCGAGCGCTCGCGCGCGCACGCGCGGGTCGCGCGCCTGCCCGTACAGGTTCGTCCACTGATCAAGAACATCGGCCTGATACGCGCCGCGATGCACCTCGAGCAGATCGAGCTGCTGCTCGATCGAGAGCTCGTCGAAGCGGCGGCCGACGGAGGGGTAGCGCCAGGCCGCGGCACGGCTGTTGGCGTGCGTGCGCAGTGCGGTCACGATCGCCTTGCGAACCAGCGGATCGGTCTCGCCGGTGTAGATGTTGAAAAGACCCACGCTCGACTCCAGCGCGGCGAGCTGCGGATCCGACCAGCGGCGATGCGCCGCGACGGCGACCGCGCGGCGCTGTGAGGCGCTCGCCTGAGCCAGAGTGTCAAAGGCCGGCGCCGATGCGCCGGCACAAAGGCCCCAGGCCTGCGCTGCGGCCCGCTGGACGGCCGGATCCGCATCCTGCCAGGGCAGGCTCAGTTGCCCGGGAGTCTGGGCGCAGCGAGCCATGAGCGCATGCACACGCGCGCGCGCATTGCCCTGCGAGTTCACGATCGTCTCCAGCTCGCTGGCGGAATCCAGCTGCGTCAGCGCCCGCTGGGCGGCATGCCGTCGCCGATAGCTCGGGTCCCCCAGCGCGCCCAGCAACTGTGCCTTGTCGTTCGAGAGCGGCTGCATGCGGCTCTGGACGCGCGGGTCATCGTCGGCTCGCCGCACGCGCCAGATGCGGCCGGTCTGCGCGGGATTGGTCCAGCCGCCGAAACCCCAGTCGCTGACATAGAGAAAACGGCCGTCGGGCGACTCGCAGACATCCGTCGGCCGGAACTCGCGGACCTCGCCGGCCCGCAGGAAGTCCTCGTCCTTCTTCACCTTCCATGAGGAACCGTCCGCTTCCAGCTCGAAGCGGCGCAGCGCCTGCTTGGCCCACTCGCAGTAGAAGATCGAACCGGCGAAGGCCGGACCGAAGGCGGCTTCGCGATAGACCAGCCCGCCCGTGGGAGAGCCGCCGCCATAGTCGCGGATGCAGGGCACCATGCGCTCCGGATGCTGCTGGTAATCCCACGGATAGCCGTAGTGCGCCCCGTCGACGATCTCCGTGAGCCGCGTCCACCAGCCCAGACCGTCGTCGGTGTTGTCATGGGTGAAGATGCCGCCGTCGGCATCGATCGAAACATCCAGGATGTTGCGCAAGCCGCTGGCAACCACCTCCAGATCGCTGCCATCCGGCCGCAGGCGCACGATCCCTCCGCCGCGCAGCGTGATCGTCGAGCCATCGGTGCCATGCGCCTTCGGCACGCCCTTGTCGCCCACGGCAATGTAGAGATACCCGTCGTGGTGCAGGCGGATGCCGCTGACGATGTGGTCGTTGAAGCCGCCCGGCCAGCCTGGTGCGGGCGGGCCCATGTCCGTGATCAGTTCGCGCCGCTCCTCGGCCACGCCGTCTCCGTCTCGGTCACGCAGGACCGTCAGGTTGGGCATGTTCATCACGAAGATCGCGCCGTCGATCTGCTCCAGCCCGAAGATCGCGTACAGGCGCTCGGCGAAGACAAGCTTCTCGTGCGTTCCATCGCCGCGGAAGCGCAGCAGGATCAGCCGATCGATCGGCTTGTCCTGCGGGCCGATCATGTCCATCGGATCCTCGCCCACCAGCAGCGAACCATCGTCCAGACAGAGGTTGGCGCTCGGCCAGAGAATCTCCGGGGCCTGCGCCACAAGGTCGACCGCGAAGCCCGGCGGCGCGATCAGCAGCTTGTCTTGTGCAGGGAGTGTGACCGACAGCGCAAGGAGCAGGGGGAGCATGCGCGCTCCAGCCTAGCGCAGTTCGCGCGCGACCATGCGCTGCAGCTCAGCAGAACTCGATCTTGGGAGCGGAGTCGCTCGAGCGAATCGGCTTGGGATTCGGCTGCGGATTCGGCCGTGGATTCGGCTGCGGAACGGGCGGCTTGGGGAGGGCCTTGCTGCGCGCGCGCTGCAGCTCGGTCTCGACCTTGCGCCAGAACTTCAGCGTCGCGCTCTTCCTGTGACCCTCCGGACCGCCATTGTGCACGCGCGCCAGCACCTCGACCTCGCCTTGCGCCAGCTCACGCGGGCAGTAGCGGCGCCAGTAGGCCATCACGACCTCGCGCGCATAGGCTGGATCGCGGCAATCCTCATGCGTGCCCGGCAGGCGCGAGTCCTTCCAGTACGAGCGATGGATCTGGTACGGGCCGATCGCCTTGCCGCCATCGCCGGTCGCATGGCGCCCTTCGTGGCGCAGGCCGCCGGTCTCCACGAGGCGCAGTGCCGCCAGCAGCTCATCCAGCGAATAGGACGCAGTGTTGGCGGCAGCGGGCGCCGATTCAGGAGCAGGGGCCGCCGCCGCGGATGCCCGCACCGGAGCTGCGAGGGCGCTCGCCGACACGGGCTCGGAGGCCCCGATGCGGGTGAGCGTCAGCAGAACGGCAACAAGCGTGACCATGGCAAGCGCAGGCGCGGTGGGCATAGGGTAGCCTCCAGCCGCCGGCATCGCGCAAGGGAACGGGTCGCTCTGCAAGCTTCCTGTCAGTTAGAGTGTCCGTGTGAGACCCGTCTGGCTGCTTTTCCTTCTGCTGGGCTCCTGCGCGGTGGCCCCCTCCGGCGATCCGGGGGGCGCCTCAGGGAGCGCCCAAGGCGCCGCCCTGCGCTCTCAGTACGAGCGCCCGCCCGATCAATGGCCCGCCCCGACCCTCGATGCGGGCATCGAGCACCGCGAGCTCGGCCCCGTGCCGGCGCGCGTGCGGCCAACCGATCCGCGGACCGATCCGCAAATCAAGGCCCGCGAGAAGCTCGGCGAGCTGCTCTTCTTTGACGGACGACTGTCCCCCGGCGGGCAGATGGCCTGCGTCAGCTGCCATGATGCGGAGCTTGGCTTTGCCGACGGGCGCGCGACGAGCTTCGGCAGGGACATGCGCCCGCTGACGCGCAATGCGCCCTCCCTGCTCAACACGGCCCTGCGCACCAACTGGTTCTGGGACGGGCGCGCCGCCTCGCTCGAACAGCAGGCCGAGCTGGTGCTCACCAACCCGGATGAGATGCATAGCTCGAAGGAACACATCGAGCGCTTTCTGCGCTCCTCCGATGGCTACCGCAAGCACTTCGAGGCCGCCTTCGGCCCGGGCGAACCGGGCCTGGAGCAGGTACTCACGGCGCTCGCGGCCTTTGAGGCGACCCTCGTTTCCGACGGCTCGAGCGCCTTCGACGGCTTCCTCGCCGGCGAGTACTCCCGCCTCGATGACTCCGCCGTGCGGGGCCTCCACCTGTTCCGCACGCGCGGTCGCTGTCTCAACTGTCACAGCGGCCCTCTGCTGACCGACGATCGCTTCCACAACCTCGGCCTGACCTACTACGGGCGCAAGCAGGAAGATCTCGGGCGTTACAGGCAGACCGGCAAGCCTGAGGATGTCGGACGCTTCCGCACGCCCTCGCTGCGCAATGTCGAACGCACGGCCCCCTACATGCACAACGGACTGTTCGAGCTCGACGGGGTGCTCAACATGTACGACGTCGGCATGCCGGACATCCGACCCGACGAGCAGCAGGCCTCCGACCCGCTCTTCCCCGTCAAGTCACCGCACATCCAGGAAACCAATCTGAGCGCGCAGGACAAGGCGGACCTGCGCGCGTTCCTGCGGTCGCTGACGGAGCGCAAGCGGCGCATCGCGCCGCCGACGCTCCCCTAGTGCCAGCGCACGTCCTCGATGGGCCAGGCCTCCGCGGCGTGCTCCAGATGCCGCAGCAGCTCACCGTGCTCCTGATGCATGGTCTGCGTGAGGCCTTCTTCCCACGAGAACAACCCGTCGCTGCCCTCGGCGAGCTGCTCCGCCATCGGGAAGAGTGACTCCTCCTCGCGGCGCATGTGCCGGCTGTAGGCGAGACACAGTTCTTCGGCCTGTCTGGAGAAGCTCTGCGCGTCCTGATCGACCAGCTCCGCGTGGCGCGCCATCGCGGAAAGGTGCCGGAAGAGATCACGCAGGTGCTGGTGATCCTCCTGAAAGCGGTGCAGCGGGCCGATCTCGCTTGGGATGCCGGTGCGGGTCATCCAAGGCAGCAGCAGTTCTTCTTCCTTGCCCTGATGCACGACTTCGACGAACTCGCTGAAGAAGCGCAGCAGCGCATCGATGACCTCCGGATGGGGCTCGCCGCCGCGGCGGATGTGCGCCGCAAAGCGAGCCAGCACGACAAGCCCGGATTCGATCATGCGGTGCTCTTCGATCAGCACCGTGGTCAGCTTGGCCTGGGTTGCGGTCATGTCACTCCTCCTCGGGATAGGACAGGGTGAGCTCGGTGTGCTGAGACTGTGCGAGCGTGGCGAGAGCGCGCAGGGCATCCGTGGTCGTGAAGAGACCGAAGATGCGCGAGCCGCGCATCACAATGGCGGCGCCGATGCGGCGATCAGCCATGGTGCGAGCCACCTTCCAGACCGGCTCTTCGCACTCGGCGCTGAAGACGTCGCGGGTCATCGCTTCCTCGACCTTGATGTCGTGCGGGCTCGCCTGTGTCAGTGTCTCGACAAGGTAAATGTCCCGCTGCGACAGAATGCCGCGCAGTTGCCCATCGAGGATCACGGGCAGATGCCGCACATCGTGCTCCCGCATCAGGCGAGCCGCTTCGTAGAGGCTCTGACGGGGCTCTACGTGGACGAGCACCGTGCTGGCAAAATGTTCAATGCATAGCTGAGACATGGGGTTCCTCCTGCCCGCGGTGTGCGGGGACAGGCTCGTTGTACGCGGGAAATCCCTTCCGCGCCCTACGCCAGCCGGCGTAGCAAAGGAGGAGCGAGTTCGCAGGATTCGGTAAAACCGAGAAGTTTCACCGAAGATCGTGGCGGAATCGGATCGGGACGGCGTTTGACCCATTGGAGGCAACCCTCATGATCTCACGCACATCCGAATACGCCATCCGCTCTCTCAGCTTCATGGCCAGCCGCCCGCGCGGCGAGTTCCACTTGGCTCTCGACATGGCTCGCGAGCTGGGCATCCCTGCGGCCTTCCTCGGCAAGGTCCTGCAACCGCTCGTGGTGCGCGGCCTGCTCTCGAGCCAGCGTGGTCGCGGTGGCGGCTTCCGTCTCGCCCAGCCCCCGGAGCAGATCACGCTGCTCTCGATCGTGCAGGCGCTCGACCAGAACGAGCACGGCGACGGCTGCTCCTGCCCTTCGGCCAAGCTGCCGAACGGACACTGCTGCCTGCTCCACACCGAGCAGCAGAAGCACGAACAGGCCTTCCATGGCTTCCTCGAGCACACCACGCTGGCCGCGATGGCGCAGAGTTGCACCTTCCCGGCACAGCCGCCCGCAGCCCTGCCCTCTCACGGCAGCAGCAACAACGCACCCGTGCGCCTCGCCGGCAGCTTCAGCTGATCAGGTAGGCCCTTTCAGGATGGCGCAGCGCAAGCACCGGCTTGTCGCTGCGCTTCATCACTGAATAGGCCGTGTTGCCGAGCAGCGCGCCGGAAAGACCCGTGCGCCCGTGGCTTCCGAGCACGATCAGATCGTGCTCGGCCGCATTCTGGAGGATGCGCTGGACAGGCTCGCCCTCTTCCAGGCGCTGTTCATGCGGGATCGCTTCCCACTCAAAGCGCGCCAGCGTCTTGTGAAACTCCTGCTCGGCCTGCTTGCGCAGCTCATCGAGCGAGAGCGCCGCCGTGAGATCCGGGTACTCGGGCCAGGTGCTGATGAAGTACGCCGAGGATTGCACCACATGCAGGGCAGTGACCCGAGCACCGAAGTGCCGCGCCAGAACGCACGCGGTGCGCAGGGCATGCAGGCTGTCGGGGGAAAGATCCACCGGGCACAGAATGCTCGTGATCGGACGGGCGGGCCCGGGCTGCAGCCAGACTCCCCGCGGCGCATGCGCCAGCACCGTGCGCGCCGTGGCGCCGAAGTCGATCCAACCGCGATGGCGGTGCGGACCGAGGAACAGGATGTCGGCCTGACAGGCCTGCGCTTCCTCCAGCAGGCACTTGCCCGCCGAACCGCGCCGGACATGCACCAGACGCTCGGCCCGTGCTCCATCCTCGCCGCGACGGCGCAGCAGCGTGCGCATGTGCTGCACGGCCGCGCTCTGGATGGCTTCCAGCGGAACCTTGCCGGGATGCTCACTGACATGCACGGCCAGAAGGCTCGCGCCCAGCTGTTTCTCGCACTGCAGCGCCATGTCGACCGCTGCATCGGAAAGCCCCTCGGCATCCAGCCCGACCAGCAGCGAACGGAAACGCGGAGCCGTCTCTAGAGCACCAGCGGACACGGAACACCTCCTCGGTTGCACTGCGAGCTCGTTTCATCGAAGCAGATCTCGGATAGCTCACGGCGGCCGGCTCCCTCCGCCGGAGTGCCGTAGCCCAGACGCAGCAGCACCTGCGGGAATGCGGCGTTGCCAGCCAGTTGCCGCACCGCATGCCGCAGATGCGGCACCTCGATCGCGGCATCGTGGAACGATGCCACCAGTCCCGCCGCGGTCGCCACCAGCAGCACGCGCCCGAGCGCGGCACCCGCGCGCAGCCACTCGGCCGGTTCTTCGTGCGTGCTCGACAGCAGCAGCACGCACGGCGCCTCGCGCACCAGCTCCGCTTCGCGCCTTGCACGCTTGCGAATCCCCCACTCCGTGCCAAGCAGGAACGGCATCAGTGACTGCGGCACGCAGGCCAGCCCGAGCTCGCGCGCCGCGATCCCGTCGGCGGGCCGACCCGCCGCGCGGCCGATCCACTCGAGCCGTTCACGCCGCAGCTCGCTGTTGCGTCCCTGCACCAGCATGCCCGCTTCCACCAGTTCCGACAGCCGCGCGCGACGTTCGTCGCCGAAGAACTCCGGCAGCGTGCCTTCCCGCAGCGCGGCCACCTTCAGGGCCTCACCGACATGGCCGCACAGGTCCGTTCTCGGATAGGCGCCGCGCTGCGTGTGGCGGCGCCACAGCGCCGAGTACAGCTCGCGCGACTCGATGCCGGCTGACTTGCGCGCAATCAGCGTGATCCGCGCCAGGCAATCCGGGGTGCGAAACTCCGGCAGATAGTCGACTTCGACCTTCCAGCCCAGACGCTCCAGCGCCACGGCAGCATGCTGCGCCGCGGCGCCGCAGGCGATCGTCAGCTCGCGCTGGTGCGGATCGGCGAGCTTCAGGTTGCGACTGCGGTCCGCCCACACCTCCAGGCTGCGCTCGCCGATGCGCAGCAGCCAAGGCTGCGTGTTCCAGGGCGAAGGCGCCTGCTGCGCGCAGCGCGCCGCGTGCTGCAGATGCAGCCGAGGAACCGGACGCAGCTCCAGCGCATCCAGCTCCTCCAGCTTCGTTTCCTTCGAGTCCGTTGAGGGCACAGGGCCCATGGTCATGACCTTTTCCGGCCTCAGGCCGGACGAACAGGGATCTTGGCTGCGGGCGTGGGCTCGACCTTGGGGATCACGATTTCCAGCATTCCGCGGCGGCAGGTCGCCTGCACGGAATCCGGATCGAGACGCAGGTTCGTGGGCAGCGTGACCATGCGCTCAAAGGAGCCGAACTGCGACTCGACGCGGTGGAACTCCTTCGACTTCTTCTCCTCTTCCCACTTGCGCTCGCCCTTGATGGTCAGCTGATTGCCCATCACCTGCACCTGAATGTCCTTCTCCTCAACGCCGGGCAGTTCGACCGTCACCGTCCAGGCCTTCTCGGACTCCGCCACGTTGAGCGGCGGAAAGTTCGGCCGCGTGAACGCTTCGGGCAGATGCGTCGCCATCGGCTCGTGGAAGAAGCGGTTGACGAGATCGTCGATCTCGGAGCGGAAGTTGGTGACGTCGTGGCGGTGTTTCCAGGGAGTCAGTTTCATGGTTGGCCTTCCTTCGTTGAGGCAACCGCACTGTAGGAGTCGCTGAAACCTGACGCCTTCCGCCACAAGGCGCACCGCGCAGGGCAAAAGTCCGTACATGCGCGCGTGGCACGGAGCGACGGCCTTCTGCGGGAGAAACTACGGACTGATGCACATTGCCGCGGCCGTCGCGGGCGGTTCCAAGTGGTGCATGCAGATACGCAGCTCGAAAGCTCAGCCCCGTCCGGGAAAGCCCGAAGTCAATCCGCCGCAGCCCGAGACGCCGCGACCGGAGTCTCCCCGGCCCTTCGAACCGTCCGCACCGCGGCCGGAAGTGAACCCGCCCTGGCAGCCGACACCTGCGCCCCAGTCCCCGGAGGTGGGACCTCCGGGGGGAGCGTAAAGGAGCTCACGTCGTCAGCAATCCTTCACGAATCGCAAGCAATGCCAGCTCCGCCGCGGAGTGACAATCCAGTTTGCGCTGCAGATTCTCGCGGTGCTTCTTCGCGGTCCCAAGGCTCATGCCCAGCGCCTTGGCGACTTCCTTGTTGCTCTTACCCATCGCCAGCAATTGAAACACTTCGCGCTCGCGCGGTGTCAGCGACTGCACGCGGCCCGCACTGAGATTGCTCGGACCCGCATTGCCGCGCGCGCGATGGACCAGAACTCCGGCCACCTTCGGCGAGAGATACATCTTGCCCTTGTGCACGGATTCCAGCGCCAGCGCGAGCTCCTGCGGTTCAGAATCCTTGGAGAGATAGCCGTCCGCGCCCGCCTGCAGCGCCTGCTCCACGAAGCTCTCGCCCTCGTGGTGCGTCAGCATCACAACGCGCGCGCGGGGATGCACCTTGCGGATCAGCGGAATCGTGTCGATTCCCGAAAGGCCCGGCATGGTGATGTCGAGCAGAACCACGTCCGGGAGCAGCTTGCCGATGATGTCGACCGCAGCGCGGGGATCACCACTGTCGCCCTCGATCTTGAAGCGCGGATCCTTGCCGATGATGCTCTTGAAGCCGGCGCGGACCATGGCCTGGTCGTCGACGAGGAAAACGCGGATCGGGGTGGTGCTCTCGGTGGAGGTAGTCATGGTTTGGAGATTCCTGTTGGCAATCGCAGGACGAAACGGGCGCCGCCTGCAGGCGCATCGTCAATCTGAATGGTGCCGCCGTGCTCCTCGACGATCTTCTTGACGATCGCGAGGCCGAGGCCAGTGCCCTTGCGCTTGGTGGTGACGAAGGGCTTGAACAGGCTGACACGCAGCTCGGGCGGAATGCCCGGGCCGTTGTCGTCGATGGTGACGTGCAGCCAGTGGTGTGACTCAAGGCTGGCGCGGATGTGAATGCGCGCGCCGATGCCCTTGGCCTCGACCGCATTGCGGACGAGGTTGGAGATCACCTCTTCGAGGTGGTGCGCATCGCCCACGAAGGGAATCTGCGGTGGCTCGCACTCGATTCTGGCATCGGCGCCGCCCTTGGCGAGTTCGACGCGGATGTGCGAGATCGACTCCTCGAGCAGTTTCCTGGCATCGAGCACCTCGCGGCGCAGCTCGAGCGGCTTGGCGAAGGCCAGCGTGCGGCGCATCAGCTGCTCCAGACGCTGCATGCGCTGGACCAGATCCTCGAGGATCACCTGCTGATCCTCACCGATCTGATCAGCCACGGCGCGCAGCGCGAGGTTCACGGCGGTGATCGGGTTCTTGATTTCGTGTGCCAGCACGGCGGCCTGCTCGCCGACCGAGGCCAGCGCGCGGAGCATGGCCGTTTCCTGCTTCTGGGCGCGCTTGATCTCGCTGATGTCGCGGCCCTCGGGGATCAGCAGCACGACCTTGCCGTGCTCATCGCGCATCGGCTTCATCGAAAAGTCCACCGAGAGCAATCGCCCTCCGCGGGTCTGGACCTCGACCTCGAAGCGCACGAACACGCCGCTTGCCGCGCGCTCGACCGCATCGCGGATCTGGCGCCGCACATCCTCGGAGTAGTCCCACCACGGGCCTTCCCAGAAGTGCTTGCCATAGACCTCTTCGCGCTGGGAGCCCGTGGCATCCAGAGCGGTCTGGTTGATCTCAAGAATCGTCCCATCGGGGCGCAGCAGACCGAGGAACTGGTAGGTCTGGTCGAAGATCGCGTGGAAGCGCCGCTCGCTTTCCTTCAGCGCGGCCTCGGCGCGCATGCGCTCGGTCACATCGCGGAAGGTGCCGGTGTAGATCTCGCGGCCATCCGGCAGCTTGCCCTTCTCGACCGAGAGGTCGACGTGGATCTGGCGACCATCCTTGGCGATCACCTCGAAGGTGCGGGTGCGGCCGAGGATGGCGGTGTGGCCGGTCTTGCGGTAGTGGGCGAGGTACTCGTCGTGCAGCGAGCGGTGCGGCTCGGGCATCAGGAGCTTGATGTTCTTCCCGACCAGTTCCTCGGGTTTCCATCCCATCACGCGCTCGATCGAGGGGCCCGCCATCAGGATCGTGCCGTGGTCGTCAATGGCGACCAGCGGATCGAGCATGGTGGCGATCGCGGTGTTGGAGAGCATCGAGAGTTCGACCGGCGTCAGCGGCTTGGGTTGGGGTCGCAGTTCGAGAGCCTTTTCCATTCCTTGGCGTTCCTCCCTTGGCATGCCAGATCCTGGTTGGGCAGGCGGGATTGCCTGCTCGCCCCGATTGTACGGCGTTGCCGGAGTCGCGCTCATCGAACGAGGGCCGAATCTACGCCCCTCCTACGGACCCCGGAGTCCGGCGAAGTGCGTAGATCCGGCATCGAGATGCGCGTACAGGCTCCCGGAAGCTAGATTCGTCTTCGCATGAGCGCACCCGATCTTCGTTTCCTCGAAGGCCACGACATCGCCGTCTACTCCTTCGAAAGCTGCCCCGACTGCGTCCGTCTGAAGCGCTGGATGCAGAACTACCGCTTCCCCTACCGGGAAGTCGACATCGACCGTGATCCGGAGCAGGGCGACCGACTGGAGCGGGAGACGGGGAAGATGGCCGTGCCGTTCCTGCTGATCGATGACAAGCGCTGGGTGCGGGGCTACCACAAGGAGATCCCCGGGCGCTTCGACCCCGTGCTGTTCCTCAAGGAGCTGCGCGGGGCCATGGAAGGCTGACCCCGCATCTCCGGTCAGGGCTGCTTCGACTCCTGCGAGGCGATGTACTGCCGGACCGCAGCCTCCAGCGCCGGCGACTTGAGACCGACCAGCTTGGCCTCCGCGAGCGCTGCATCCCAGTCCAGCCCGCCGTCGAGCACGCGGTGGGCCAGCCAGACGGCGCCGACCCGGTTGGCGGAGTGGCAGTGCACCAGCAGAGGACGACGCGCGGGATCGTTGAGCAGTCCCCGCACATTGTCGATGACCTGCGGCGTGAGGCTCTCGGGAGACTGGAACGGGATGGCGATGTACTCCATGCCCAGCTCACGCACCAGCGCGGGCTCGTCGAACTCCTTCAGCTCACCCGGCAGTCGCAGGTTGAGCACGGTGTGGATGCCGTCGGTCTTGGCCTGACGGAAGTCCTCCGCGGCGGGTTGGCTCGCGAGGTAAACGCCGTCGAAGGTGTGCACGCGCTGCACGGTGCCGCAGCTGGAAGGCTCGAGCTTGGGAGCGGTGCGGCGTGCGCTGCACGCGGCGAGAGACAGCACGGCGGACAGCAGCAGCACAACGGGCATCGACGACTTCATGGCTGTGAGGCTAGGGAGTCACTGGCCGTCCTGGAATACCCACTGGATCGGATCCCCGAGCACGCGCCATTCGTAGCGCTCGCGCACGGGCTTCATGTTGCGGCCATTGATCCGGGCCGACTTGATGATCAGCGTGCCGCCGTAGACACACTCGGCGCGCTCGGCAGCGAGCTCGAGGCTCCATTGTCCGTCTGCGCCAAACAGGACGGTGATCGAGTGCACCCCGCAGCCAGGGGACTCGATCCACACCTCCACACGGTGCGGACCCGAGCCCAGCGCCTGCCCGTCAGCCAGTCCAGCTCGCCCCGTAACGGAGATCGTCCACGGGGAGTCGCTGTAGGCCGGCTGTACGTGAGGGCCGGTGTCCGCAGGTTCGGGGTCGCATCCGATGGGCCCGAAGAACAGCAGTGCCAGCAGCCAGGATCTCACACCATGCTCTCCGCGCTCAGCGATCAGCCATCCGTGAACTCGAGGATCAACGGCTCACCCATGACGCGCCAGGGATGGCGCTCCTGCACCGGATGGAGCTCGCGGCCGTTGATCCGCGCGGATTTGATGACGAGCTCCCCGCCGTATGCGCACTCCGCGCGCTCCACCGCCAGATCTAGGCTCCACTGCCCGTCCTCGCGGAAGAAGACCGTGACGGGGTGGACGCCGCAATCCTTGGGCTGGAGCCAGACATCGAGGCGGTGCGACCCGGGCTTCAGTTTCTCGCCCCGCGCCAGCGCAACCGTGCCGTGGAGCGAAACTTTCCACGGGGTGTCGGCGTACGCCGCCTGAACCGCGGGATCCCCTCCCCGCGACGGCTCATCGCACCCAACCAGCGCCAAGAGCGCCAGGACAGGAAGACAGTTCTTCATCAGGGGGATACTATAGTTCCCGTGACGCGATCAATGCATGCTCAGGTTCCCTGAAGAAGGCGGAATCACCAGCAGCGCAGTCGCCGGATGGCGCGCCAGCGCCTGCGTCACGCTGCCCAGGAACGCCGCCCCCAGTGCAGAGCGTCCATGGCTGCCGAGCACGATCAGGTCGAAGCGAGGGGCCGCTTCCTCGATGGCTTCGGCAGCATCCCCTTCCAGGAAAAGGGCCTCATCCGCGATCCCCAGACGCTTGAGTTCTCCATGGAACTCCTCGCGCGTGCGGTCGCGCAGCTCATCGATGACCAGATGCGGCTCGGGCATGGGCATGGTGCTCGTGGCACCCAGCGTCGGCGGTTCGAAGACATGCGCGACCGTGAGTCTGGCACCCAGCTCGCGTGACAACGACTGCGCCTGAGTCAGCGAGGTGCGCGACAGGGCCGAAAAGTCGATCGGGGCCAGCACGGACCGGATGGCGCGCGCCGGCTGCGGCTGGACCCAGACGGGAATGCGCGCGTGGCTCAGCACACTGCGCAGCGTGTTCTCGAAGGACAGTCCTCGCCGATGACGATGCGGGCCGAGGAACAGGAGCTCGGCGCCCGTGCTGCGAGCGCGCTCGCTGATCACCCTGGAGGGCGAACCCGTCTCGACGGCCAGCAGCTCGGGCTCAGGCGAGCTGATCGGTTGCATCGAAGCGGGCACGCGCGCGGCCCACTGCACAACGCTGCCACGCAGGTGCGCCAGCGCGGCATCACGGCCGCGCGACCATTCATCGAGACGCTCCGCTTCACCGAAGATCCACGGACGCTCGGGGAAGGCGTGGATGTACTCGACGCGAGCCGGATCCGCTGGAGTGCCGGCACGACGCGCCAGCCACAGCGCGGCCTGCAGCGCGGACTCGCAGGCACCTTGCGAGTCGAGGGCGACGAGGATCTTCGTGGGGAGCTTCATGCCCCCCAGCGTGACCGCTGATGGGTTTCGCACCCATACGACCGCGGGCGCGATCCTTCGGGGCACTACTGCGTAGAACCGGCGGAACGCTCAGGCCTTCACAGGTTGGTCCACAGCGGAAGTTTCTCGCGGTGCACCAGGTGATCGAGCCACAGGTTCGCGATCTTCTCGCTGACCGAGTTGACGCGCAGGCGCTGCATCAGGTTGTCGAAGTCCACGCGGTCGAGCGGCTGGTCCTGATTGAAGCAGCTGAACACCGGCGCGATCTCGACGCCTGTCTCGGGATCCACGTGCTTGCAAAGACACTGCGCGCAGATCTCCTTCATCATGCACTGCATCGGGGAGTTGATCGATCCGATGGCGACATGGCCCGCCTTGAGGTGCGGCTTGAGCACGCCGAAGCGTGCCGCCTTGACCGCGTTCATCATGCGATCGGAGCCGATGCAGATGATGCGCTCGCAGCCCGTCAGGTCGATCTTCGTGGCGCCGAATTCGCCCTTGGCGTAGGCCTGCATGGCCTGGACCACGTTGCCGCGGAAGTGGCGATCGTAGGGACGCGCGGTGTTGGTCTCGATGGCCGATCCGGAGTCCGTCGACCAGATAACGACATCGGCCGCCGATTCGATCTCTTCGCGCTTGAAAAGGTCCTCGCCGCGGCGGAAGGCCGCGAAGTAGACCACTTCGCAGCCCCGGTTCCGCAGTGCGCGCCCGATCGAGAACAGCACGGCGTTGCCCAGACCGCCGCCCGCGAGGATCACGCGTTCATTTTCGGGGATCTCGGTGGGCGTGCCCGTCGGGCCCATCACGACCACTTCCTCGCCGGGCTTCAGCAGTGCGCACAGGCGCGAGCTGACACCCATCTCGAGCACGATCATCGAGAGCAGGCCGCGCTTGGGATCGGTCCACGCTCCCGTGAGCGCGAGACCCTCGAAACACAGGCGCGTGTCGCCCGCCAGTGGTGCATTCACCTCGAAGTTCTGCAGGCGGTAGAACTGGCCCGGCTGGAACTTGCGCGCAGCGGCGGGTGCGTGCACTACGACCTCCGTGATCGTCGGCGTCAGGCGGTTGACCTCGCGCACGGTGCAGCGCAGCTCGAGATCCAGCTTCTGCGTCAGCTCGCGCCACTGCGAGCGGCGCGCGGCGATGTCCTGCGCCCCGTTGCCGAGCTTCGTGATGCGCTCCTCGTACAGCGCGCGCACATGCTCGTAGCCGTGCCGCGCACTCGCCATGGCCTTGACGACGTTGCCGGCGTAGGCCGGGTGGTTGTCGCCGTAGACGCTGACCGTGTGGCTGCCATCGTCGAAGCTCGTCAGGAATCCGGTGCCGCCCGCGTCCTTCCCGCGCTTGACGGGCACGCGCTGGCCGTTCTCCTGGCGGTAGACCTGGAAGAACGACTGCTTGTCATCGAGCTTGAATGTGCCCGGACGCTCGCGCTCGTACATCGTGTTGGGCGATGTGCCCGCCGCGACGAGGATGCTGCGCGCGGCCATTTCGACCATCTCGCCGGTCGCACGCCACTTGCCGTTTTCGTCCTGCTTCTGGCGCTCGAAGACGATGCCGCGCACGGCGCCGTAGGAGTCGAGCAGCGCCTCGGTCGGCGACATGCACTCGACGAAGGTGATGCCCTCCTCGAGGGCCTTGGTGACCTCTTCGTGGTTGAGGCGATAGGCCGGCGAATCTTCCATCGACTTGCGATAGACGAGCTTCACGCCGCCCCAGCTGCGCACCAGCGTCACGAAGTCGGGATCGCGCTTCTCGCGCGCGGCCTTGGCGCGCTCCGCGATCACGGCGCGGCCGTGACCGAGGAACTCGTTGAGGATCTCGGTCTCTTCCGCGTTGAAGAGCTTGCGGATCACGGCCTCGCCGAAGCGGCCGCACAGCTCATCGAAGCGCTGCGTCAGCTTCTCGACCTGACCCGGATAGTAGGCCAGCGCCTCCGTCGTCGTGTCGATGCCCGTCAGGCCGCCCCCGATCACCACCACGGGCAGGCGGATCTGCAGGTTGGCCATCGACTCCTTCTTGAAGGCGCCCGTCAGCTGCAGTGCCATCAGGAAATCGCTGGCCTTGCGGATGCCGCGCGACAGGTTGTTCTTCATCTCGACGATCGTGGGCTTGCCCGCGCCCGATGCGATCGCGATGTGATCGATGCCGAGCTCCCAGCAGTCCTCGAGCTCCAATGCACCGCCGAAGCGCGTGCCGCCGTGCAGCTCGAAGTTCTCGCGGCGCAGCAGCGACAGATACGGCAGTGTCAGGAAGTTCTTGTCCCAGCGCACGGTGATGCCGTACTCGGAGACGCCGCCGAAGCCCAGCAGCACGCGCTCGTCGAGCTCCGACTTGATTTGGCCCCACGATTCGAAGGGAATCGCCGGGAATTCCTTGGGCGCGCTGCTCGCGCGGCCGGTCCACGAACCCGGCAGCGGCTCGACCTTGAGGCCGTCGATGCCGATCACGCCGAAGCCCTCCTGCGCCAGATAGTGCGACAGTGTGTAGCCCGCCGGCCCCATGCCCACGACGAGCACGTTGATGCCGTTGTACGGCAGCGCGTACGGCCGCACCGCGCGCAGTGCATTCCAGCGCGTGAGGAACAGGTAGATCTCCGGGCCGAAGGGGAAGCGCAGCACATCCGTGAGCACATTCGTCTCGACCTGCGGGATGTTGACCGGCTCCTGCTTCTGGTAGATGCCGGCCTGCATGCAGTCGTTGCAGATCCGGTGGC
The DNA here is from genome assembly GCA_005799545.1 of Planctomycetia bacterium. Taxonomy (GTDB): domain Bacteria; phylum Planctomycetota; class UBA1135; order UBA1135; genus SYGM01. The sequence continues at coordinate 18,071 of SYGM01000055.1, read as the reverse complement.
CCGTGCCGGGGCGCATCGGATTGTCGATCATGATCATCGACAGCGCCGCCAGCGGATCACCCTCGGCGAACAACAGGTGCATCTCAGAGATGCGCTCATCCAGCGGGCAGCCGTTGAGGTCGATGCCCAGCGGGTTCTTGCTGACCTGCTTGGTCTTCTTGTCGAGCAGACCGCGCGAGCAGGAGTCCTTCTCGCGCTCGTGGCAGAACACGCACTGATCGAGCTGATTGAGCACCTGGCCCAGCGTTCCGCGGTCATCGGTCAGCTTGAAGCCATCGCGCATGCGGAAATGCTTGGGGTGGCTCTCGATCGCCTCCGGCAGCTTCGGATCAGGCCGCTCGTGGTGCACCAGGCCGTTTTCCCAGTCGACCGTGTGCGCCTCGCGCAGCGAGCGCCAGCCGGAAAGCGCCTTGTCCCCCGCTGCGCGACGCAGCTTGAAATCCTGAGCCAGCAGCGCGAGCGCGCCCGCCACGGTTTCGCCCGAGCCCGCAAAGGCCGGCGCATCGGCGCCATCCGCGCCCTTGGTCGCGCAGAAAAAGCTCGTGCCTGCGGGAGCCGCTTCGGCCGGGCTCGCGCGCTCGAGCAGATTCCAGACCTTGGCCGCGTAGCGCTCCTCCTCGTCCTCCGCGATGCCCTCGATGCCGGGGAGCTTCTCGAGCAGCCCTTGAGCGCGCGCACGCACGCTCGCTGCATCGAGACCTTCGACTTCGGCCGCGCGCACATTCTTCTTCACGAAGCGATCGCGGAAGCGGTAGACGATCTGGCGCTTCTGCAGATGCTCGCGGCGCGCCTGGGCGTGTTCCTCCACCCGGAACAGGCGCGCGAGGAAGCGCGACTGGTGCCGCCCCACCTCGATCAGCAGCGTCGACTCGGCAGGTCCGCTTTGACGCTCGCTGCCATCGCTGTGCTTCTGCCAGCGCGCCGCCAGCGCGGCATCGGCCGCCGCCATCTCCTTGAGAAACAGGGCGTGCAGGTCCGCCAGCCGCTCCGCCTTGTGCAGGTCAACGAAGCTGAAGCCGGGATAGCCGAGTTGGAGGGGCTTGGAGGGCGCTTGGCCCACCTGTGCGCTGAGGGTTTGCATGCTCATGATCGAACCGGACAGGATAGCGTGATGATGGAGCGTCCCCTAGCCCCTCCCCTACAAAGCAAACTCCTACCTTGAGGGCTTTTCTCGGGCTGGCGCCGCAGGTGGCGAGGGGGTCACTTCGCCGCCTCAGTCCCCGCCGTCTCGGCCAGCAGGTTAAACGCCCGGGTCGCCAGTCCCGCCGTGATCTCCTCGCTGACGCTGCGCCTTGCGTCATTGCGCACCAGGCACACCGCGTACCAATCCCCGTGCTTGTCCTGCACGATGTGCGCGAAGCACAGCACGCCCGGCTCGGAACCGCCCTTGAACCCCACGTAGGGAAAGTCCGTCTCCGAAATCGCAAGGCCCCGGTTGATCGCCAGCGCACCGCGCGCGAGTGCGTTGCCCTCCGTGCGCAGGCGCAGCCAATCGAGCGCGCGCATCAGATCGCTCGCCGAGGCGAACCACTCGACCGTGTCGATCTCGCGCGGACGCGTCCACTGACCGGCGGCGGCGGAGAGTCCATCGAGCGGCATGCGCTCGGACGAGAGCTCCTTGGCAAGGAACTCGCGGCGCGCAGCGACATCGAGCTTGGCGTAGCCCTTGGCGAGCTCCCCTTTGCTGCCCAGCTTGAGCCGGAACATCTCCGAGGTGGAAAGGAACGGCAGCGAGCGCTGCGGCTGCGCGTTGCCCATCGCGGAGAGCATGCCCTCGACGCGCTCGCGGCCGAGCGTGTGCAGCAGGTGATCGGTCGCCGTGTTGTCGCTCTCGCTGATCATGGCGCAGGTCAGCGCGCCGAGCGTCATCGGCATGCCGACGGGCCAGGTCTGCAGGCGACCGGAGGGCAGCGAGCGCCATTCGGGCCGCAAGGGCACGACCTCCTGCATGCCGCGCTTTTCCTCGAGCAGCGCGCCGAGGATGTAGAGCTTGAAAGCGGAGCCGATGGCGAGCGAACGATCCGGCTCGTGCGTGACCAGCGCCTGCGGCTTTTCGCCGAGCTTCCAGATGCCGAAGGAGGTCTGCCCGTGCAGCTTGGCGATGCGCTCGGTCAGGGCGGTGAGGTCGGGAACCAGCAGTTCCGGAGGCTGGAAGAACAGGCCGATGATCGAGTGCGGCGTCTCCTCCTGCAGCGTCAGCACGATCGGCATGCCGAATCCTTCGGAGGTGATCGCGCGCCAGCGTCCGGACCACTCGTTCTTCTTCTCCACGAGCTCAAAGCGCTCGATGGCGCCGGTCTTCTGAAAGAGATCGACGATCAGGGGGCGCAGCTTGGCGGCGGGAACGGCCTCGAGGAACTCCGGCGCGAAGAGATCCTCCTTCCACTCCGGTTTGGCGGAGTAGGCCGCCTTGAGGTCGGCGAGACGGCTCTCCACCGAGACTTCCTGGGCCACGAGGGACGAGCACAGCAACAGCCACAGCCACCAGCGCATCATGATGCGCCCGAGTGTAGTGCAGGGAGGCTCAGGGCTGCACGACGAAGCGCAGGGCGTTGGAGAGCGAGATGTTGTTGGGAATCGGGAAGCCGTTGTCGCGGCCGTACCACTGGCAGTGGACGACCTTGCCCGGGACGAGCACCGAGGGCGGCGGCTGCGGACCGTAGCCTCCCGCGAGATACTGGTTGAAGTCGATGTTCAGCACGCCGGAGCAGTCGTTGACGCCGACATTGCCGCCGGAGTTGACCAGCGGTCCGCGCACGAGTCCGGGCTTGAGGCACAGCGTGCCGCCGAAGAAGGGGCGCGAGTCGGGACCGTTGAGCGAGTAGATGAAGATGCCGCTCTTGATGTTGAGGAAGTTCTGGCCGCTGATCTGGAAACCGGAGCCGGCGGAGAGGCTGGGCGTTCCGCTCCAGGTGATCGCGGGCTGGCAACCGAGCGAGTTGAGCATGCCCTGGCAGTAAGCCGTCGTGTCCTGACCTGGATCGGCGATCCAGTCGACGCGGAAGACGTCCGAACAGCCGTTCTGGTCGCTCTCGACCAGGTTGTTGGCGTCATTCTCAAAGACGACCCAGCGGCCCGTGGCGCTGATGCGCGGCGCGCGCGAGTGGTTCTGGGTCTCGCCCATCTGGTGTCCGCGGCTGACGCGGAAGACCTGATCGAAGAGCACATCGCGCACGAAGACGTCGGTGAAGTTGTTGGTGTCGTTGGCAACCAGGTTCGAGGCCTCCGAGAGGAAGGCCACGAAGCGGCCGTCGGCGGCGAATTGCGGCTCGAAGGAGCGCATCTGGCCCTCGATGCCGTTGGCGGAGGTCGAAATGCGCCGCGTGTAGCCGCTCGAAAGCTCGCGCAGGAAGATGTCGGTCTGGTAGTTGTTGTCGCCGACCACGAGGTTCATCGCGTTCGACTCGAAGGCGACCTGCAGGCCGTCGGGAGAGATGCTTGGGCGCGTCGAGGGACCGTTGCCCTCCGCGGCATTCCAGGCGAGGCTCGCGCGCAGGATCGTGTCGTTGACGAGGTTGCGGACGAAGATGTCCGTGTGGTTGTTCGTATCCCAGAAGACGAGGTTCGTGCCGTCGCTCTCGAAGGCGACGCGCGTGCCGTCCGCGCTGATCGATCCGTTGGCGCTGTCGCGGTCCGAGCTGGTGCCCAGATGCGTGCGGCTGACGCAGCGCGTCGTGTTCTGCTGCAGATCGCGCACGAAGATGTCACGTGTGCTGTTGGTGTCCGCCGGGTCGAGATTGGAAGCGCGGCTCTCGAAGACGACGAACTGGCCGTTGGCGCTGATACGCGCGTTCACGCTCTCGCCGTTGCCCTGGCTGCCGTTGGAAGCCACGCTGACGCGGCTCAGCTGTCCGGTCGCGCGAGACCAGAGGAAGAGGTCTGTCTGGCCGTTGCTGTCGCCCGAGACGAGGTTGGTGGCGCTGGACTCGAAGACGACGAAGTTGCCGTCCGACGAGATCGACGGGCGGCGCGAGTCGCCATTGGAGCCGCCGGTCGGGCTGGGCGTGCTGATGCGGTAGGTGTCGCCGAGCTGCAGGTCGCGGATGAAGATGTCCGCCTGCGGCTGCGTATCCCACGCGTCCAGGTTGGTCGCCGTGCTCTCGAAGACCACGTAGCGCCCGTCCGCCGAGATGTCCGGCCGGTTGGAGGCCGAATTGGCGCCCTGCTCGACGGGGTTGAGGCTGGCCCGTTCGTTGAAACAGGCGTACTGCTGAGCCCAAAGGCTCGGACCTGCCGTGCTCAGGAGCAAAGCGACTGCCAACCCCGTTCGATACGGGGGCGCTGCGAACGGGTCGTGACCCTGTCCGTATCTGGGCCTGCTGCAAGGCGGCCTCAGTAGCGAGTGGATGAAGCGGAAAAAATTCATAGGTTGGAGTGGGGTGAGACATCCGGGCGTCGCCGAATGCCGCTCTCTGGCGAAACCTACCCCCCCTTCGGGCCTCAGGCGGGAAAGTCACTGGAAACCGGCCGGGCGGCCCTCAAAGGCCCGGAAAAAAGTGTCCCCATCCGGCGCTTCAGGAATATTCTGCCCTCCACCGCGCCCCTGCCGACCCCGCTCATGACAACCACCACCGCCACGATCGATCCCCAGACCTTCCAGCGCACCGAGAAGTTCGTTCAGGCCGTCCGGGATCGGGTGGGCACGGTCGTCGTCGGCCAGGACATCGTGGTGGAGCGTCTGCTGATCGCCCTGTTCACGGGCGGCCACGTGCTGCTGCAGGGCGTTCCCGGCCTCGCAAAGACGCTGCTGGTGAGCGTGCTGTCACGCTCGATCGATCTGGACTTCGCGCGCGTGCAGTTCACGATCGACCTGCTGCCCTCGGACATCCTCGGCAGCGAGGTGCTCGATCAGCGCACGAGCGAGTTCCGCGTGCGCAAAGGGCCGATCTTCACCAACCTGCTGCTGGCGGATGAGATCAACCGCGCCGCGCCCAAGGTGCAGGGCGCGCTGCTCGAGGCCATGCAGGAACGCAAGGTCACGATCGGCTCGGAGACCTTCAAGCTGCCGGCACCCTTCCTCGTAATCGCCACGCAGAACCCCGTCGAGCAGGCCGGCACCTTCGAATTGCCGGAAGCGCAGCTCGACCGCTTCATGCTGGTGCACCGCCTGGGTTATCCGGCGCCTGCGGAAGAGCGCGAGATCCTGATCCGCAACGCCGCGCTGGGCATCCGGCGCGAAGACAAGGGCGCGATCGCCCGCACCGAGTTCGATGTGCTCAACAAGGAGCCGGTGGGCTCGACCGAAGAGCTGGTGCGCGCCATGGAAACGGTCAGCCAGGTTCACGTTTCCGAGACCTTCATCGAACACATCGTCGATCTCGTCAACCGCTCGCGCGTGCATCCCGCGATCGAGCTGGGATGCAGCCCGCGCGCCGGCATTTCGCTGGTCAAGGCTTCGCGTGCGCGGGCCCTGATGCACGGGCGTCATTACGTGATCCCCGAGGATCTGTTCGCGCTGGCTGAGGATGTGATGCTGCACCGCATGCGACTGAAGTATGAGGCTGTGGCGGAAGGCGTCACCGGCCGGCAGGTGCTCGATGAGCTGCTGCGTTCGCTGGGCCGCATTTCCTGAGGCCGGAGTCGCGCACCATGGGCGAGATGATCGGCAGAATACGGGAGCACCGCACGCTTGATGCGCGGCAGTTCGCGATTGCCGTCCGCAAGCTCGCCGACAGCCTTTCCTACGGTACGGATCGCTCACCGTTCCTCGGCAGCGGCGTCGAGTACGTGCAGTCGCGCCTGTACCAGTTCGGCGACTCGGTACGCGCCCTGGATTGGCGCGTCACGGCCCGCACGGGCAAGCCGTATGTGAAGGAGTACGAGTCTCCGAAGACGATGCCGGCCTATCTGCTGATCGACACTTCGGCCTCGATGACCGTCAGCTCCGTAGAGCGCAGCAAGTATGAAACGGCGCTGTTCATCGCAGGCGGTCTGGCGCTGGCCTGCCTTGATCGCGTCAGCCCCGTGGGCGTGGTAGGCGTCGGCGAGCGCGCTCTGCGCGTCGAACCCAGCCTATCCAAGCAGAAGGTGATGGAGTGGCTGCTGCAGCTGCGCACCTACCGCTTCGACGAGGGCACGACGCTCGGCAGGCGCATCCGGGAGATCACACCGCGGCTGGCGGAACGCTCGCTGTTCATCGTGCTGAGCGACCTGCACGATGCCTCCGCGATGACGCCGCTGAAGCATCTGGTGCAGTTGCACGACTGCGTGGTGCTGCAGCTGCAGGACAAGAGCGAGACGGGCCTGCGCGGTGCGGGCTTCGTGCGCGCCGCGGAGGCGGAAACAGGGCGCGAGTTCACGGCGCTGGGCCGCAATCTGCGCGTGGACCCCGCACAGACGCGCGCCGAGCTGCAGAAGGTCGGCATCGATCACCTTCTGATCCGCACCGACCAACCCTATGCACACGCCCTGCGGCATCTGTTCCGCAATCGCGGCGGTCGCGGAAGAGGACAGCGCTGATGGCCGTTGTCGGGGCACTCCTGCTGGCGGGTCTGCTGCATGCGCAGGAAGTGCGCGAGGTCCCGATCGGCATCAGCACGCGCATCGACGGCGTGGTGCTGCCCGGATCGGAATTCGAAGCCGCACCCATCGATGCCAAATCACCGCTCGTGCTGCGCATCCGCGCCGTCTGGCCGCACGGCAGCGATCTGCGCTACGACCTCGAGTTCTACGCACTCGATCCCGGCGAGCACGAGTTGACAAGCTATCTGCGGCGTAAGGACGGCACGGCGGCCGGTGAGCTCCCGCGCGTTTCTGTCCGCGCCGTGACGAGGCTGCCCGAGGGGCAGGTCAAGCCGCACAGCCCGCAACCGGGCGATGTGCCCTCGATCGGCGGATACACCACGCTGATGATCGTCGGGGCCATCGCATGGGTGGCGGGCCTGTTCGCGATCCTGCTGCTAGGACGCAAGCGCCGAGTCGAGCAGGCCCGCAGGGCCAAGCCGCTCTCGATGGCCGAGGAGCTGCGCCCGCTGATCGAAGCTGCGCGCGCACGCAGCCTGAGCTCCTCCGAGCGCTCCCAGCTGGAGCTGCGACTGGTGGCTTTCTGGCGCCATCGGATGGGTCTGGAGCTCGACGATCCCGTGCAGGCGCTCGCCAAGGTGCGCTCGGACGCGCATGCAGGTGCGCTGTTGCGTGCCGTGGAGCAGTGGCTGCACGCGCCCGATGCGCCGCGCGAAATCGACATCGAGGCACTTTTGGCGCCCTACCGCGAGGAGATCCGCAGCTGATGGAGTGGCTCGCCGCCTTCCGCCATCCGTCCATGCTGGCATTGCTGGTGGTGCCGGCAGCGCTGCTCCTGTGGACCTGGAAGCGTGCAGGTCGCGCAGTCGTGCTGCCGCTGGACGACTCGAAGATCCAGCACTCGCGCATGGCGCAGTTCTTCCTGCGCTGCGCCGAGTCGCTGCCCGCGCTTGCACTGGCTGTGGTTATCGTGATTCTGGCAGGGCCGCAGCGCTGGGATGTGCCGCGCTCCAAGCGCGCGCTCACCAACATCGAATTCTGCGTCGATGTCTCGGGATCGATGAATGCCCAGTTCGGCTCCGGGGATCGCTACACGGGTGCCATGGACGCGATCAACAAGTTCGTCGACGCGCGCAAGGGCGATGCCTTCGGCCTGACCTTCTTCGGCAACAACGTGCTGCACTGGGTGCCGCTGACCACCGACCCTTCGGCCGTGAAGTGCGCACCGCCCTTCATGCATCCGCGGCAGCTGCCCTACTGGTTCGGGGGCACGGAGATCGGCAAGGCGCTGCGCGCCTGCCGCAAGGTGCTGATCGAGCGCGAGGAGGGCGATCGCATGATCGTGCTCGTGACCGATGGCTACAGCTCCGACCTGAGCGGTGGCGCGGACGAGGAGATCGCCCGTGAACTGATCCGTGACGGGATCACCTGCTACGCCATCAACATCGGTGATGTTCAGCCGCCCGACGAGATCATTCGCATCACATCCATGACCGGTGGAGAGGCCTTCAATCCCGATGACCCGCGCGGGCTTGAGCATGTGTTCGCCTCGATCGACAAGATGCAGCGCACGCGGCTTGAAAAGACCACCGCGGAAGCGAGCGATGACTTCGGTCCTTGGGCGCTGGCGGGCCTTGCGCTGCTTCTCCTGCTGCTGCTGGCATTCTTCGGCTTGAGGTACACGCCTTGGTAGAGGAGCTCGATCGCGCGCATTGGCCATTGATCGCGGCTCTGGCTGCGCTGTTGCTGTGTGCAGCGGCAGAGTGGCTCCATGCCCGTCGTGTCCGGCGCATTTCCCGGCTTGCATTCGGTCCGGATCGAACACCGGCCGTCTGGGCACGACTGGCTCCCGTGCTCCGTCCCGCGGCCTGCGCTGCGCTGGCATGGGGCCTGACGACCCTGATGGTGATCGAACCGCGCCGCTACGCGCAGACCGGGTCGGATGAGGCGTTCGCGGCCGACCCCAAGCACATCCTGCTCGTGCTGGATGTGTCGCCGAGCATGCGTCTTGAAGATGCGGGCCCGGACAGGAAGCAGGCACGCATGGCCCGCGCACGCAGCCTCATGGAGTCCTTCTTCGAGCGCATTCCGCTCGAGGAGTACCGGGTCAGCGTGGTGGCGGTCTACAACGGCGCCAAGCCCGTGGTCGTCGACACCAAGGACTTCGAGGTCATACGCAACATCCTCGGTGATCTGCCGATGCACTACGCTTTTCCCGCCGGCAAGACCAAGCTCTTTGACGGTCTCGAGGAGGCCGCCAAGCTCGCCAAGCCATGGGATCCTCGCAGTACGATCGTGCTGCTGATTTCCGACGGTGACACAGTGCCCGCGACAGGCATCCCGCGCATGCCGGAATCGGTCAAGAGCGTGCTGATCGTGGGAGTCGGGGATCCGCAAGTGGGCAAGTTCATCGACGGACGCCACTCGCGCCAGGATGTCTCGACACTCAAGCAGATCGCGGCGCGCCTGGGCGGCAGCTTTCACAACGGCAATGAAAAGCAGCTCGCCAGCAGCCTGATCGCGGAGGCCACAGGGGCCGAGGAGGAGCCGGTCTGGGAGCGATTGGACCGGCGTGATTACGCCTTGATCGCCATTCTGGCGGCTGCCGGCCTGCTGGCCCTGCTGCCGCTCCTGCTGCACTATTTCGGAACCGGCTGGAAACCCGGAAGACGGCCGGCTCTATCCACGTCTCAACCCTGAGGAGTACAATCCACAGCATGCGCAAGCTCCTGCTTTTCCTGTGGCTGCTCGTGCCCGTGGGCGCTGCGGCCTATCACTACGGTCCGGGCCAGGAGCACCTGCGCTCCGATGTGGCCGATGCAGCGATCGTGCGCGCGCGCGATGCCGCCACCCGTGCCTCTCTCAAGGCAGCGCTCGATGGCGACGAAGCCGCGCGCGAGCTGTGGGAGGAAGCCGAGGCCGCCTACACCGAGGCGCTGGCAGCGCTGCCGGCCGGCCTGACTGCGGAGTCGCGCCAACTGCGACTCGAGCAGGCCAAGGCGCAGATGTTCGTCAGCAAACTGCCGGACGCGCGTCGCGGACTGGATGCGCTGGTTCAGGAGCTCGACGCCGATCCGAGCGCCGATGCAACGCTCAAGCGCGAAGCTCGCGCTGCGCTCGCGAATGCCCAGTACTACACGACCTGGCTGCTGCGCCTCGAGGGCGCACCCGAAGCCGAGTGGCAGTCCGAGATCGACGCCTCGCGTCAGAACTACAAGCTGATCGCCGAGCAGGCCCTCGCCGCCAAGGACGAGAAGTCGGCCAAGGTTGCGCAGGAGGACCTCGAGTCCGCCATCCGGCTGGCCCGGATGGACATCGCGGATCTGCAGGGACTCCCCCTGCCTTCGCAGTGACAAGGTTGCGGTAGCGGCCGCGGTCGCGGCAGCAAAGGCAAGAGCAAGAGCCAAGGCAAGCAACCCTCGGACGCTCGCGGTGCGGGTGGTGGACCGCCGCCCGACGGCTCCGGTTCCTGATGCTTCGTACGACCACCCTTCGCCGCGCGAAGGGTGGATTCTCATCGCTGGTGGAGATTGTTGAATGAATCCGCGCATTTGGCGCCTGTACGCCATCATTTTCGCCGCACTGCCCGCATCGACGGCCCTTGCACAGACGGTGATCGTTCGCAGCTCGGCGGCTGTGCCCGTCACCGTGATTCAAGGTGGTCAGGTGATCGAGGAGTCAGGTGACTTCGTTGTCGAAGAACCGATGATCATCGAGGAGGGCCAGATCGAGCCGGAGGCGGCCAAGCCCAAGAAGGAAGACAAGCCCACACCGCGCGGCGAGCGCATGAAGCGCAACGACTACGACCGCCGTCCTTCGACGATCCTGAAGGTCTGGTCGACGCCGGTGAAGCCGGCGGAAGCGCCAACTACGGAAACACAGCCTGCGGATGCGCCGGTGGAAGTTGCGCCCGCAGAATCGCAAACGGCTGAATCAGCACCCTCCGCGGACGGCGCACCCCAGGCCGAATCCGAGAAGGAAGCCGCCGAGAAGGAAGCCGCCAACAAGGCCCGCAACAAGGCCAAGGAAGAAGCCGCGAAGAAGAAGGCCGAAGCCGCGGCGATCGAAAACGAGGCGCTCGCCATGCAGCGCATGGTGACGCTGGGTGATTGGACCGGCATCAAGACTTACCTCGCCACCCTCAAGTCCAAGGCGGACAAGAAGGCCATTTACGAGCACTTGCTGGCGAGCTTGATCAAGGGACCGCAGCAGCGCCCGGAAGTTCCTCCGCAGGGTCAGCGCTACATCGAAAAGAACCGTTTCGATCCTGCCGATGTGCTTGGACTCGCCGAGGCGAGTGCGCTTGAGCTGACAAAGGAGCAACTCGCGCAGCTGGGCGCGCTGTTGCGCCAATCGCTGGAGCAGGGCAATCAACTGGACACATTCCTCGGCTCACTGCGCCCGCGAATGTCGGATGAGAAGTTCGTGCTGCAGCGCCGCGCACTGGCACGCCTGCTCGCAGCAGCGAGCGAACTGGTCGCCATGGGCGAGTTCCTGCCGACCGTGGAAGACGCCGAGCAGAAGAACGACCGCGAGGGCCTCAACCTGCTGGCTCGCCACCTGCTGGCCCAGAATGCGAAGGACGGCAAGGTCGAGTGGCTCGTGAGTGCATGGAAAGTCACCCAGGCGGCGCTGGCCGCCGGCGAAATCGACGAAAAGGAGAAGCAGGAAGCACTGAGCCGCGCAGTTGATCTCGCGCCGCGCATCTCGAAGGAATTGGGCCAGAAGTGGCTCGATGAGAGCTTCACGGCCCGGCCGGAGCGCGGAATGGAGATTCTGGCGGCCATCGGCAGCAACTCCTCCACGGCGCTCGCTGCCAAGGCTCCGCAACCGGAAGATCGCAAGAAGCTGCTCGAGCTTCAGGTAACGGCCGCCAAAGCGCTGCTGGCTGCTGCGCCGGAGCGTGCGCAGAACTGGAACAAGGAGCTCTCGCTGCTGGCGAACAACTGGCTGCGCGAAGCATTAGTGACCTATCAGTTCGACACATCGAACTCACTGGGCCCCAAGATGCAGCGGGACACCTACGGCAACTTCTACTTCTACGATCAGGACTACCAGATGCGGGGCAATGCGCCCACGCCGCTCAAGCCCGGGGAAATCCTCGAGCTGCGACCGGGCGACGACTGGCTGGCTCTCGTCGAGGAGTCCTTGCGCCCGAAGTACCACATGGTCTTCGCGCAGCTGTATCTCAAGGTCGGAGAAGAAGCCAAGGCCTTCCCGTACATCGAATCTCTGGCCAAGGTGCACCCCAAGCCCGCCAAGCAGCTGGTGGATGAGTTCTTCCGCGTGTGGGCCAAGAATCACAATCCGGATCAGAACCAGAACCGCAACCAGTACACCTACTTCTATGGCTTCGAGGAGCGCGCCAACGGCATTCCGCTCACCCGCTCCAAGCAGGAGCGCAATCTGACGGAGCTGGGACAGTGGGTGCAGCGGCTCAACGCGCTGCCCATTGAGAACCTTGTTGATCCCAAGCTGCTTGCGCAGGCCTTCACGGCGGCGCACAGCAAGGCGGAGGTGTACCGACTGGAGACCATCGAGCGCATCTTCGGCTCGATGAAGCAGCTGGAACCCGCCACGCTGGCCACGCTGATGGAGCAGATGCGGACCAATCTGCTCAACATCTGGAACGATCCTGCGGTGCAGCGCGACGCCAAGACCAAGCGCAACAAGCAGGACATCGAGGCCGAGGTACTGCGCGGCTATGAACTGGCGCAGGCCACGCTGAGCTCCGCGCTGGCCCAGCATCCCGAGAGCTGGCGCCTGACGCTGGCGGATGCGGCCCTGAAGCACGATGAGAATGACTACCGCAAGGAGCTGAAGAAGGATGCCGGCTTCTCCGAGAGGCGGCAGGAAGCGCTCAACCGCTTTGCGCGCGCCGTGGAGCTGTACTCCGCGCAGGTCGAGACACTGCCTCAGGAAGAAGAGACGGCGGATGCCTTCGTGACGTGGTTCTACGCCTCGCTGGGTGCCGTCGACCTGCGCGCGATCAACCACGAGCGCGTGGCGGCCGAGCGGGAGTTCCCGAAGATCAAGGCGGCTCTGGAGGCCATCGCAGGCCAGCGCGGTGAGCGCCACATGGCGATGTTCACCAACACGCTGTTCACGCGCATGGGCAATGCCAACCCGGCCGTGAAGTTCCGCTATGTCCGCGAGGGCCTGGCCATCTGCGGCAACCACGACCTCGCAGCCGAAGCGCGCCGACTCTACGAGTACTACAAGGATCTGGTCACCGAGATCCGTCTGGTCGCCAGCGTCGACGGTTCCGATCGCGTCGGACACGGCGATCCGTTCGGCGTGCGCGTCGACATCCGTCACACCAAGGAGATCGAGCGCGAATCGGGCGGCTTCGGGAAGTACCTGCAGAACCAGAACGCGCTCAACTTCTCGTTCAACTACGGGCGTCCGACCGAGGACTACCGCGACAAGTTCGAGGAGGCGGCACGTGAAGCGCTCAAGGAGAACTTCGAAGTGCTCTCGGTGACCTTCAACAGTCCCGAGACGCAGTCCGTGGCGACGGCGGAGTACGGCTGGCGCAACACGCACTACGCTTATCTGCTGCTGAAGCCGCGCGGACCGCAGGTCGATCGCATCCCCTCGCTGCGTCTCGACCTCGATTTCCTGGACACTTCCGGCTACGCGGTCCTGCCGATCGAAACTTCCGTTGTGCCGATCGACTGCACTCCCCCGGCCGGTGACCCGCGCCCGTTTGAGAACCTGCAGCTGACCCAGACACTGGACGAGCGTCAGGCAAAGGACGGCAAGCTCGTGCTCGAGGTCAAGGCACGCGCCATCGGACTGCTGCCCGAACTGGAGCAGATCGTCAGCTTCGCACCGAAGGATTTCGAGATCACCAAGCGTGACGACACGCGCGCCTCGATCGTCAAGTTCGACGATGAAGGCAAGGGTGAAGGCGTGCAGTGCGAGCGCATCTTCACGCTGACTCTCAAGGGCCGCGAAGGCCTCAAGGAGCTGCCTAAGGAATTCAACTTCCCCACGGCCAAGGTCGAGGGCGCCAAGCTGGAGAACTTCCGCTACGAAGATGCGGACCTCGCCAGCGTCGGCGCGGTCGTCGCGCTCGAGCGCCAGTACGGCAAGCAGAGCCGCGCCTGGATGTGGTGGACGGCCGGATTGGCCCTGCTGGCCGGCGGTGCGTTCGTTGCCCTGCGCCGCAACCGCCCTGCGCAAGTGGAGTCGGCCGGCGGTCCGGCGCTCCCGGACGAGCTCACGGCCTTCACCGTGCTGGGCTTCCTGCGACAGATCGAGGCCAACGGCATCGCCGGCGACCGCAAGGCCGCGCTTCAGGCCGAGATCGCGCGTCTGGAGGAGCATTACTTCGGCACCAGCAGCAGCTCGGCACCCGATCTGTCGCGCATCGCCAACGAGTGGGCAGCGCACGCGCGCTGAACGACTCATCCCGACCCTCAGCGCAGCCCGCGCCCCCCCAAGGGTGCGGGCTGCGCTCATGATTCACCGACACCATGACCGATCAGAGAGACACCATGAGCCCCCCTCCTGCCCTGCGTGCAGGCGTCGACCTTGGCGGCACCAAGATCGCCGCCGTCATCCTCGATGAGCACCACCGGGTACTGGGGCGCGCGCGCATGGAGACTCCGCAGCTCGGCGGTCCGCGCAAGGTGCTCGATGCCGTGGCAGCAAGCGTGCTCAGCGCCCTGCAGGATGCGGGTGCTGCTTCGATCGACCTTGGCAGCATCGGAGTCGGCTCGCCCGGTGCCGTCGATGCCGCACAGGGCACGATCTCACACGCCAGCAATGTCAGCGGCTTTGACAAGCCCGTGGCCGCTGCCGCGGAACTGCAGACGCGCTTGGGCAAGCCCGTCCGTCTCGGCAATGACGTCGGCGTCGCCGTCGAAGCGGAAGCGCGCCTCGGCGCCGGGCGTCGGCTCAACTCCTTCCTCGGTGTCTGGTGGGGAACCGGCGTCGGCGGCGGAGTGATCCTCGACGGTCGCCGGTGGCTTGGACGCGGACATGCGGGCGAGTTCGGTCACACGCTCGTGAAGAAGAACGGCGCGCAATGCCCCTGCGGACTGAAAGGGTGCCTCGAGGCCTATGCGGGCCGACTCGCGATGGAAAAGCGCGCGCGCAAGCTGGCGGCGCAGGGGCGTAAGACGGTGCTCTTCGACTTGATGGAGAAGAAGGCCTCGGACAGGCTCTCCAGCGGAATCTGGGACAAGGCGCTCGAGAAGGAGGATCGTGTTGCTCAGGAGATCACAGCACGAGCCTGCGAAGCTCTGGGCCTGGCGATGGCCTCCGTCGTCAATCTGCTCGATCTCGATGGCGTCGTGCTCGGCGGCGGTCTTGGTGGCCGGCTTGGTCCGCGCTGTCTGCCCGCGATCGAGTCTGCGCTGCAGCGCCAACTGTTCGTGCCCGAGAAACCGCCCAAGCTGCTGCTGAGCGAGCTCGGCGACGAGGCCGGCGCGATCGGCGCGGCGTTGGTGGCCCGGTGAGCCGGTCAGGAAGCAAGCCCCTCACTCGTTGTTCCTGACTCCGCCCTTGGGCGTTCCCTGCCGCCACTCTCCACAGCTCGTCTCAGAACTCGCGGAGCAGCGTGATCACCGTACTGTAGACGCTGCCGGCGTCGTCACACTGCAACGGGCTCATGCCAAACCGGGGTTCTTTAAGCGTTTCCGGATAGAACACCCTCGAACCGGGCGGCAAGGCGCCGAAGAAGAACCGGCCCTGGCTGTCTGTGTAGGTGGCTATCTGTCTCAGATGTTCCAGTGGATTTCGGGAATGGATCGCTGACCTGCTTTGCCCCGCCTGCGGCGCCAGCTCCAGGAAAATGCCCAGTGCTTTTCCTGGCACCGGATCGCCCTCGGGGGTCACCAGCGTGCCAGACAAGGCGACTGCCCCTTTCCATTCCGGTAGATGAGTGACCTGCTCTGCTGTGGGTTCAAGGGCGAGAATCGCGTCTGAAATGAGCCCGGGGCTCCCCGGCACATCGCATCCCGATGTTTCATCATGCCGGCAGATGTTGCACACGATCCGGACCTGAGTGACCGACACAGGCAAGCGGAATGAATACCCGATCGGCTCCACCCGCCCTCGCTTGTCCGGCCCGTGGTTGCCGCTTTTTGCTGCCAATTCGCGACCGCTATCAGGATCCAGAATCCACAGCCTTACCCGACACGCCTCATGGATCGCGGTCACCGGCGGGTTACCTACCTGCACGCGCAACTCGCGCGTCCGGTTGACCTGAATGGGCAGTCTCTGCGGCTCCGCTGTCGCTGCGAGTGTCCCATACGGATTGTTCTTCAGGCTGTATCCGGGAAGAAGGGTGAACATGCGGCCCGATGCCACGAGTGGCGACTGAATACAGGTCCGGATCGGCCGATCAGGGAGGTCGGTGACGCCATGCAGAGTGCATTCCCGGCCTGCGATCGGTGCGATCCACGTCCCGATCGGCATCGAGGCGTTGTTCTTGGCGAGGGAACAGCCAGATTCCTGCGTGGGTGTTTCACACGATATTTCCAGCAGGATCCGCGGATCATCACCCTCCACCAGATCACGAAGGTGCGCGTAACCCAGTTGAAGCGCGAGAGCCTGCGGATCCGCAGCCTCTTGGCTCACAAATACCCTGTCGGTCGGCAGTACGAGACCGTCGTGGTCGACGAGTTCGACAGTGAACCGTCGCGCAGGAACACGAGCCGTGTGCATCACACCGCAATCGATATTCTCATCCGCCCGGAGTTCAAGGCAACGCTGAATGAAGAAGTAGTGATCTTCGGGGTCTCCCCAGACGATCTGGAGGACCTTCTCCCCGGGCGTGATGTTGGGAATGGCGAACGTGTGGTCGCCGGCAAGCCCTTCCACCAGTTGAGCTTCCATCGCCATGTTTCCATCCACAATCGACATCACGGTCATCTGCAATCGATGGCGGCGATCCACCGACGAAATGGCACACTGCGGAATCCGCCCCACGATGGTGCAGGAGCCCACATGCTCGGCTGCTTCGTTGTGCGTCTCTCCGTCCCGAACGGCAAACAGTCCGGATACTCCATCTACGCCATCAGGATTGGGGTACGGCATCCCGTTGCGCGTGACGAACTCACTGTGTTTCGGATTGGAAGCAAAAACCAGTGCCTTACCCAGAGGAGCGCAAAGGTAGTAGTCTTCACCCGTGTGGATGCCTTCCCACGCCGCGATTCCGTCGGCATCCGTTGTGCGCTGCATCACCGGATCGTCAAAGGCCGAGGCACCGGCTGAACCGAACCGGAGGGAACTCAGCAGACGCTGCTCCCTCGGCGTCTTCGAGTGCTGCATCAGCCAGAGTACGATGCCGCTGCGAGGCCGTCCGGAATCATCAAGCACCTGACAGGTGACCGAACCGGATCGGGTTGGTGGCATCGCGGACTGGGCGCTGCGCTCGGGCACGCTTGTCGTCTCGGAGCCCGCCGTGGATTGGGAAACGGGCTCCTGAATGATCAGGATGTTGGCAGGCTCCACAGAGCCCCGGGGCGAGGCCTGCGGTGCCCGAAACCGAAAGACGACGCCAACCAGAAGCAGTATGAGCGCAATCGCGAGAAGCAGCAGCCAGCCCGGCTTCATGACAGCTTTCACTGAGGACAGGCCTGACCGTGCGTTGTCGTCACAATGACGCCCTCGAACGCCACGCGGGATGCTGCCATGTCGAGGAACCAGCCATCTGCAAACACCTCGAGATTGGATGACATCTTCAACTGGCGCGTGAAGTACTGGGCACAGCCCTGCGAGGTGTGTCGTTCCAGAATGGGGTCTGCACGATACAGGGTCTCTCCCACGTCATAGTCGATGTTGATCGGGATCGTCACGGTCACAGCATTCCCGGACCCCAGAGGCAAGGCCACTTCCAGCTCGAAGGCAAAGACCGAGCGGGATTCGGTGGAACGCGCCAGTGTCGTGGCGTGAATTGCGCTGATCCCGAGCGAGTTCTCGTATTTCATAGCAAGCACGAGCTTGCCAGCGGCTTCGCCGTTCACGAGATCAAGCCAGCCACTGCCCTGCATCTGCATGTCGTCTTCAATCTCCCCCTGAGCGGGCTCTTCACCTGTCGGCACCCAATCGCAGGTATCGCTGATCGAGCAGGCCTGAGCGGTCTGACCCGTTTCCGAGAAGAAGGCTTCGTTATCGGAGGCTCTGGCCCATCCCTTCGTGTTCAACTGCAGAGTGGAAGGGAAACCGGAACCCTCCGCAGAAGAACCCTCCACGCTGCCGGAGATCGAACCCTCGGCGGGCGCAGCCACCGCTCCCGTGGGCGTATGTGCGATGCGCGAGTTCGCTCTGTACTTCCAACCCGCTTCTGCACTCGAAGCGAAGGCACAACTGCAGGCCAGAACGAAAAACGAGAGGCCGCGAACGATACTCAAGTGGATACCTCTTATGCTGGGAAGTTCGGAAGCTCACGCACCACTCGCGCAGGCTCCCTCGTCACGCTAGCCGAAGAGTACTTTTTCGTCAAGGACCGGGTTTGCTGTATTCGCCTGCTGTATTCGCCTGCTGTATTCGCCTGCTGTATTCGCCTGCTGTATTCGCCTGCTGTATTCGCCTGCTGTATTCGCCTGCTGTATTCGCCTGCTGTATTCGCCTGCTGTATTCGCCTGCTGTCTTCG
>SYGM01000054.1 GCA_005799545.1 Planctomycetia bacterium | reverse complement strand
TCACGAACCAGGTCCGGCCGTGCATCACCACCGGCATCGTCAGCGGCTGGCGGATTTTCGAGGTTTCGAAGGTCTCGAGCTCGTCGAACACGAACGGAGCGTCTGCGCCCAGTCGCACGCTCGTGGTCGTCATGACATGCGTATGCGCTTCGAGGCATTGCCGGCCCAGAAGCTTCTTGCGATGCGCGATGGTCTTGAAGTTGACGCGGAATAGCGAAGCCAGCTGGCGCATCGTGACCTTCGACACGAACAGCTTGAACAGCGGAATCACAAGGTCAGGCCGCCGCAGACCTCGATCGACGCGGTCGGTCTGCGTGGAGAAGCGGCGCATGCAACGCAGACATTGCAGGCGCGGCACCGAGCGCTCATCGCATTTGCGCCAGTAGCTGCCGCGCCGGCGCCAGGTGAACGGTCGTGTGCGGTCGCAGTCGGGGTAGGGACAGTCTTGCGGGATGGCTAGCGGTGTAACAGCGGGCATCAGGGATGGGTTTCCTTCCATCCTCGGGGACGTTCCCCCGCACTACCCTCGCGCTGAAATCCGCTTTTCCGAATCGAAATCGAGTCCAGACCTCTGGAGCAGTTCAGCGACCAGTCTTCGCCTCTACCACCACCCCCGTCAGGCGCACTCTTTCCCACGTCCGTACGCTCATCACCGCCGCGCCCGCGCGCGGCACAGTCACCTCAGCCCGCCCCACCGCCTTGCCGTTGATCTCCGCCTCCGCGCTCCCGCGAGCCGCGCTCAGTCGCAGCACGAGCTCCACTTTCGCCCCCGCCTTCCAGCCCGCAAAGCCCGCTCCCTCGCCTCCTCGCACTCGCGTCAACGCCCGCTCCGCCGAGAGCGAATCCACCAGCCAGCGCGGCTTGAGATCCTCGCCCTGTGCGAAGAACACGATGTGGAACCCGGCGGCGCTGATCATCAGCACCTCAGGCCGGGTGTCCTCCGGCTGCACAAAGCTGAGGCGGAGCACCAGATCATCCTTCGCCAGCGCAAGCCCGTTCAGCGGCAGCGTGGGCGAAGCTCGCTCGAGAAACTCCGCATCATCGCGCGCAGTGCGCGGTGCGGCCCAACCGCCTCCGTCGGGAAGCCATGAGCCGATCGCCATTGCCCCGGACTTGCCGCCGGCCACTTCGAAGCTCAGGCGAACACGGGAATTCCCAAGATCCTGCGAACGCGCGGCACCCAGTGCACGCACCGGATCCTCTTCCATGAGACGCGCGGCCTCAAGCGCATCGCGCGTCTGGCGCAGGAATCCAAGCTCATCCTCGGTCCACAACTCCCGCTGCGCGAGCAGCTCCCGCGCGAGCGTCAACGCCGGCTGCGTGCTGCCCCCCTCATGAACCATGCGCCGCAGGAGCAGCAGACGCTCGCCTTCCTGCTCCCGGCGCAGGCGCTCCGCGACATCGAGCGTGCGGATGCGCGCCTGCGACAGCAATCGGCCCAGCTCGGCCACGAGCGGATCCTCCGCCGACATCGGTGCACGATCGAGCTCGCGCGCAGCTTCCTGCAGCAGTTCCGGATCCGTCTCGCCCGACTCCCGGTACAGAAACAGCGCCCGCAGCAAGCGGTCCTGCGCATCACCGGCCTTGAGCGCGGCCAGCTGCAGAACGCTCGCGGTCGAAAGCACCTGTGCGCCGCCGCCTGCGAGCCGCTCCCGCAGCGCCAGACGCCGCGGTGCCGCGCCCTCCAGCACGAAGCGGAAGGGCTGCAGCAACGGATCACCATCGGTCTCGACCTTTCCGCGCAGGCTGAGCGTGCCGAGGATCAGCTCGCGCATCGCGCCGCTGCTGCCGTTCAAGGCCAGCGCCGCACGCGACAGCAACCCCAGCAGCCGTTCGGCCTGCTCCCGGCGCAACGCGATTCCCGCACGCGTCTCACCCTGCAGCAGGCTCGGCGACGGCGCATCGTACAGCGCACGCACGGCTTCATACTCGCGCGCCTTCCAAAGGCTCGCGGCCTGCGCATCAAGTTCGCGCAGCAGCCGCGCTGCATCCTCGCGCGCCAACTGATCCTCGCGCTCCTGCACCGCGCGGAGCGCGCGTGCCCACTCCTCCGGGCCTTTCGCCACCAAACCGCTGGGCGGAAGGATGCGCGGCCACCCGCGCTCTTCCGCCAGCGTCTGCAGGCGTGCGGGGGCTCCGCTGAGACTGCGCTGCTCCAGGCCTCGCAGCGCCGCCGCTTCCTGCGCCTGCGCCCAGTCGACCCACTCCTGGTCCAGGCGCGCCCAAGCGGCATCCAGGGCGATTCGGCGCGCATCCAGACGCTTGCGCAGTGCGGTCTGAGCACGCGCAACGACCTCCGCACGCAGGCCAGCGAGCTCGATGCCTGAGTTCGCCAGCAGCACGTCCGCGCCCTGCTCCAGCCGCTCGCGCGCGCCGCGCCAATCGCCTTCACGCTCGCGCAGATCGATCTCCGGCAGCAGGATCTCGCTCGTATAGCGATCGACACTCTCCATCAGGAGCGACTCCGCCTCCTGCACGCTGCCATCCACCTTGCGCAGCAGCCCCGCCTGCCACAGGTCCAACGCGTCGCTTTGCGTCCGGGGCAGCGCGCGCGAACCCACGCGCCGCGCCACCTCAGGTCGCAGGCTTTCCTGCGCCAGCTGGCGCGCCCGTGCGAAGTCGCGCTTGGCAACCGCGCTCATCACCGCCGCCTCGCGCTCGCGCTCCAACAGCCGCAGCTCTTCGTCCAGACGCTGCAGCAGTCGCGCGTCGATGCCGTCGAGCACCGCGGGGGCATACTCGCCGCCGGCGCGCATGCGCTCGATCTGCGCCAGCGCCGCGGCGATCTGTGTCGGCGGGCCATCGGGCACCGCATCGAGCAAGGCCAGCGTCTGCGCGCGCGGATCCGGCGCCGCCGGCTGTCGCGCAGAACCGAAATACCAGCTTCCGGCCGCCGCAGCCGCACCCAGCGCAAGCGCCAGAGCACCCATCACGGCCCAGCGACGCGCTCCACGCAGCGGCCTCCTCGCCAGCGGATCCAGCCCGCGCCGCGTCACTTCGGGCGCGCGCCGCTCGCGCAGACGCTCCCAATCCGCCGCGAGTTCCGCAGGCGTCCGGTAGCGCACGGCCCGATCGCGCGCGAGGCACTTGCGCAGAACGAGCACGAATCCGCTCGAGAGCTCGGAGGCGTGCTCGCGGGGATCGGGAATGCGCGCGTAGAGCACATTCGAGAGGATTTCCGCCACGCTCTCGCCCTGAAACGGCGTGTGACCGGTGACCGCGTGGTACAGCGTCGCGCCGAGCGACCACAGATCGCTCTGGGCATCCGCGCTCTTGGGGTCGCGCGCCTGCTCCGGGCTCATATAGTGCGGCGTGCCAAGCGTCGCCCCGTGCTTGGTCAGCTCCGGATCCTCGTCGCTGTACGCCAGTCCCAGATCGACCAGCAGCGCGCGACCGCCGCGCTCGATGAGGATGTTCGAAGGCTTGATGTCGCGGTGCACGACGCCGCGCTCGAAGGCATGCTGCAGCGCCTCGAGAATCGGCGCGAACACGCGCAGTGCCTCGCGCTCGCTGAGCGGCTTCTCCGCGATGCGCTCGGCCAGCGAGACACCATCCACGAGCTCCATCGCGTACCACCACTGGCCGCCGATCTCCCCCATGTCGATGGCGCTGATGATGCTTGGGTGCGCCAGACGCGCCGTGAGCCGCGCCTCGCGCTGCAGGCGCTTGGCCGCTGCCGCGCTGCCCACGAGCTCCGGATGCAGCACCTTGAGCGCGACCAGACGGTCGACGGAGAGCTGCCGGGCGCGGTACACGATGCCCGTGGCTCCGCGACCGAGGATCCCCTCCATGCGATAGCCGGGGATCTGTGGCAGCTCGCGCGGCTTCTTCAGCGGGTCCGGAACCATTCCCTCCACGCCTTGTCGGCCTCCTGCCAGTTGAGCTTGACGGCAGCCTGGAAAGCCGTGTTGTAGTAGGCCTCGCGCAGCAGCTCGTTGGGCAGCACCCTGTTGGGCGGCGGCGGTGCGCCTTTCTTGAGCTCGTCGTGGAAGCGCCGCAGCGCGCCCTCGCCGCGCGACTCCAGCCACTCGACGATCGCCATCGATGCCGCGATGTCGGAGAGCGACAGTTCATTGAACGCACGCTGCGCGATCTCGTCGAAAGGCGGAATCTCCGCCAGCGCGCCCTTGAGCCCTTCGCGCCACTTGCCGTCGTTGACGCCCTTGCCGTCCAGCGCGACCGGCGGCGCCGTCTTCTTCGCCACCTTGGTCTCGTGGCGCTTGCCCTTGCCCGAATCACCCGTGGGATTGCCTGCAATCGGCTTCTCGATCAGCTCTCCGCGGCAGAACACCAGATTGACGCCGTGCGCACGGTGTTCCATCAGCGCCGCGAAGCCCTCCTCGTACCACGGCGGCAGCAGCCGGCCGTCATAGCCTAGGCGGTTGGCGAGCAGATGTCCCCAGTGGTGATAGCAGTGTCCCTCCAGATCCTTCGGCCCGCGCTTCCAGGAGCGCGCGGAGCTCATCGGATAGGGATCCCACCACACGAACCCGTAGCTCTTCGCGACAGCCTCCGCCCAGCCCGGCGGGATCGTGTTCGTCAGCGCGCCGATCGGCGCGATCGAGCCCAGATACGGCTCATCCGCCTTCCACACGAAGAACACCGCGCGACGACCGCCGAACAACTCCAGCCCCTTGGGCGCGTTCGTCACTCCGTCGAACCACAGCCGTCCCTTGTCAAGACCTGCGGAGATGGCCTTCAGCGCCGCTTCGTCGACATCGCCCGCGAGCAGCGCATCGGTTCCCAGCACCTCCTGCAGCGGCCGCGCGAGAAGCTTCTCGATGTCGAAGGCCGTCTGGCGCGCCAGAGCCTCCGGCCGGGCGAGCCAATCTCCTTCGAACAACTCAAGACCCTTTCGACGCTGAGCATCCTCGAAGGGAATCCACTTGCCTTCGTAGAGCACCTCGCCCTTGGAGAGATGCGAGTGCTCCTCGACCGTGACCCATGAGTCCTTCCAGCGCACCAGCCCCTTGGCGAGCATCTCGGCCTCGAGATCCTTCGCCACGCGCGCATCGCGCTCGGCGGGATCAAGCCACTCACCCTTGTACTCGACCTTTCCGAAGTACTGGTTGGCACCTCCATGACGCGGATCGAGCTCCAGCGCGCGCTTCATGGCTTTCTTGGCCTCGCTCTTGAGCTTCTTCTCGATCGCCCACTGACCCAGCTGGAAGAATTCCTCCGCGGTCTTCGCCGTTTTGAAGCGGGCCTCGAACTCCTGAGCGCGCGTCGGACCCTGTGGCGGACTCTGCGACAGGCTCAGCGGCGCAAGCAGAGGAAGCATGGCGGCGCGAGCCGATTCCGTCCCGCACGGCGAGAGCATCGCCAGCGGCAGCAGACAAAGCAGTCGGATGTCACACGCCATATCTTCAGACTACCGCCTGCGGGCACTTTTGTATCCTCGGGCCATGCTCAAGAAGCTCTTCTACGCCGTGCTGATCCTGCTGGCTCTGCTGATCCTGATCGGCGCCTTCCTGCCGACCCGCTACGCCGCCTCTCAATCGGTCGATATCCGCAGCGATCGTGCGCGCGTGCACGAGTTCGTCGGCGAGCTGCGCCGCTGGGATGAGTGGGGTCCCTGGAAGGACGAGGATCCCAGCCTTGTCGTCACGCACGGCAGCCTCACCACCGGAGTCGGCGCGCACCAGAGCTGGACCGGCGACTCGGGCAACGGCGAGCTGACCTTCACCCAGTGCAGTCCCGAGCAGGGCATCGCCTACGACATGCTGTTCATCGACGGCGAACGCAAGCTGCCTGCGCGCTGCTGGATGAGCTATGCACCCGCGACGGACGGCACGCGCGTCACCTGGGGTCTGGAGGGCGACTTCGACATGCCGATCATCGGCGGCTGGATGGTGCTGCTGATGGGCCCGGCGCTCGATGACATGCTCGAAAAGGGCCTCGTCAAGCTCAAGACCGTCGCCGAAGCGGGCCGCTAGGCCTGCGCGCCGTCGCCATCCTCGCCGCGCGGCGCCAGACCGTACTTCTCCAGCTTGCGCTGCAGCGCAAAGCGGCTGATGCCCAGCTCGCTGGCTGCGCGGCTCTTGTTGCCGCCGGCTGCGAGCAGCGCGGCTTCGATCGAGCGGCGCTCGAGCTCCGCGACGGCGCTGCGGATGTCGGTGGCTTCCGCCGAGTTGTCACCGCTGCGTTGCCCAGATCCGGGCAGCCCAGATCCGGGCTGCACGGATCCGCGCTGCACAGCTCCTCTGTGCACAGGCACGCGCTGGCGCACCGTCTGCGAGAGCTGCTCGAGCTCGACATGATCGCGGGCCAGCACCACGAGGCGGCGCATCTCGTTTTCCAGCTCGCGCACGTTGCCCGGCCAGTCGTACGCCACCAGCGCCGCCATGACTTCCTGCCCCCCCAGCGGCGAGTCCTTGCCCGCTTCCCGCGCGGCACG
>SYGM01000053.1 GCA_005799545.1 Planctomycetia bacterium | reverse complement strand
CGCCGTTGCGTCCGACGCTGCCGATGCGGTCGCCGCGGCCGATGCGCAGCTCGCAGTCCGCAAACAGGCGCTTCTTGTCGTAGCCGCCGCAGAGCGCGTGCGTTTCAATCACCATCTCGCCGGAGCGCTCGGCCTTGGAGGCGCGGATGATCGGCTTGCGCACCTCGTGGCGCGGGCAGGCGAGGCGCTCGATGTTCGCGAGCTTCTTCTCGCGGCCCTTGGCCTCGGCCGTGCGCTGGCTGCCCATGTGCTTCTTGATGAAGGCCTCTTCCTTGCGGATGAAGTCCTGCTGCTCCTCGTAGGCGCGCATGGCGGCCTTGAAGCGCTCTTCCTTGAGGTTGATGTAGGCCTCGAAGTTGCCCGGGAAGTGCTGCAGCTCGCCGAACTCGAGGTCGTAGATCGTGTCGACAGCGTTCTGCAGCAGGCGCCGGTCGTGGCTGACCACCAATACCGCGCTCTTCAGCGTCGAGAGCCAGTTTTCAATCCACTCGATGCCCGCCAGATCGAGGTGGTTGGTGGGCTCGTCGAGCAGCAGGAGATCGCTGCCCGTGATGAGCACGCGGGCCAGCGCCACGCGACTCTTCTCGCCGCCAGAGAGAGTGCGCGCCTCACGGTCCCAGAAATCCGGGCCGAGGCCGATGCCGTCGAGCACGGCTTCGACGCGTCGCTCGCCGCCGTAGCCGCCGAGTCCCTCCAACTCGGTCTCCAGCCGCTGCTGTTCGGCGAGCAGGCGCTCAAGTTCGGTCTCATCCGCGGATCCCATGCGCTCATGGCAGCGCTCGAGCTCGGCCTGCAGCGCGCGCAGCTCGTCCAGCCCGCCCTCAACGATCTCGCGAACGCTTTTTCCCGCGGGGAAATCAGGACGCTGCGGCACATAAGCCAGCCGTGCACCCTTGCGCAGCGTCACGGTGCCGTAGTCAGGCTGCTCCAGACCCTCGATCAGGCGCAGCAGCGTGGTCTTGCCGCCGCCGTTGCGTCCCACCAGACCGACCTTCTGGCCCGGATCGAGGCGCAGATTCGCATCGCGCAGCACTTCGTGCGCGCCGAACAGCTTGCGGACCTTGTCGAGGATCAGGAGGCTCATGCGGGGCGAAACAGGATACTGCGCTCGTGTCGGAAAGGTTTTCCGCACTCGCGTTTTGTGATCAGCGGAGCCTCAAGATTCCCCGCGGGCTTCCGATAGGCGAGGACATGAGCATCTCCCGCATCCCCGCGTCCACGGCCGCGCAGACCGCCGCCGTCCCCACCCCCTCCCGCAAGGATCCTGCTGTCAAGGCCGAAACGCAGGCTGAAAAGCAGCCCGAAACGCCCGCCCCTCTGGCGCAGCGCCTGGCCAACATGACCAGCAAGGTCGAGGCTCGCGTCGCAAACGCGATCGAGAAGGGCGAACTCAACGAGCGTCAGATTCACAACCTGCGCAATGCCGCGGAGAAGTTCGAAGCGCTGATGAACCGCATCGGCAACGCGGACTTCCAGAACGGCCCCAAGCGCCAGGTGCTCTACGCACTGCACCAGTTCTCGAACGATGTGTCCGCTGTGCTCAACCCTCAGGGGACCGAGAGCCTGACTCAGGCCGTCGGCGAGACCAAGAAGTTCGACAAGCTCGCCTGATCACGCCGACCGGGTCCTCAGCACGCGGGGCTGCGCCCGGTGCGGATCCGATAGGCGATCCATTCCAATTCCTCTGGGCTGGCTGCGAGGCCGCCCAGGGGAGGAAACTGACCCCCCGCATCCGTGGGCACGAGGTGGATGTGCACATGGCGAACTTCCCAGCCCACCACGGCCACGCAGACCCGCTCGCAGGGCAGGTTGGCCGCCATCTGCTGCGCCAGCAGGCGCGCACGCTCCCACAACGCCGCATGCTCCTCGGGCGGCATGCCGAACAGGTAGGGATGCACGGTCTTCGTGCACAGGATCACATGGCCTGGACGCTGCGGCTTGGGCGCGAGAAAGGCGAGCAAATGCTCGTCCTCGAATACGCGGGCCACGCGGGTTTCTCCGCGCAGGATGTCCTCGAAGGTCTTCATCACGGCCGCTATCCTACCGGCATCCCATGCCTGCGCCCCCGTCCGATGCGCGCTCGATGCGCGGTGAACTCATCTCCGTCCGACCCAGCGGTTCCGACGGCGTGGTCCTGACCGTCCGTACTGAGATTGAGCAGCCGCCGCTGCGCGCCGCGCGCTTCTTCATGCTGCGCCGCGACGACCGGCTCTCGCCCGCCATTCCGCGGCCCTTCTCGCTCTACCGTCAGAACGGCTCCGAGCTGGAGTTCCTGATCAAGGTGATGGGGCAGGGCACCAAGGCACTGGCGCAGTCGACGCCGGGCACCGCCCTGCGCATCGTGGGCCCGCTGGGCAATGGTTGGCCGACGCTCGATGGCTCGGGCGCACCTTGGGTGATGCTGGCCGGTGGCATCGGCTCGGCGCCCTTCTACATGGGCATTGAGCAGGCGCTGCGCGGCATGGATGGTGCCAAGGCCTGCTCTCCCTCGCAGCTGATCTATCTGTATGGCGCGGCCCACAAGGGCATGCTGTACGACCTGGAGCTGTTTGAGGCGCTCGGCACGCCGGTTCACACCTGCACGATGGACGGCTCGCACGGCCACAAGGGCCATGTGCTGCAATTGCTTGAGAATCTGCAGCGCACGGGTGCTGTGCCGCAGAAGGTGCGGATCCTCGCCTGCGGACCCGAGCGCATGCTCGAGGCCGTGGAGGCGCACGCACGCAGGAACCAGCTGGAGTGCTGGCTCTCGCTGGAAACGATGATGGGTTGCGGCGTCGGCATCTGCAACGGATGTCCCGTGCCGACGAGGCCGGAGGGCCCGATGGGATCCTGGACCAATGCCAAGGCCTGCGTCGAGGGTCCGGTGTTCTCCACCGAGGCCGTGACGATGTGCCACGCGCACTGAGCTTGGCGCTAGCGCCGCAGCTCTTCCAGCAGTTCCAGCGACGTCCGGCGACCGAGCGTTGACTCCAGACGCGCATCGCCCAGCCGTGCCGTGATCGCCAGCACGCCTTCCAGTGTTGCGATGGCCTCGGATTTGCGTGACTGCGCCTGATAGAGACGCGCCAGATTGAGCCTGCATTCCAGATCGTCGGGCAGGCGCTGCATGGCGAGCTTCCAGCTCGCCTCGGCCGCACGCGCATCACCCTTGGACAGCTGGATGGTGCCTGCCAGCGTCAGCGCACGACCATCCTGCGGCTCGACGGCGAGCGCCTTCTCAATCCATTGCCCCGCAGCCGGTTCGTCACCGCGTGCGAGATCGATGGAAGCCAGCTCGCACCAGGTCTTTGCGCTCACGGCCGGGAACTGCGTCAGCGCCGTGCGCAGCGCCTCGCCGGCGGGACCCTGCGGACGCAGACCGTAGGCGCGCAGCAGATAGGGGAGCGCTTCGGCGGACTGTCCGCGTTCCAGCAGCGCCGCCGCGAGGTTGTAGTGCACTTCGAAATCGCCGGGACTGCGCTCGGCGGCGCGCTGCCATGCGAACACGGCCTGGGCCAGCTCCTTGCGCGCGGCGTGCAGCTTGCCCTTGAGCGCCAGCGCCGCTCCGGAGTCGGGCTCCACCTCCAGCGACTGGTCGATCAGGGCCAGCGCGGCCTCGAACTGCTGCGCCTGCGCCTTTTCGGTGGCCGCGAGCATCCACGGCGCGCCGCTGCGCGGATGACGCTGCCTCATCTGTTCCAGCAGCTGCTCGAACGCGGGGCGCCGGGCTTGCTGCAATTCGATGCGCGCGAGCCAGACCAGGTCATCGAGATGCAGCGGGCGCAGCTCGAGCGCCTGTTTGAACGCCGCACGCGCGCTGTCGAGCTCGCCGCGCGAGAGTCGCGCGATTCCGAGGTTGTGCTGCGCTTCGGCGTTGCGGGGATTGAGGGCGATGGCGCGCTCGAAAGCGGCGATCGCGCCCTCGATGTCGCCGACCAGCAGCGCGCTCGCCCCCAGTCCGGTCTGCGCCTGATCGTTGGTCGGATAGCGCTTGGCGATCTCCTCGAAGGCCACCCGCGGTCCGCTGTCGCCGAGCTCGCCGGTAGCCTCCGCTTCGTACAGCAGGCACCAGGCGAAGCCGAGGTTGGTCTGAACGTGGTCGTTGCGCGAGGCGAAGATCGTCCCGTCTCCGCGCTGGGCCGCCAGCAGCAGATCGAGGCCGATCAGGAAATGGTCGAGTGCCGCCCGCAGTTCATCCGGGCTGGAGTTGCGGCGATATTCCTCGAGATGCACGCGTCCAAGACCCCAGCGGGCATTGGGGGAGCGCGGACTTTCGGCAACGGCGCTCTCAAAGAAGGCGCGCTCGCTCGACCAGACCTGCGTGCGCTCGATCGAACGCGCAGCCAGCAGTGCGGCCACCCCGAGCAGAGCGATCTGCCAGCCCATGCCGCGGGCCAAGAAACCCGCCGCCAGCAGCGGGCCAAGCACGCCGAGATAGATGTAGCGCTCCTGCAGCGGAGAGACACCCAGCGACTCGACGCGCGTCAGTGCCGGCAGCGTCGCCACGGGCAGGAACAGCAGCGCAAAGGCCAGCAGGCGCTGCTCGCGTCGCCAGGCCCAGACGCCCGCTCCGATCAGACCCGCGCCAAGCAGCAGTGCGGTCAGAAAGCGCGGATCCGAGGGCGCCATGCCGGGCTCGAAGGGGTGGAACACGCGCAGATCCAGCGGCCACAGCGCAAGGCGCGTGTATCCGCCCAGCAGCTCGACGCGCAGCATCGCCAGACGCAGCGCACCCACGCCGTAATCAGAGCTCTGTCGCAGGAGTCCGCCGTCGACGCTTTCGAATACGAACACGCGCGCAAGGAACCAGAGTGCCAGAGCGGCCGCGAGCGGCGTCAGTCCGGCAGCCGCTTGTCTGCGCAGCTCACCGCGCGCAGCATCGAGCAGCAGCACGAGGGGAACGAGCGCGATGGCCAGCTCCTTGGAGAGCAGCGCCAGAAAAAACCAGAGTCCGGCTTTCCACGGCTTGTCCGCGGATCCGGCGCTGCGCCAGTCGATCCACGCCAGCAGGGTCAGCAGCGCGAAGATCGCAAACAGCGGGTCGTTGATTGCGCTGATCCAGGCCACGCTCTCGACATGCACCGGGTGCACGCCGAACAGCAGCGTCACGAGCAGCGCCGGGGCCGTGCCCATTCCCAGGCGCTGCGCCAACCGGAAAACGAGCACGCAGGCAGCCAGATGCAGCGCGAGATTGGCACAGTGGAAGGCAAAGGGGCTGGTGTGCGTGCTGACGTTGATCGCGAGCAGCAGCAGGCTAGCCAGCGGCCGCCAGTAGCCCAGGTGAGCTGCTTCGTCGGCATCGAGGAAGCCCCACATGCCGCTGCCGAGGGCATCACCGATGCGGTCCCAGCCGCTGACGCTGGGGTTGGCGAGGATCAGGAGATGGTCGTCGTAAACGAAGCCCCCGAACAGTGCCGGCACCCACACGCCGAGGACGGCCAGCAGGACAGCTGCCAGGCCGATCGTCGCGGGGCGGGAGGATTCGCTCATGCGCGGCAGAGGATAGCAGGTCTTCTGCAAACGCGAGGGCCGCGGTTGCCCGCGGCCCTCGTCGCTCATTTTCGAGCACTGACTGGCGTTCAGGCCCGCATCACGGGCACCAGTCGAACTCCAGCACGTCAGCCGTGTTGAAGTTCGCGCCGCCCGCTGCCGGGTCGCGGTAGTAGGCCGATGCAGCCATGTGCTGGCCCACGGTCATCGAGCCGCCGGGAGGCAGGTTGCCGAGGTTGAACACGACGCCCGCGTCCCCGAACGAGTTCGAGGTGGTCGAGGGCAGGCGGTACAACGGAGCATCAATGCAGCGCACGCCGTTGCCGAAGGTCGCCAGTGCGTTGGCCGAGCGACCGTAGTAGAAGATCGTCAGCTTGTTCGGCGGAATGTTGAAGCACAGCAGCTGAAGGTTGTTGGCTGCCACCGAAGTCGAACCGGAGTACGACATTTGGGCGCCGTTGACCGGGTCGTAGGAGTTGGGGTTCAGGAAGCAGCCGTTTGAGGGCGGATTGCACGGCGGAGCGGCGTTGAGATCCACCGGCCAGCCGTTGGAGAGCGTGTTGAAGGCGCTCGAGGCCGCGTTGACCTTGACGAACACATCTCCGTCTCGGGCGCTGGCGGGAATCGCGCAGACAATCTGCGTGCCGTTGCTCGTCAGGTTGCTGACGATCACCACCGGGTTTCCGGCCGGGTTGGTCTGACCGGTCTGGGCGAACCAGACCTGGTTGCCCGTTGCGGCGAAGTTGGAGCCAGTGATGGTCAGCTGGCCGCTCGATTGGGCGATGGCGCTGATGATCGGCTTGGTGGCAGACGCCGTTCCGTAAATGGCGACCAGACCCGCGAAGTCATCCGCTTCGCAGGAGCGGCCGGGGACGGCGTTGCCCGAAGCGGAGGCGAACATGGTTGCCGTTCCGCTGCTGGAGTGGTCGAGACCCAGCGCGTGCCCGTACTCGTGGCAGGCCACGCCCTGAATGTCGATGTTGCCGCTGCCGATGCCCGTGCCCGGGCCGTCGGCCCAGCCCCAGGTTTCGTAGAAGCGGATGCGCCAGCCGTCGCTGGTCGGCAGCTCGCAGTAGGCGAGCACGCCGCCGGAGGAACCGGTCAGCTCCGAGAAGATGTTGTCATTGGTGCCGCCGATGCCGTTGGCTTGGCCCGCGTAAACCGCGTCGAAGTTGGCGTTGGAGTTGCCGATGGTGGTCTGGCTCGGGTCGCCGCCGCCCGTGGAACCGTGCGTGCGGCTGCCCCACTCGGCGCAGGCCTTCCAGATCGAGAGAACGACGCCCTGAGCGCCCGGGAAGTTGGGATCCGGGGCCTGGTTGTCGTTGGCGATGGCATCGGTGAAGTTGTTGAAGATGCGGAAATCGCGCTGGTTGGTGAACAGCGAATCGCCGGTGAGCGCGAAGCCTTCCGACGAGGAGGGCCACATCAGCAGGGCGGCGCCCGACAGCGCGGCACCGGAGAGCAGGATGGAGGTGATCTTCATGGTCATGACCTCACTTCTGCTTGGCCTTGGCCAGCTTCTGGATCTGGGTTTCCAGATCGCCGAGCTCGATGTTCGTGTCGATCGCGTAGCCCTCGCCACGGCCCTGCACGATGGTCTTGCCCGTGCGCGTCTGGAAGGTGCGGAACAGGCCGCCATGCCAGCAGATCAGGCCATTGCCCGCGTGATCGCCGCCCATGTTGGGCTCCCAGCGGTAGAAGACCACGACCTCGTTGCCGATCTTCTGGTCATCGGCGGAGGGGGCCTCGGAGTTGTGGACACCCTCAGTCTCGTTGATGAAGCCGCCGCCAAACCAGACATCGACGGTCGTCGGCTGGTTAGTGATCAGCGAGCGACCCTGCACGGTCAGCGCCGTGAAGTACAGCTCAGGACCGTCCGTCGGGTGGTCGATGCGGATCACCTCGCGGGCCGTGATCGTGCCTTGGACAGCGTTGTCGGCCATGCCGACCATGCCGGGCAGGTCGAGGCGGATGATTTGGGCCACGCCCAGCGTCGCTGCGCCGCAGAGCAGGGCGACAGCACCGAGGGTGGCCGTTCGAGAGAGCTTCATGCTGAGAGGATTCCTTAACGGTGTTGAAAGGGGAGGTCCGGGTCTCATGATGGCGCGCCCTCGCCCAGCGGTTAGGACGAAAGGGGGCCGAAACAAAGTTCCCCTGCTTACTACAGCGTAACCCAGACTTTGGATGCCGGGGGGAGTCCATTCCCGGCCTTGATTCCCTGCCTCACGGAATCAGTGATCGTGACGTCGTCCCTGGGGGGAGTAGCCCCGCTTGGGCGGGGGATAGGGCCCGGGGCCGGAAAATAGTTTCAGCTCCTCGTCATCGGGGTGTTCCTGCAGGAGCTCCTGAACCAGCCGCGGACCCTCCGGATCCCCGGCCCGGACCAGCTGGAGGGCCAGCCGGCGCTCCAGATCGTGGTCTCCCGGGCGCAAGGTCAGCGCCTGACGGAAGCTGGAGATCGAATCCGCGGCCTCGCCCAGCTGCTCCTGGATCTTGCCCAGCTCGCGCCAGTACTCCGGGTTGCGCTCAAAGCTCGCGCGCAGGGGCCGCAGCCTGGCTGCCGCGCTCTCGAACTCGAGGCTTTCGGCATCGGCGATGGCCAGCTGCAGCTCCAGTCCCGGCCAAGGTGCGTGGCGCTGTGCGAGCGGTTCCAGTGCTTCGTACAGCTGCGGGATCCAGCGCTTGCCTGCGATCACCAGGCCCAGCTCTTCCCAGAGCACTCGCAGACTGGGTGACGGGGTGCCTTCCAGCGCGGCCTGACGCAGTTGTTCCAGTGCGGGGCCCGGCAGTTCGAAGCTCTCCGCCGTGTTCTCAAAGGGTGAGGAGCGTTGCTGGGCCGCGTAGAGCTGCTCCAGTCCGCGCGTCAGCGCACTGTCCTGCCCTGCGCGCATGCGCTGGAAATTGTCGGCACGCGCTTCGGCGCCGCGCTCCCATTCACGCTGCATCAGCCGGCTCAAGCCGGGCGAGCCTGAGGTCAGGCCCGCAGGAAACACGCAAGCCTGCTGCGCGTGCGGTCCGAAGATGCGCGCCAGCAGCGGTTGATCGATCTTCGAGGGAGCCCAATGCAGGAGCCCATGCTCGCTGCCTCCGCGCAGCGGCGTGGCGCTGTCGAGCCAGACCACGAGCGTGGTCTGCGCCGGCAGAGTTGGCACGCTCAGCTGCGGAGCGATGCCGCGCACCGGCGGCACGATCACCAGCGTGTACTGTCCGGCCTCGATGGCCTGCAATGCGTCGTCCGGCGCGAGGATCGAGCCCGCGGGACGGGCCTGCTCGCCGAAGTACTCCTGCTCGAGCGCTCCCATGGCCGGCCACCAGCTCGCGCTGCGATCGATCGCTGCAAAGCCTGCATCATTGAGCCTTCGCGCACGCAGTGGCGTCAGCTGGCCGATCAGCAGCGCGCGCTTTTCACGCTGCGTCTGCTGCTCCGGAGTCAGCAGCGCGATGCTGGCATCAAGCATGGAGAGCTCGTCGGGAATGAACTCGAGCCCGGGCACGAGCACGCGCCGCTCCAGCGTCAGTTGCTTGGTGTTGCCCGTGATTGAATCGGGCAGCAAGGGACCTTCGACCGTCATCAGGCCGGCCGGCGTTTCGCGCAGCTGGTAGGGAGCGATCGGCGTGCGCGACCAGGGCGCCAGCACCGTGCGCGGCGTGATCTCCACCAGGGCGATCGGCAACATGCAGGCCAGCGCGAAGGCAATCTGCAGCCACCGGCTCGCCGAACTGCTCGCGGGAAGGCTCAGCAGCGCGACCAGAGCACCCGCGCCCGTCAGGCCGGCTGCCAGAGGCATCCACTGCATCGCGAAGGTCTGCGTGTCGGTTCCCGCAGCGGAGAAATCGCCGACCTTGAGCGTCAGCAGCAGTCCGAGGCTGCCGCCCAGCACGAACGCAGCCTGCGCACGGCCGCAGGACAGGAGCCGTAGGCCGGTGCCCAGCGCAAAGGCGGGCAGCACGAACACGGAGGCCGCCAGCAAGGCGTCGTAGGGCAACGTGCCGTGTTGCGAGAGATCCAGTCCGAAGCTGCTCAGGTATTCGCGCAGGGGCAGGGTGGATGCCGTGCGCAGCTGCATCGAAAGCGAACCGTACAGCGCCAGCGCACCTGCGGCGAGCGCAAGCATCGGCACGCCGGCGCGCAGACCGGATGCCTGATTCGATCCTTGGCCCGAAGGAAGGTCGGACGGCGGACCCTGTTGCGGGCGCTCACCCAGCCAGGCGAAGGCGCTGCCGCCCACGCCCAGCAGCAGCACCAGCACGAGCGCAAAACTCGTGTCGTTGTCGCTGAGTTGCTGGCCGTGCAGCCGCAGTTGCCGCGCGAGCAGTTCCAGCCCCAGCGCCAACCCGGAGCCGCCGAGCAGCCAACCGAAGAGCTGCATGTGCGGCGTGCGCCTGTGCTCGCCGCCGTTCGCCGCGCGGTCCTCATGGGCGCGTCGCTCCCGGCTGCCCAGCCAGCACAACAGCGCCAAGCCGCTGATCGCGCAGGCGAGCAATCCCGCATGACTGCCCGGACCGGGCAGGAGATAGCCGTGCACCGCGAGGCCCAGTGCCGCCGCGAAAAAGTGCGTCGAGCGCAGCGGCGCGCCGCCCCGCATGTGCAGACCCGCGGCGAGCACCGCCAGCGCCAGCGCCCGGTAACCCAGAGCGTGGCGCGGTTCGGCTGCGGGAATCTCGATCAGACTGAGACCCAGCGGCGCACGCAGGCAGGAAAGCAGGGCACCTGCGACCACTCCGAACAGCACGGCATGCATGCCAGCAAGGCTAGCTCTCCGATCCTCGCGCTTCCACGCATCGACGAAGAGATGCCATGATCTGCGCGCCCTCACCATGCCGCGCTCATCCGCTCCCGACCGCCGCAAGTACGTACCGCCGCTCGTGCGCTGGTTTGCGCAGGCCGGACGAGACCTGCCGTGGCGCAGCACCGGGCCGCGCGATCCGTATCGGGTCTGGATCAGCGAGGCGATGCTGCAGCAGACACGCGTCGCCACCGTGATCGACTACTACGGCCGCTTCGTGACGCGCTTTCCCGATGTGCACAGCCTTGCGAAGGCTTCCGAGGCGGAGGTGCTGCAGCTGTGGAGCGGGCTTGGGTACTACCGCCGAGCGCGCCTGCTGCACGCCGGTGCCTGCGCGGTCGTCGAGCGCCATGGCGGTCGCTTTCCCGCCACGCGTGCCGAGCTCGAAGCATTGCCGGGCATCGGACCCTACACGGCCGGCGCGATCGCCAGTCTGGCCTTCGACGCGCCTGAGCCGCTGGTGGACGGCAACGTGGAGCGCGTGTTTGCGCGTCTGTTCCGGATCGAGGCCGCACAGGCTTCGGCCGAGCTCCGGCGCCGCGCGTGGGAGCTGGCGCGCGCTCTGTGCCCCGAGCAGGGAGCGGGAGCGTGGAACGAAGCCCTGATGGAGCTGGGCGCGCTGATCTGCACGCCGCGCGAGCCGCGCTGCGAGCTGTGTCCGCTGGCAGCGGTGTGCGAGGCGCTGCACAGCGGTCGCGCGAAGGAGCTGCCGCTGCCGCGTCAGCGACCCGAGCCGTTCGCGGTGGAGCTGGAGGTCCTGTGCGCGCGCGCAGGCGGGCGTTTGCTGTTCTGCCGGCGTCCTGAAGGGGGTCGGATGGCGGGGCTGTGGGAACTGCCGACGCGCGAGTGCGTGCCCGCCGGAATGCCGACGCGGCTCTACCCGGATCAGTGGGATGCCCGGCTGTGTGAACAGCGCCTGCGCTGTCGCGAGCATGACGGCAAAGCCGGGGGCGAGCCGATCCGCGTTCGGCACAGCATCACCTGCCACCGCATTCGCGCCACGCTCGTCGCGGGGGAACTCGATCGCATACCGAAAGGCGAGGATTGGCAGTGGCGCACGCTGGCCGAGGCACCCTCGCTGGGGCTCACGGGAATGGCACGCAAGTTCGTGCGGTCCATGGAACGTGCGCAACGCGAGCAGGACCGGGCCTCGAAGAAGGCATGAACTTGCGCTTGGGCTGCGCTATCCTCCGCCGGACAGCATCACCCCCCCCGGAGCCTGCCATCGAAACGCGCAATCCACAGAGCCTGAATTCACAGGGTCTCACATCCAAGGGCGTCACGATCGTGGTGCCTGCGTACAACGAAGAGCGCGGCATCGAGGGCGTCGTCAGTCGCTTGTCGGCGCTGGAGCTCGGCGTGCCCGTGGAGGTCCTCGTGGTGGATGACGGATCGGTCGATGGCACGGCCTCAGTGCTCGAGGGCCTGCGTGCGCGCTATCCCAGGCTGCGCGTCACGCGTCACCGCGAGAATCGCGGCTACGGAGCCGCGCTCAAGACCGGCTTCGGCCTCGCGAGTCATGCGGTGGTGGTGATCACCGATGCGGACGGGACCTATCCGGAAAACCGGATCGGCGAGCTGCTGGCCTGCATCGACGACGGCGCCGAGATGGCGGTGGGTTCGCGCACGGGTGCCGATGTGCAGATCCCGCTCGTACGGCGTCCCGCCAAGTGGATGCTGCGCCGTCTGGCAGAGTTCCTGTCAGGCACGCGCATTCCGGATCTCAACTCCGGGCTGCGGGCGATGCGCAAGGAGCTGGTGCTGCGCTACCGCCCGATCCTCCCCAGGGGCTTCTCGTTCACCACGACGATCACGCTGGCCTCGCTCACGAACGATCACCGCGTCGATTGGGTGCCGATCGACTACAAGAAGCGTGAAGGGCGCTCGAAGATCCGTCCGATCCGCGACACGCTGGGTTTCACCGGCCTGATCCTGCGGACGGTGATGTATTTCAACCCGCTCAAGGTCTTCGTGCCGATCGGCGTGCTGATCGGGTTGGGCCTTGCCGGTTCGCTGTACTACGACATCTTCGTCGTGCAGCCCTCGAACCTCTCCGACAAGACGGTGCTGCTGTTCCTCGCGTTCCTGCACATCCTCGCGGTGGGTGTGCTGGCGGATCTGATCGACAAGCGTTCCCGGTTGTAGGGCCTAGCGCCAGATCGAGCGCACGACGCGGCGCAGGAAGTGTTCGAGCTCGCGCGTGCTACCGCTTTCCAGCGAGACCCGCGCGGCGATCTCGCGGGCGCAGATCCGGCCCTTGCGGTCACAGACCATGCCGATGCTGAGACGGCGCACCGGCTGAGACGGGTTGAGCTCGAAGGCCAGGATCTCCAGCGCTTCGCCCGTCCAGCGGATCTCCAGCAGGCAGGGACTGCCGCTGGCATTCTGGGCGCGGTAACGCACGCCTTGCTCTACGGGAGAGTCGAGGGAGGTGCAGCCTGCGATGCGAACGGTGTGCTGACGCGTCAGCGCCACCGGACCGCTGGTCCAGTTGATGTCGCGCAGACGGCGCAGAAGGCCGCGCGCCTTGTCGCCGCTGAGGGTGCTGTTGCCGATTTCGATCACGGGTTGCATGGCTCCGATGCTCCGGGGTGGGCTGTGAGAAAAGCCTTCCGGGTCGCCAGTCATCGGCGTTTCGGCCGCAAAAGTTGACACTGCAGTCGCCAGTGCTTGAGATCGGGCCATGCAAGCGACCGCATTTTCCCGTTTCTGGCTTCTGGGCTGCCTGTTTCTCGCGCTGGGCCTGTCGGACCGGCTGCAGGCTCAGGGCGCGGTGGATGTCGGGGCGCTGGTCACGAAGATCAAGGGGACGGGCGACAGCATCGAGTCCAAGTACATCGACGAGCTCGCCGAGGTGAAGACGCGCGCCTCCTGCGAAGGCCTGATCGAGTGCTACAAGTCCATGTCGACGATCTGGACGCGCCGGGAAATCCTGCGGCGACTCGTACGCTACGACGGGATCGCGGAGGCCGAGCAGATCGCGCTGCAGCAGCTCACCGATGTGGCCACACAATCTCAGGAGCGCGAGCTGCGCGTGGCGGCGGTGGACGCACTCGGCGACTGCGCTGGGCACGGCAAGGACTTTCTGCGCATGATCGTCGTGTCGCGCGCGGACGATGCCACGCGCGAGCGCGCGCTGGAAAAGCACATCCGTCTTGCCGACAAGTCCGACAACGCCTGGTACCGCGAGCTCTACAAGCCGAGCGCCAAGCCCGAGGAACAGAAGCGCAAGGACGCCCCCAAGAAGCGTGATCCCGCCAAGAAGGGCGACAAGGGCGAGGAGCAAGACGCCGCGGATGAGAACGCGGGCAAACCGGGCGTGATCCTCAACAACATGCGCCTGACGGCCTTCGAGCAGATCGCCCCGTCCCTGTCGGCGGAGGAGCTGATCGAAGGCGCGCGCGACGGCTTCTACCGCATCCGCATGCGCGCGCTGGATGGTCTGGATTCCAGCGGCGACAGGCGCGCCGAGGGCATGGCGATCGCTTACTACGAAGCGGTCACCGAGCATCCTGAAGTGCGGTTGACGGCGGCACGCATCGTCGCGCGCCTGCAGGGTGCCAAAGTCGCGCCGGACTTCATCAAGCGCGCAACCACCTTCGAGGCGCCGCTGGAGCTGCGGCGCGGTCTGGCGGAGATCCTCGTGGAAATGCGCGAGGAATCGGTCAACAAGCAGCTGATCGCTGAGCTCGGCAAGGGCAAGTCGCCGGAGAAGCTGTTCACGATCTGGGCCTGTCAGCGTCTGCAGGATGAGCGAGTGGACAAGGCGCTGATCAAGCTGCTGCAGGACAAGGATCCGAATGTCGCCGTGATGGCCGCAGAGGCGCTGGCCGAGCGCAAGCACAAGGAAGCCGTGCCCGCGCTCCAGAAACTGATCGGCAAGGGCAAGAACCGCGATGTCATGCGCGCTTCGCTGGCCGCGCAGGCGAGTCTGCGCATCGGGGATCAGACCTGGATTACCGAGCTGCTGGCGCTGATCCAGAGCGATGATCCCGAGCTGCGCCATCTCGCGGTCACTTCACTGGGGGAGTCCAAGGACAAGAGCTTCCTCAAGCCGATCGTCGCCGCGCTGGAGGATCCCAGCTGGTCGATCCGCATGGCGGCGCTGCAGGCGCTCGAGGGCATGCGCAGCAAGGACGCGATCGACGTCATCGTCGCTCGCATGGGCAAGGAGGACGGTCGTCTGCGCAACGAGTTCGCCAACACCCTGTGGCGCCTGACGGGGCAGTCGTTTCAGGACAATGCGGACGGCTGGACCGCCTGGTGGAAGAACTCGCGCGATCGCTTCCAGATCCTCGATGATGAGCAGCTTGCCAAGGTGCGCACCGGCGAGGAGGAATACCGCCTCAAGCAGAGCACCTATGTCAAGAGTGACTTCTTCGGCATCCGCATCGTCAGCCATCGCGTGATGTTCATCGTCGACGTCTCTGGATCGATGAACGAGGGTCTGCTGACCGAATATCAGGGCAAGGCCGGGCAATCGCGCATGGAGGTGGCGAAGGGCGAACTAGCGCGCTGCGTCGGCAGCCTCGATGCCGCCGCGTTCTTCAACATCATCACCTTCTCCAGCGGCGCCGAGAAGTGGATCGACGGCAGCCTCGCCGCGGCCAATCAGAAGAACCGCGACGAAGCGCAGCTCTACATCGAGCGGCTCGGTGCCGGCGGAGGAACCAATCTCTACGGATCGCTCAAGCTGGCCTTTGAGGATCCGGACGTGGACACGATCTTCGTCATGTCGGATGGCGAGCCTTCGATGGGCGAGGTCACGGATCCCGGGATGATCCGGGAACATGTCGCGGCCTGGAACCAGAACCGCGGCATCGTGATCAACACCATCGCGGTCGGCGGACAGTTCCAGATCCTCGAGTGGCTGGCGCAGGACAGCAAGGGCACGCACCTCAAGTATGAGTGAACAGCCCCGCACCGGGGGGCGCGCCGCGAGCATGGTGCTGCGAACCCTGCTCTCGCTGCTCGTCGCCGCAGCGCTGATCTTCGCGCTCTTTCAATGGGGCGGACTGCGCTGGTCTGAAGTCACCGACGCGCTGGGCAGGCTCTCGCCGCTCGCGTACCTCGCCGCCCTGGGTTGCCATGCGGCCCTGTACGCCGTGCGCGCACTGCGGTTCCAGCTGCTGCTCAGTCCTCAGCAGCGCCCCGGCTTTTCCTCGCAGCTCTCGGTGGGCATGGCGCAGACGATGGCATCGATCATCATGCCCGCGAAGCTGGGCGAGCTGATGTACGTCGTCTACTCCAACCGCGTGTTCGGTCTGCGCGCGGAGAACTCGCTGGCGATCCTGTTTCTTTCGCGGTTGTTCGATCTCGCCGCGCTGGGCATCGCGATGGGCTGCGCCTGCCTCGCGCTGGCACTGCAGGAGGGCATGCCGGGCTGGTTGTATCCGGTGGGCCTCGCGGCGCTCGCCGGGGGCTTCGTGCTGCTGCTGCTGACGCTGCGCGGCAGCCTTTTCACCAATCTGCTGCGCTGGTGTGCACAGCGGGTCGGCGGAGCGCGCACAAAGCTCGGTGCCGCCCTGATCGGCCGATTGCAGTCCGCAAGTCAGGCGCTCGACGCCGTGCGCGGACCGAGCGTGTTCTGGCGCTGTGCCGGACTCTCCGTGCTGGCCTGGCTGTGCATCTTCGCCTTCTGCGGGATCCTCGGGCGCAGTCTGGGCCTGCCCGATTCGATCGGTCCGCTGCAGGCGGTCTTCGGCGCCGCACTGGCGATCCTCACCAGCCTGATACCGATCAGCGCCTTCGCCAGCATCGGTACGCTGGAAGCCGGCTGGGTGATCGGCTTCAGCCTGTTCGGCGTCGACAAGGACCTCGCCCTGGCGACCGGCGCCGGTCTGCACATCGTGCAGCTCGTCAACGTGGTGGCGATCGGAGTGCTCGGCCACCTGTGGATGGCGCGCCTGCGTCGCTGATCGCCATCAGCCGGCGAGCAGGTACGCCAGCAGGCTGGCTGCGTCCTCCTCGGAAAGCGACTCGAGCAGGCCCTCGGGCATGACCGACAGCTTCGACCAGCGCAGTCGCCGGATCTCGCTGCGCGGAATCGTGACCGCATCGAGCGCGCCGGCCGCGCTGGCCGGGCGAACCGTCACCGCCTGATCGTCGGACTTGACCAGCAGTCCCTCCACGGCGGTTTCATCGAGCAGCTCGACACGCAGCACGCGATAACCCGACTCCACGGCGGCGCTGGGTTCCAGCACGGCGGCGAGAATGCCGTCGATGCCCCGGTTGTGGATGCCATCGAGCGGCGGTCCGACGCTCGCGCCGACGCCGTTCTTCATGTGGCATTGCTGGCAGAGCGTGGCGAAGATCGCCGCGCCCATGCCGGCTTCGCTGCGCAGGCCGAGCTCGCGGTACTTGGAAAAACGCGCGTGACGGGCGGCGTAAGCGGCCGCATCCAAGAGCGGCGGAGCATCCGCGCGCCGCTCGATGCGCGCCTTGCCGTCCATGCGCGCCGCATCGCCGGGCAGTCGCAGCAGCAGGCCGGTCGGCCGATCGCCGTCGAGCATGCGCACATGGTCCAGCGCGATCTCCTCGGGCGTGCGGGCGCGCTTCCAGACCCGCACCTCGCACAGGTTGAGCCGCGGATGGCCGGGCGTCGTGCGGCCCACATCGAGGCCCTCGAAGGAACCCATGTGCGCCGTCGCGCTCTCGTGCAGTATGCCGTCGATGTAGAGGCGCAGATGGCCGCTCTCATCGGCCGAGAGCGCGAGGTGTGTCCAGCGCCCTGGCTCCAGAGTCGAGCGTGCAATCAGCACATCGCCCCGCTCAGGCCCGAGATACAGCCGCGGCTTGCCGCCCGCGAAGTTGAAGTCGAACTTGCCGGGCACGCAGAGGATCCCTTCGCGGTTGTCGACACCCTCGCCGCACTGCACCCAGGCCTCGATCGTGAACGGCGGTGCCAGCGTCAGGTCGGTGTCCGCCGCGTCCAACGCTCCGCCATCCAGCACCAGCAACTCGCGTCCGAGCATGCCGCGCTGCTCGCGCAGCGCCTGCAACGCCGCAGGATTCGCGAGGAATTCTTCCATGGACTGCAGCGCGCGCTCATCCAGCACGCGCATCGGCAGTCGCCGTGCCTGCGCGGCCTCCAGGATGGCCTCACAGCCCTCCTTGGAAAGCGTCAGCTGGCCGATCGCGCGTCGCGCCAGCGCTGGCGACCAGTCGCCGATCCGCTCCAGCGCGCTCCGGAGCGTGGCTGTGCTCCGGCCGGCGCACAGCGCCAGCACGGCTTCGCTCTGCAGCTCATCGCCCGGCAGGCTGGCATCGGCCAGGCCAGCGTACAGCTCCGGATCCTCGTGCCGCAGGCGCGTCAGCGCGCGCAGCGCATCCCGCCGTAGAGTGCGCTCGGCGCCCGCAGAGCCGGCCGTCGCCGCCAGATCCGGAATCAGCTCGCGCAGCTCCAGCGTGGAGGCCAGACGGATCCGCAGCCCCTGATCCTCGATGCGGCGCGCGGCACTGACGATGCGCGCCTTCATCTCCGGCGAGAAATCACCCGGATAGGCGGTCAGCAGCGCATTCAACGTCGTGGCGGCGCGCTCCGCGGATTCCAGCTGCTTCACGAGGCAGTCCAGCGCGCCCGGCGCGGAACTGCAGCGCGCGAGCAAGGCCAGCTCCTCGGCGTGCGGCTCGCGGTTTGATTCAGCAAGTGCCGAGGCGAGTCGAGAAGCGCCATCCGTTCCCCCGAGCACCAGTCCGGCCAGAGCGCGCGCCTCGCAGTCGATTCCAGGATCCGTGTCGAGCCAGCGTTCCAGC
Source organism: Planctomycetia bacterium (assembly GCA_005799545.1). GTDB lineage: Bacteria > Planctomycetota > UBA1135 > UBA1135 > SYGM01. The sequence continues at coordinate 14,323 of SYGM01000053.1, read as the reverse complement.
GCTTCGCGCCGGTTTTCCAGCGCAATGCGCATCCACATGCGCGTGCGCATTGCCGCCAGAGAAGCTCCGCGCAGCGTGCGCGTGCCTCCCTGCTCGGCGGTCACGGTCTCGCGCTCATCGGGGGCAGGCACATGCCGCAGCACGGCGGCCAGATACTCCGCGTTGCACTCGCCCGTGCGCGCCAGCGCCCGCAGCCACTCGCAGCGCGTCTCGGTGTCGGTGTCGAGCAGGGGACTTGGCTGAAGCGCCAGCAGCGTGCTGGCATCGGCTCGTGATGCGGCCAGCGCGCGAATCGCACTGCGCCGGAGGGCCGGCTCAGGCTCCTCCAGAAGCCTGCGGGTGAGTTCCGCATCGCACTGACCCGTTCCCTCGAGCGTCCAGAGGGCGAGCAGTCGCGCACCGCTGCTCCGTCGGCGATCGAGCGCCTGCTCGCGCAGTTGCGCGGCGAGCCCGCGTGCGCCGCGATCCACAAGCTCGCGCCAGGAGCCGCGCGCGGTGAACTCGATCGGCGAGTCCAAGTGCTTCAGCAGCGCGGCGTCAGCGGCCATGCGGAGATCCGGCACCTGCGCCGCGCCCTGGCTCTCGTGACGCACGCGCCAGACGCGCGTGCGCACGCGGTCGCGGTCGGGATGCGTGCGCGGCACTTCGTTGTGCGAGATGATCGGATTGTACCAATCGACGATGTAGAGGCTGTCATCGGGTCCGAAGTGCACAGCGATGGGGCGGAAGCGCGGATCCTCGGTCTGCACGAACACCGGCAGCATCTCGAAGCTCGTTTCGATCCCGCGTCCGGAAGGCTTGACGGCCTGCACGCGGCGTTCGATCGGATTGGCGACGAAGACCGCGCCGTCATAGGGCGCGGGGAAACTCTCGAGGCTGCTGGTGTGTGCAAGTCCGGAAAGACCCGTGCCGCCGAAGCGCAATTCGGTCGACGTGGGTTGGACTGGCGCATGCGGTCGGAAACGATGGTCGCCGATGCCAGGATAGCTGGCGCCGAACACGAAGGGCGTGACCCCGAAGCCCATGTCGTTGGCTTCCTGAATCAGGAATTCGCCGTGCTCGTCAAACACCATGCCCCAGATGTTGTTTAGGCCGACGCCCAGCGTTTCGAAGTGCATGCCGTCGCGCGTGAAGCGACCGATCTTGCACTGATCGAAGCGCGTCGTGCCGCCGCTGCCGTCGCGCACGTTCGAGTTGTTGAATGCGCCCTGCGCCATGTAGATCCAGCCGTCCGGCGCACGCAGGAAACGATGCGGCAGCAGGTGCGAATCCTCGATTCCGAAGCCGCTCAGCAGCACGTCGCGGGCATCAGACTTGCCGTCTGCGTCGGTATCGCGCAGGCGCAGGATCTCGCTGCCGTGCTGGATCAGAACGCCTTCCGGAAGCGGCAGCACCGTCATGGGCATCGCGAGGCCATCCGCGAACACGCGGGGAGTCCTGTAGGTGCCCTCCCAGGGGCGCTCGACCACGAGCACCTGATCCCGGCCGCCGTTCCTGTAAAGCTCGGCTGCGCGCGAGTCTTCGTTGCCGTCCACCGGATATTCGCTTGCCGTGACGGCCCACATTGCGCCGGATTGATCGAAGGCGATGTCGACGATCTTGCGCGCTTGCGGCTCGCTGATCACGCACTCGATGCGATAGCCGGCCGGGAGGCGGAAGCTCGCCCGTTCGGACTCAGGTGACAGATCCGCGTCCGTCTGCAACAACGCGGCACACAGCAGGAGCAACTCGGTCATGATCCACCGAGCTTAGCAGCCGCAGGCGCTTCAGGCGGGGCTTTCGCCCGTGAGATGGTCCGCGATGAGGCGCGCCACGAGTGCACAACCCTTCGGCGTGTGGTGCATGTCGTCGTAGTAGTGCTCCAGATCGCTCGGCACCCGATTCTGCAGATCAAGTGCCTCGACGCCTTCCTCTCGGGCGACTCGGCCACCGATTTCGTAGATGGCCCGCATCAACGGCCAGATCACCTCGTGCGCGTAGTAGGCGTCGACCTGTTCCTTGTAGGGCCGGCCCGCGGCGAACATCCACAGCTGACGCGCTTCCTCCGGCGTCAGGGATTTTTCGAGCCAGATCTGCTGCACGACCACCACGCGCTTCGAATGGCGCTTGAGCGCGCGCAGGACCTCGCGCAGATCGGCTTCGTAGCGCTGCAGCATCGGTGCCGGATCCGCGATGTCCTCAAGGATCTGTTTGGCACCGGCGCGCATGGCGCGGTTCGCCGCCAGTCGCTTGCCCGAGGTCTCGCGTCGCTCGACGGGCCGCAGCAGGGCGCGCTGCGCGCTGGCAGCCGCGCGTCGCAGTGCCAGCTGGCCCGGCTTCCAGCCGAAGCTGCGCTCGGGATGCAGTCCGAAGATCGAATCGAGCGCGTAGCCGCCCGGATCGATCTGTGCGGGCGTGTGCTGCTCGAGCCAGGTCACCAGATCGCTCGCGCCGACCATCAGCAGCGCGGCATCGCTGTGGGGCAGCTGCGGCAGGAGCTTTTCCAGCTGGTAGCGGATCGCGCGGCAGGGCACGAGCGAGCGCGCGATGTTGCCGACGTGCGCTGCGCGGACGTCGAGCCGCTGACAGGCCTCAGGTCGGGAAAGCAGCTGCTGCAACCGGCCCGGCCAGCTGCTGTCCTGATCGAGGTAGTAACACTCCGCTGCCGAGCCGCCCGCGACCAGAACGCGGTACACGCCGTCAAAGGAATGCGGCGGTGCGTCGCCGCGCTCACCGAGACGATTGACGTCGAAGCGCACCTCGGCATCGCCGCTGGCGAAGACGGTGCGATCGAGCGGCATCCGGAAGCGCGTATGCGGCGGCCAGCAGAAATAGCGCGCCCGGGAGCGGATCCAGCTGCGCGCGATCAGTTCCGCCGCGGCAAACAGCAGCGGCAGTGCGATCACGAGAAACAGCCAGGCTTGCGGGGACATGCTCTAGCCCCGCTTCCAGCGCCGTGACAGATCGAGATCCGGATCACCACGCAGAACCCAAGCGAACCACACCAGCGCGAAGAGCAGCACATAGCCGATGCCCAGTCCGATCAGCATCGGCCAGCCGCCTGTGTTCCATTGCCACGCGACCAGAGCCAGCGCCGACACCGGGATGGCGGCCCCGACGAGCGGGCGCAGCGCCGACTCACGGACCCAATCCAGCACGCTCACCTCGAGCTCGCGGCAGGCGAGCACCAGCACGAACACGGCGAAGGCGAGATTCGGGATCGCCGTGCCCAGCGCCACCCCGAAGATGCCCTGCGGAGTCACCAGCGCGAGGCTCAGGCCGAGGTTCGCGAGGCCCATCGCCAGCAGGCACAGCGCCGGGGCTTTGGGCTTGCCCATGCCCATCAGGATCGGCAGCGCAACGCCGCGCACCGGCAGATAGAAGAAGAACGAAGCCATCAGCACGCGCAGCACGCCGCCGGAGGGCTCGCGGTACTCCTCGCCGACCCAGGTCGCGAGAAACTCCGGGCCCAGCACCATCAGGTATCCGCCCACGAGCAGCACCAGCGAGAGCGAGAGCCTGGACCAGCGCAGGAAGATCGCGCGCAGCGTTACCGTGTCGCCGCCCGTCTTCAGGCGCGTGGCCATCGGCATCACGACCGCACCGACCGAGATGACCAGCTGCATCAGCGGGTCAAAGAACTTGTTGCCAAGATCGAACTCTGTTGCTGCTCTTGCCGGAAGAAAGGAGCTGATGACCAGTCCATCCAGGCGGAACGCCAGCAGCGCCCCGACATTCAACAGCATGGCGAAGATGCTGAAGGAGAGGATGCTGCGCGCCGCAGTGCGGTCATAGCCGCACAGGGAGAAGCGGATGTCTGGATGCCGGCGGCGCAGCACGATCAGCGCCACCGCGAACTCGGCCAACATGCAGATCACCTGCACCAGCGCCAGCACCGAGAGTTCCGCGCGCCAGCTGAGCAGCGCCATCGTCGTGGCGAAGCGCAGCGCCAGTTCGAAGGCCTGCACTCCGTTGCGGGCCAGGAAATCGCCGTGCGCTTCGAGAATTCCATACGGCAGGCGCATCACGAACCCGCACGCGACCTGCAACGCGAGGATTCCGAATGCCATCCGCGCGCTGTCGAGCGTCTGCGGATCGAGTCCCGCACCCGCAGTGCCGCCCAGCACGCGTGCGTCGAAGTAGAGGTAGGCGATTCCCGCCACCGCCAGCGCCAGCAGCCCCAGCGCCGCGCAGATCGCCATGCAGGTTGAAACCGCACGCTGCACCGCGGCGGCATCCTTGCGCGCGACGCCTTCGGCGATGGCGCGCACGGAGGCCATCGGCACGCCGAGGATGAACAGGCTCAGGATCCCCGTGATCGAGATCAGCGCGGTCCACAATCCGTTGGGATCCGGCCCCAGTCGCGCCAGCACCCACGGCGAGAGCACCAGCAGCGCCGCCATCTGCAGCACATTGAGCCCCCAGGTGCCGACGACGCTTCTCAGCATGAGTGCAGCGTTTCCATCACGGCGCCAGTCCCCGGCCGGCCTCGCCGCCTTCCTCGATCAGCCAGCGCGCCAGAATCGAGTAGCCCGCCGGCGATAGGTGGCGATCATCGATCGAGATCGCGGCGTTGAGCCGCAGTTCGGAGTCGACCAGCGGGGGTCGCAGCGTAGGCACATAGGAGAGGTTCAGATCGCGCGTCAGCTCCATCAGACCGCGGTCCAGCGCGCGCAGCTCTCCGGCGCGCTCCGGCGTGGTTTCACGCGCCGGCATCACGCCGATCAGGGCGATCGGCAGGTTGATGCCCTCGGAAAGACGCAGGCGCTGCACCAGCTGCCGCATCCCGAGCAGGATCTCCTCGACGGGCCTGCCGGCGTGCAGATCCGGACTGCCTGCATAAATCACGGCTGCGCGCAGCTTCTGGCGCGGCAGCACTTCCGCCAGCACCGCGTGCAGAAGCCGGAGGTCCGCGTTGTTGATGCCGCGATCCAGGCAGGGCTTACCCGGGAAGCACTCCTCCAGAGGAAAGCGCTCGATCGTCGAGGAGCCGAGGAACAGCGTGGCTCCGCGCGGCGCGGCCGGATTGGACTCGGCAAATTCTTCCAGGCGCTGGAATGCGTGCAGCTCGGTCGCGCGCAGTGAGCGGGCGGTATCTGATTCGAACTGGGAGCGCAGCCGGTAGCCGCCGGGCAGCCAGTCGTGCCATGCCAGCACCACGGCCAGCGCCAGCGCAAGCCCGGCGGCCGCGAAGAGCTTCAGCGCCGGGGACGGGGAACCGATGGTGGGGGGGGCAGCTTCCATGCTGGAAGCGTTAGACTTCCCAAAACCAACCGCGCATGTCCACATCCAACGCGCAAGCGCAGATCGATCTGCACCGGGCCCTGGCCCCGCGCTACGCCTACCGCTACAGCCTGCCCTTCTCCCGGCTGTTCCAGCAGGATTGGCATGCCGAGATGATCTCGCATGTGCCTTCGGGGGCCGGACGGGTGCTCGATCTGGGCTGCGGGACGGGTTTCTTCCTCGCGGAACTGGATGCCAAGCACCCCGGTGCGGTGGGCCTGGACATCAGCCATGACATGCTGCGGGTCTCGGAGCAGTACATTCCCGGGGCGCGGCTGGTGACGGGGGATGCCGAGCGCCTGCCCTTCCAGCCCGGGGCCTTTGATGTGGTGTTCTGCAAGGGCTCGCTGCACCACGTGCGCGACCACGTGCGCTTTCTCGCCAACTGCCGGGAGGTGCTCGGGTCGAATGGCGTCCTGATCATGAGCGAGCCCTGCAACGACAACCCGCTGATCCGGTTTGCCCGCGCGGTGCTCTACAGGAAAAGTACGCATTTCGACGAGGGCGACGAGGGCTTCACCCGCAAGGGCATCGTCCGCCTGTGCGAGCAGGGCGGCCTCGAAGTCATCAAGGTCAAGAAGTACGGCGTGTTCGCCTACGTGTTCGCCGGTTTCCCCGACCACCTCGGCGTGCTCAAGCACATCCCGGGCAATGTCTGGATCACGCGCTTCTTCCTGGGGCTGGATCGGGTGCTGTGCGCGACGCCGGGCCTGTCATTGCTCGGTTTCCACGTGCTGGTGATCGCGCGTCCCCGCGCCTGATCCTGGGCGGCTGGCTGAAGGCCGCGAACGCCGGGCGAAACTCAGCGCGACCACTCCGCGTCGCGGATCCTGTGCTTGCGCACGTAGTAGCCGAGGTTGCGCGGATCGATCCCGAGCAGCTCGCAGGCTTCCTTCTTGATGCCCTTGGCGCGCGCGAGCGCGCCGATCACCAGCTCTCGCTCGCGCGCGTCGACATTCCGTCGCAGGTTGAACTCCAGGAGCCGCGTGAGCTCGCCCCCGGATGACTCTGCGGGTCTGCTCGCCAGCGGGCGCAGCTGTTCGCGCAGGTTTTCCGCCTGCAGACCCGCCATGGGGGCATCCGGAGAAGCCGCCAGCGAGGCGCGTTCGAGCACATTGCGCAGCTCATCGACGTTGCCAGACCACTCGTGTTCGCGCAGCTCCGCGAGCGCCTCTTCCGAAAGCTGCGTCGTGCGCTGGTCAGGACCTGATGCGTGCAGCAAGAGGTGCGCGCACAGTTCCGGCAGATCCTCCAGGTGCTCGCGCAGAGCGGGAGCGTCGATGCGCGCCCCGCCCAGCGCCGCCCGCAATTCCGGTCGCAGTGCCGCCAGCGCGTCCGCGCAGCCGGGTTCCTGCTTCAACAGCGCTGCGATGCCCAGATGGAGCACGCGCGTGCCTCCGGCGGCGCTGCGCACCTCGCCCTGTTCGATCAGACGGGCGAGCTCCAGCTGCAGGGCCGGCCCGCTTTCGCCGACATTGAGCAGCATCAGCGTGCCGCCCTCGGCCTGCAGAGCGCGCTCGGCGAGCACATCGCGCAGCGGATCGAAGCCCACTAGCGCCTCCTTGGCGCGCGGGCCGTGCAGGTGCCACTCGCGCGCAATCAGCTCCTTGCCGCTGCCGGACGGTCCGGCGATCAGGACACTGCGCGCCCTCGTGCAGCGCTCGATCTCCTGGCGCAGGCGCTGCATGCGCGCGGAGCTGCCGATCAGGGCTTCGCGCCGCCGCCATGTCGCCATCGAGGTGCGCAGGCCGGCGAGCTCTCCCTGCAGACGCGAGTGCTCGACGGCGCGATTCATCAGCCGCAGCAGCGCGTCCGGTTCCACCGGCTTCAGCACGAAGTCGAAGGCACCCTGACGCATGGCCTGCACGGCATCCTGCACGGTGCCGGCGCCGGTGATCAGCACGATCGGAATGCGCGCATCGTGGCGGCGCGCCTGCGCGAGCAGCGACATGCCATCCGCGCGCGGCATGCGCAGATCGCTGAGGATCACATCGCAGCGGTGGGACTCGAGCCACTGCACCGCTTCGTTGCCGTTGCGCGCGGTCGCAACTTCATGGCCGTGCGCGCGCAGCAGCTCGGCCAGCGATTCACGCACGAATTCCTCGTCGTCGACGATCAGGATGCGGGCAGCTGCGCTCATGGCCTCATCCTGTGCCGGAGCTGAGCGGCAAGTCGAGCACGAAACAGGCTCCGCCGCCGGGCAGGTTCTCGGCGCGCAGCATGCCACCGTGCGCGCGCACGATGCCCCAGGACACCGACAGGCCCAGTCCGCTGCCTTCCCCGGTCGTGAAGAACGGGTCGAAGAGCTTCTGGAGGTGTTCCGGTGCGATGCCCGGTCCGGAATCCTCCACGCGCACACTGACCGCACGCCCACCACTCTCACGGAGGATGCGCACCCGGATGGAACCGGCACCCTGCATGGCGTGACCGGCATTGAGGAACAGATTGACGAACACCTGCTCCAGCCGCCCGGCATCAGCCGTGACGATGCAGGGTCGCTCGAAGCCCTCGAAGCGGAATTCGACCTTGCGCAGGGGCTCGGAGAGCGCCACGAGCTTGCGCGCGGCCTGGATGACCTCCGCGAGATCGATGCTGGCATCGCCGCGCTGCGGACGCGCGAAGCGCAGCAGCTCCCGCACGAGGTCGCGGATGCGGCCCAGGCCGTGCTGGACCTGCCCGAGGTGGCGCGCACGCGCCTCCGCGGAGAGCTGCGGGTTCTCGAGCAGCTTGAGATAGTTGGCGATGCCCTCGAGCGGATTGTTGATCTCGTGCGCCACACCCGCCGTCAAAAGGCCGATGGACGAGAGCCGCTCGCGAATCGCGAGCTCGCGCTCCATTTCGCGCTCGCGGGTCCGATCGCGCAGGCTGATCAGCAGGAACTGACTGCCGGAGATGCGCACCTCCATGCGGCGCAAGCTGCCGTCCGCAGCGCGCACTTCGAGCTCCTGCAGCTCCTGCGGCCGCTCCCTGAGAAGCCGCGGCCAGGGCTCGCTCTCCAGCGGCAGCCGCCCTTCGAGCACGGCACGCGCACGCGCATTGGCATCGATGCGGCGCAGCGTGCCAGCTTCATACAGCAGCAGAAGATCGGAAGAGCTCTCGAACAGCTCCTGATAGCGCTGAGCGTCGCTGCGCACCTGCGCGGCCCACTGGCGCAGCTCCTCGCGCCGCGCCGGAAGCGTGCGCAGCCGCTGAAACAGCACACCCAGCCAACCGAGGAGTCCCAGCGCCAGCACGCTCAAGAGCCACCAGCGCTGCATCCGCTCCGGATCCGTCTGCATCCGTTCGGAAGCCCACCACGATCCGGCCAGCGCTGCGCCCGTCAGCAGCAGAAAGTACAGCGTCAGCTTCAGGTGGCTGCGCGTGGCCCAGGCCGGCAGCGGGTTCATGGCTGCTCCCGCTTGCCTTCGACGTCGATCGTCTCGATCCCTGCGCGCCGCAGGTGCGCCGCCGTCACGCCGGGGCCCTGCACCAGCGCCCCGCCGACGTGCGTCTGGCAGGTGCCGCAGGAGGGCGAGCGCGCCTTCAGATACGCGCGCTGGATGCCGTGCGCCCGGCAGAGCGCGAGAGCGCCTTGAGCGCCGGCGATGAACTCGGCGGTGACATCGCGTCCGCCGTCGGTGATCACGCGGTCGCGGCCGTCGAGCACCGCAGCGGCGCTCTCGCTTTCAATCCAGGCCGGGGCGCGCGGCGTCGCGAGCCCGCCCTCTTCCTCGGGGCAGTAGGGCACGGCCTGCTCGCCTCTGGCGGCCAGGTCCTGCTCCAGCACGCGGTCGCGGTTGGTGCGGCCGTCATACCGGCAGTAGCGCCCGATCAGGCAGGCGCTGACGAGCACCGGTACGGACTGCGGAGCACTCATGAGCACCTGAGCATAGCTAGACTCACGCTCCCATGAGCAACGCACCCCACCGGACCATGAGGGTTCTCGTGCCGCTGGCCCCCGGCTTCGAGGAGATCGAAGCCGTGACGATCATCGATGTGCTGCGGCGCGCCGGCTGCGAGGTCGTTGTGGCCGGGCTCCAGCCGGGCATTGTGCGCGGTTCCCACGGAGTGGGGATTGAGACGGATGTTGAGCTGTCCGCCGTGGCGGGCGGGGTCTTCGACGGCATCGTCTGCCCCGGTGGAATGCCCGGCACCCGGCACCTCGCCGCGCACGAGCCGCTGCTGGAGCTGCTGCGCAAGTCGGTGTCGCAGCGGCGCCTCGTGGCCGCGATCTGCGCCGCTCCGCTGGTGCTGGACGCTGCCGGGCTGCTCGAAGGCCGGCAATGGACCAGCTACCCCGCCGTTCGTCAGGAGATCCGCCACGGCCAATGCCTCCCCGGGCAGGCCGTGGTGCGTTCGGAGGGGATCACAACCAGCATGGGCGTGGGCACCGCGCTCGACTTCGCGCTGGATCTAGTGGCCCAGCTGTGCGGCGAAGCCCGGGCGGGGGAGCTCGCCAGCGTGATGCTCGTTGCGCCGAAAGCGGGCAGCGGCGAGCGCCGGATCCCGAGCTGATTCGGAACTTCCCCATTTCGAATTCGACGCAGTGCGGCCCGCGAAGCTGTGGGCAGCGCGCTGCGCTCGGCGGGTGCGCGCAGAGCCCGTCTCCTCATGGCCGGCGATGGTGCCGGAACAAGGAGTCGCGCCATGGATGCGCACGAGTCGCAATACTGCTGGGACGGGCTGGAGCACTTCATCCCGGCCCTGCGCAAGGAACTGGAGCGGCGCAGCCGCCGGTCGGATGAGGTGGATGACCTGCTGCAGGAGACGCTGCTGCGCGCGGCGCGCTTCCGCAGGCGGCTGCGGGATCCGCGCAATCTGCGCGGCTGGCTGCGTCAGATCGCGCGCAGCGTCCTGAGCGAACGGCTGCGGACGCAGAGCCGCCAGCCGCCGGTGGCGGGCAGCGACGGGGTGCTGGAGCTATTGCCCAGCCGCGAATACGAACCGGGCACGCGCTCGCTGGCCGAGAGCATCACCATCTGCGGACGGCCGGTGCTGCGCGACGAGCTCTTCGAGCAATTGCACGAGGCTCTGTATCAGCTGCGCGGATCCGACCAGCACCTGCTCTCGGAGCGCTACGGGCTCGCCAGCGTCTGCGAAGCGGAGCCGCGCGCCTGTGCACGCGGCAAGGACCACATGTTCCGTGCCCGCAAACGGGTTCTGAAGCGGCTGCACGAGCAGCTTCCGCGTCTGCTCGAGTCCGCGGACCGCGAGACCTTCGTGGAGGACAACACATGATGTGGTGGTTGCCCATCCTGCTGCTGTGCTGGCAGGGCCGCGGTCCAGAGGATCCCGCACAGGCGGCGCTGGCACGCGCCATGGCCTTGCGCGGTGAATGGCGGACGGCTCCCGCCGCACAGCAGCCTGGGCTGCGGGAACAGGCACTGGAGGCCTTTCGCAGCGTGCGCCGACAGTACCCGTTCGCTCGCGAGGTCTGCGCGGAAGCGAGCTTTCGCGCCGGCGAGCTGCTGCGTGCCGCCGGTGATGCGGAGGCCGCCCGCAGAGAGTGGCTGATCGCCGCCGATCAGCCGCCGGGGATCACGTTTCGCGACCGCGCACGCCTCGAGTTGGCTCATCTGGACCGTCGAGCGGGTCGGTTGGAGTCGGCCCTGCAGCTGCTGTCCCAGATCGAGCTCGATCCGCTGGCCCGCTCCGCCCTGCGCGAGGAAGCTGCCCATTGGTGCGGGGCCATCGAGCAATCGCGCGGACGCATGAGCGATGCGCGCCGGGCTTGGCGAAGACTGGCGCTCATGGCGGAGGATCCGCTGGTGCGCATCCGTGCCTACGATCGCATGGCGCTGACATGGCTCGAGGAGTCGGATCTCGAAGCCGCCGCCGGTGTGATCGAGGAATGTCGCCGCGCCTGTGCGGAACTGGCACTGGAAGAGACGCGCACCGGCGAGCGCGTGCGCACTGCGCTGGCTACGATGCGAGCGTTGGAGCTGCTGCCCGGACTCATCGCACAACGCAGACGACGACAAGAATGATGCTGCGAGGTCTTCCCACTGGCTGTGCGAATCGTTACACAAGCAGGTCGAGGTGCCGCAGGTCTCCTCGCTGCGCCTGTTTCCTCATCAATCGATGAGGGGGCGTGCGAGTCGGTCTGAGGCTGCCACGACATCAAGCGGGCGGTTCGCGAGCTTCGTGCGCGCGGGCCGCCCAGTTCCTGTGCGGGCACCGGCATTGCGGTGAGTTTGCGGGGAGCCGGCGCTGAGTTTGCGCCTGCGTGTGGAAAACCGTGCGGAAAACCGTGCGTGCGGAGCGTGACTATTTCACCCCGAAAATACGCTCGCGCGGCAGGTCGTCCCCGGTCAGCTTCTCGATCACCGGTGCCAGCGCCGCGAGCTTGCCGCTCTGCACGATCTCGAGCGCCTTTTCGAACGCGGCCTTCTGCGTGGCATCCTGCGTGCTCGCAATGAGCTTCTCGAGCACCGGCTTCCAGCGTTCGTTGCGAGACAGCGCCGCACCTGCTGCGGCGGCCTGCGCGTCCAGCGGGGCGGTGCCCGCCAGCAGGCCCTCGAGGAAGCTGTCGTTGGACGGATTTTCCTGCGTGTAGCCCAGCGCCACGATCACCGCGGCGCGGTTGGAGGGGTTCTTCTCGGACTTCAGCTGACGCTGGAGCAGCGTCTGGATGCGACCTTCGCTGGCCCCGCAGCTGCCCAGCGCGCGCACCAGACGCTTCTTGACGTCCGGGTCCTTTTCCTCGGTCAGCGCAGCCTGCAGATCCTTGAGCGCCTCGGGGCTGCCGAGCTGCTCGAGTGCCACGGCGGCCGCGCTGCGCAGATTGGGATCACTGTTGGTCAGGAACGGCTGCGTCAGGGGTGTGTACACCAGCGGTCCGAAGGCGCCGATTGCCTGCAGGATGCGGGCATGGCGCTCGGCGCCATCGCCACCGCCGCGGCCTCCTCCTCCTCCGCCGGCACCTCCACCGCCGCGACCGCCGCCACCTCCGCCGCCGCGGCCACCGCCCTGGGCGGCGCCGCTCGACTTGAGCTCCTGCTCGATGTACTCCACCGCATCGGGGTCATCCGAGAGGATCAGGCGCAGCAGCTTAGCCATGCGATCCTGTGCGCTGACACCCTTGCGCAGCTCCTTGATGATCTCCTGAACTTCGGCCTTGGTCGGCGGAGCCGCACCCGCTTCGCTGCTGCCCGGATCGTAGACACCGCCCATGATCACGCGCCGGGGCATGCGCGCACCTTCGGGCATCGGGTACTTGGCGTCAGGGAAGGCCTTGGCCTGTGCCGTCGCGAAGCACCAGACCAGCTCGCTGGCGACGATCTCGTACGGAACGGAGAGGATCACCTTGCCATCCGGGCCGAGGAACACGTGCTGCGGGGCCACCACGAAGCCCTGCGAGTCCGCCTTGAGGAACTGCTGACGCGCCACCGTGTCGGAACGGCGGTGGTCCATGCAGGTGACGCCGTCGAAGCGCGTGCAGGGCTTGCCCGTGCCCGCATGCTCGCTGGCGGAGGCGATCACATTGAGCGTGCGCGCGGCCTGCTCGATGACCGCCTTGTCGGCATAGACCCTCTTCGCCACGCGCTCGTTGGCTGCCTCCCCGTCCATGTTGATGGCGAGGAACAGCACCTTGCTCTCGGCCTTGGACTGCTCCAGAGCCTTCTCCAGCGAGGGGGTCCAGGGGATCTGGGCAGCCGGTGCGGCCGACAACAGCGACATCAGGAGGGCTAGGATCATGGCAGGCCTGCAGAAACCCGCTTATCGAACACTGCTCCCGCCCAATCGGGTAAAAAAACCGCATGCAGCTCCTCTTCGCCCTCCTGTTGCTTGTCCAGGAACCCGGCGCAGCGCGGCCGGCCCCGGCCAATGCTCCCCAGACCCCCGTCCTGGGGGTCGATGAGGCCCGCAGCTCGATCCTGAAGTCCGCCGGCTGGTTCAGCCGCAATCAGAACGCGGACGGCAGCTTCGGATCGGGCGTGATCGACTCGGTGCAGTTCACGGGCTTTGCCGTGGAGACCTACTATTGCTTCCACCTGGCGGCCAACAGCCTCGCCTTCTGCGCGCTGAGTTCGCTCGGTTCGACCAAGGAGCGCGACGCCGAGCTCGAACGGCTGCTCACCTGGCTGACGACCACGCGCGTTCCCAAGCGCGGCAACGACTGGGATGTCGATGCTTCCTGGCCGGCGGTCTACGGCCTGCACGCGATGACGGTGGCCGCCGCCGACCCGCGCTATGCCGCCAAGGACTGGCAGGAGCGCATCGCCGCCCGGGGCATGCAGTTCTATGCCCTGCTGGAGAAGCATCAGGAGCCCGCCGGCGGCTGGGGCTACTACGAGGGACCGGTGGTTTCCCGCCGGCCCACCTGGTCCACGTCGTTCACCACCGGCGCGGCCGTGATCGGCCTGGTCAGGGCTCGCGAACTGGGCTGGAAGATCGATTCGGCCGTGATCGCGCGCGCCCAGCGCTACATGCAGCTGTGCTACCTGCCGAGCGGTGCGTACACCTACGATCACTCCGTCGTCCCGCGCATGTCGGGCGAAGTGATCAACGACGTCAAGGGCAGCCTCAGTCGCATGCAGGTCTGCTCGCTGGCGCTCGCGCGCTCCGGCGATCCCAAGCTCAACCCGGAGCGCATCCGCTCCGCGCTGCGCGCCTTCTTCGAGCAGCACAAGTTCCTCGATGTGGCGCGCATGAAACCGGTTCCGCACGAGGCGTACTACCAGGTTGCGGCCTACTTCTACTTCTTCGGGCACGCCTACTGCGGACAGCTGATCAACCTGCTGCCCGAGGCCGAGCGCGAGAGCTGGCACCAGAAGCTGCGGGCGCACGTCATCAAGGTGCAGTGGGAAGACGGCTCGAGCATCGACTTCCCGAACATGAAGTCGATGCAGGTGGCCGGAACGGCGTTCTCGATCCTCGCGCTGCAGGCCGGGGTCCCGGGCACGCCGGTCTGGTGAGTGCAGATGCGGCCGCGGCGTTCACCGCCGGCCGCATCTGTCCGTTGGCTGTGAGCCGGCCTGCTCGCAAACCGGGCCTGCTCGCAAACCGGGCCTACTCGCAAACCGGGCCTACTCGCAAACCGGGCCTACTCGCAAACCGGGCCTACTCGCAAACCGGGCCT
>SYGM01000052.1 GCA_005799545.1 Planctomycetia bacterium | reverse complement strand
CGCGTCTACGCGCAGAACTACGAGGAGCGCGCGCGCCTGCTCTACCGCATCGAGCAGTGGCGCGATGCCGCCAAGGACTACACGACGGCGCTGAAGCTCTCGGCCAACGACTTCCGCGCGCGCCCGGAGGCCGCCTACATCGGTCTCACCCGCTGCCACCTGCAGATGGGCAAGCTCAAGGATGCGGCGGACACGCTGGAGAAGGCCCCCATCTCGCTCAAGGAGCTGCAGGGCCTCGCCGCCGATCCCTTGTTCCAGAAGCTGGTCGAGAACCCCAAGTACCGGCCGCTCTTCCGTCTGGACGGCTGAACCGCTAGACTCGCGCGCCTGGTGACTTCCAAGCGTGCCACGCTGGTGCGGGTGCTGTTGTGCACCCTGATCGTGCTGAGCCTGTTGTGTGCGGGACCCGCCCACGCAGCCCTGCACGCGGACCATGCGCTGGGCAGCGACTGTGCCGCGTGCCTGTTCGCCAGCCTGGAATCACCGACAGCCTGCGCGCTGCCGCTCGTGCTCCAGCATGCACAGTTGCCGCCGCAGCTGCGCCCGGCCAAGGCTCCGCTCGGATTGCCGCGCCGCCTGCCGAGCGCACGGGGTCCTCCGCGCTAGGAACGGTTCTCCAAACAGTTCTGAATCCTCCGTTCCGATTGTCTTCGCGTACCCCGGCGGGGTTGCGTCCCCGCCATTGCTCCATGAATCATTCCATTCTGTCCGCATCCGCATTGCTGCTGGGAACCTCCGCCCTGTTCGGGCAAGGCTCCGCCTTCCAGACCCCGGGCATGCCCCGTCAGGTCTACGGCCCTCCCAAGGAGGGCACTTCACAAGACAACTCCGGCCAGGCCTCGCGCTTCTCCTCGGTCTTCAACCCCGCCTTCTCGTTCGTCGGCGACATAGTCGGCGACTACCGCAGCGGCGGCGAAGAGGTCGGCTGGAACGCCGAGCTGCGCGCTTTGGAATTCGGCGCGCAGGCCTGGGTGGATCCGACCGCCTGGGCCTACTTCACGGCCGTGAGCGACGGCGAGAGCCTCGACATCGAAGAGGCTGCGCTGCACTACAAGGGCCTGGGCGAGCGCCACACGCTGCGCGTGGGCAAGTTCTTCCTCGACTTCGGCAAGCAGATGCAGACCCACATCCACGAGCTGCGCACGCTCGAGCGGCCGCTGGTCCTGCGCGAGTATCTCGGCGATGAAGTCTCCGGCACCGGCGTGCAGTGGGATCACTGGTTCTCCGCCAACGACACCACCGCCGTGCGCTTCTCGCTGGGTGCCTTCTCGAGCCTGCTGCCCGAGCACGAGCACGGCGAGGAGGAAGAACCCGAGGCCGAGGCCGAAGTGGCCGGCCGCAAGTCGATCGGCAACCTCAACTACAGCGCGCGCGTCACCGGCTTCACCGATGTCGGCACCAACGGCACGCTGCAGTTGGGCACCTCCGCGCGCATTGTGCCCGACTTCGCCTTCGTGGATGAAGACGGAGGCGGCGAGGTCGGCGGTCTGGACAACACCGTGTGGGGCCTCGATGTGACCTACGGCTGGAAGGATGAGACCGCCACGAAGAGCTTCACGGCGGGTCTGGAGTTCCTGGTGAACTCCGGCGATGTCGGCGCCGAGCTGGGTGCGGCGCCGGGTGACGCCCCCATCGTGGCCGATGGCACGCGCACGGGCTGGCTGCTGTTCGCCGACCATGGTCTGGATCCCAACAACTCGATCGGCCTGCAGATCAGCATGGCCGAGCTCGCCGACGCGGACAAGACCGAGGCGCTGGAGATCGAGGCCTACTACACGCGTTACCTCTCGGAGTTCCATCGCCTGCGCTTTGGCCTCTCGACGCTGGATGTCGACGGCGCGGATGAGAGCTTCCGTGCGGCGGTCCAGTACACCTTCTTCGTCGGGGCCCACGGCCACGGCGTCAACTGGTGAGAGCCATGCGTCTCCTGACGCTGCTGGCGCTCGTGCTGCTGGGCTTGTCTGCGCAAGCTGCAGAGAAGCTCAAGGTCGTCACGAGCATTCCGGATCTGGCGGATCTTTCGCGCCGCATCGGCGGAGATCGCGTCGAAGTGCAGTCGATCTGCAAAGGCCTCGAGAATCCGCACTTCGTGAGCGTCAAGCCCTCGCATCTGGTGGCGATGAGCCGCGCGGATGTGTTCGTGCAGGTGGGACTCTCGCTGGAGGTGGCCTTCGTGCCCGGACTGCTGGAAAACTGCGGCAACGCACGCATCCAGCCGGGCCGGCCCGGCTTCATCAACGCTTCCGATGGCTTCGCGGCCATCGACATCCCCGGGCAGGTCGATCGCAAGCTCGGTGATGTGCATCCGCAGGGCAATCCGCACATGAACCTCTCGGTGGAAGGCGGGGCCGTGATGGCCGCCAACATCCTCAAGGGGCTGTGCGCGATCGATCCTGCGCACAAGGCCGACTACGAAGCGCGCCATGCCGCCTGGACCCGGGAGTTGGAAGCCGCGCAGCAGCGCTGGAAGAAGCTCGGCGAGGGCTGGAAGGGCCGCAAGGTGTGCGTGTACCACCAGGAACACGCCTACCTGATCCGCGGCTACGGCCTGGTCACGCTGGGCAGCGTCGAGCCGCAGCCAGGCATTCCTCCGACACCTGCCAGCCTCGCGAGCCTGATCGCCACGCTGCGCAAGGAGAAGGATGTCTGCCTGCTGGCGGTGGCCTGGGCGCGTCGCTCGGAGCTGGAGGAAGTGCGCAATCAGGCCGGCGTCACGCTGGTCGAATTGCCCAACATGTGTGCAGGACTGCCGGGAACGGAGTCGTGGATCGAGATGATGGATCTGCTGCACAAGCGGTTGGCCGAAGCCTTCGGGCCTCAGAAGGGCACTTGAGTCGCCTGCTGAAACTGGACGGGGCGGCCTTCGGTTACGGAGGCCGCCCCCTGCTGCAGGGCGTCAACCTCGAGGTTCACGCCGGCGGAATGCTGGGCATCATCGGTCCTAACGGCAGCGGCAAGACCACGCTGATCCGCGGCATATTGGGGTTGATTCCCACCCTCTCGGGAACCGTCACGCGGCCGGAGCGCGACTTGGGCTATGTGCCCCAGCGCGAGAGCCTCGATGCGATCTTCCCGCTGAGCGTCGAGGAGGTCGTGCAGATGGGCGCGTACGGCCGGCTCTCGGGCCTGCGCCTGCTGTCGAGGGCTGAGCGCAGGCTGGCGCACTCGCAGCTCACGCGGGTGGGTCTGGCGGAGCGTGCCCGCGAGCCATTCTCGCGCCTGTCGGGCGGACAACGCCAGCGGGTGCTGATCGCGCGCGCCCTGATGAGCACGCCTCGGCTGCTCGTGCTCGACGAACCGACCAGCGGCGTCGACCACGACACCGAGCTGCGCCTGCTGGAGCTCCTGCGCACGCTGTGCGCGGAGGACGGCATGGGCGTGCTGCTGGTCTCGCACCATCTGGCGCTCTTGCGACAGAATGTATCCGAGGTGCTGCTGGTGGACAGCGGCAAGGTGGAGCGCGGCGCCAGCCACGCCATGATCGAGCGCATGGAGCACTGCCAGCATGGATGAGATCAGCTGGCTGGAGCGCATCGAGTTGTTCCGCTGGGCGCTGCTCGCGGCGCTGTGCGCAGGGCTTGTCTGCCCCTGGATCGGCTCCTTCCTGCTGGTGCGCCGCACCAGCTTCCAAGGCATCGCGTTGCCGCAGATCTCGCTGGCGGGCGTGGCGCTGGGCTTCTGCCTGCTGCCCTGGTGCAGCCGTGTGCTGGGCTGGCCCTCAGGCAACCCGGAGGCGATGCTGACCGATCCGCACATGGCGATGAACTACAGCCTCGTGTGGGGCGGCCTGTTCAGCCTCGCAGGTCTGGGCCTGCTCTTGTTCTTCGGCCGACGCGGCGAAGGCGAGACCGCGCGCATTGCGGCCGCCTTCGCGCTCGCCAACGCGGCGATCTACATCTTCGCCCGCTACGCGCCGTTCGGGCGCAACGAGATCGAAGAACTGCTGCACGGGGAAATCCAGTTTTTGGGTCTGCACGAGTTCGAGATGGTGGCCGTGACCTGCGCCTGCGTTGCGGTGCTGCTGGGCCTGTTCCACAAGGATCTGCTGCTCGTCTCCTACGATTCCGACAGCGCGCGGATCCTGAAGAAGTCCGTGCTGGGATTCGAGGCGCTGCTGCTGGTGCTGGTGGCGCTGCTGGTTTCCGTGGGCACCATGACGCTGGGACCGACGCTTCTGTTCGGCCTGCTGGTGCTGCCGCCGCTGTCCGCGCGGCGCTTTGCGCGCTCGATGCGCCAGTTTCAGCTGCTGAGCGCAGCCGGCGGCCTGTTCAGCGTCGTGGCGGGCGTCGTGCTGTCGTTCGAGCTCGATCTGCCGCTGGGAGCAGCGATCGTCGCCGCGGGCGGCCTGCTGCTGCTGCCGGGCTTCGTGCTGCGCACACCGCGAGCCTGAGCGAGCCTGAGCGAGCCTGAGCGAGCCTGAGCACCTGCTCAGGCTCGCGGTGAGTTCTCCGCGGGCGCAAGCTGCGCTTCGATCGCCGCGGCGACTTCCTCGACCGAGCGTCCGCTGGTGTTGATCGTGCGCTCGCAGCTCTCGTACAGCGGCTCGCGCGCGCTCAGCATCGCGCGCAGCTCTTCCATGGCGCGCGGGCGGCTCGCCATCGGTCGGCGATCGCCCTGCGCCAGCACGCGCGTGTAGTGCTCCTCCGGGGTGGCTTTGAGCCACACGGTGCGACAGGTCTCCTTGAGTCGCGCAAAGGTCGCGGGTGCGGCCACGATCGAGCCGCCGGTCGCAATGACGCAGCGCGTGCCTTCGCAGAGCACCGCTTCGAGCGCCTCGGCCTCGAGGCGGTGGAAGTGCTCCTCGCCATGCAGGGCGAAGAGCTCGCCCAGCGAGAGCCCGGCGAGCTCCTCGACCCTCCGGTCGAGCTCCACCAGCGGCGCCTCCAGGCGCAGCGCCAGCGCGCGTCCCACACTGGACTTGCCCGCCCCGCGCAACCCCACCAGCGCGACGCGCTCGGTCGCGCGCAACTCCAGCGGGATGTCCGTCAGCGCGCTCAGCGGCGTGCCCAGGGCGCGCGCGAGCTGCGCCAGCGTCACGATGCTCAGGTTGGCCCGGCCCGCCTCAGCCTCGGTCAGGTGGCGGCGTGAGAGTTCGGCCCGGCGGGCCAGCTCGGCCGTCGTGAAGCCCCGCAGCTCGCGCTGGAGGCGAATTCTCCGTCCCAGTTCGTGCAAAAGGGCTTGGAAGGGCATAGCCTGAGCTATAGAATACCCGCGGATCCACGCCAAGGGAAGTATACTTCCCAGATCTTTCTGCCCCCCACCGCAATTCATGGCCGCCACCACCAGTACCCAAGCCCCGATCCACTTCCAAACGCACCCCTCGCGCTATCAGCACTGGCGTCTGGTGATCGAGGGCGATGTCGCGCGCCTGACGATGGCCGTGGCGCTGCACGGCGGCCTGCGCGAAGACTACGAGCTCAAGCTCAACAGCTACGACCTGGGCGTCGACATCGAGCTCAACGATGTGATCCAGCGCCTGCGCTTTGAACATCCGCAGGTGCGCTGCGTGGTGCTCGATGGAGCGCTCGATCGCGTGTTCTGCGCGGGCGCCAACATCGTGATGCTCCGCACGAGCTCGCACGGCTTCAAGGTCAACTTCTGCAAGTACACCAACGAGACCCGCCTTGGCATCGAGGATGCCAGCGAGTCCAGCGGCATCCGATTCCTCGCCGCGCTCAATGGCACGGCTTCCGGCGGCGGCTACGAGCTCGCGCTGGCCTGCGATCGGATCGTGCTGGTCGACGATCGCAACAGCGCCGTGTCCTTTCCTGAAGTGCCGCTGCTCGGCGTGCTGCCCGGCACGGGCGGCCTCACTCGCATCACGGACAAGCGCAAGATCCGCCGCGATCGTTGCGATGTGTTCTCCACCATCGCCGAGGGCATCAAGGGCAAGCGCGCCGTCGAGTGGAATCTGGTCGATGCGATCGCGCCGCTGTCGCGCTGGAACGAGGTCGTCAAGGAGTGGGCCCGCAAGCTCGCCGACAGCGTGCCGGTGCGCGGCGACAAGGGTGTCGCGCTGCCCGAGATCCTGCCCGCACCGGGAACGCCCGCCAACCGTCGCAGCTACGAGCATGTGGAGCTGAGCTGGGACGAGAGCACGCGCCTTGCCGAGCTCGTGATCACCGCGCCGCAGCACTGCCCGGCCACGGAAGGAGAGGCCCTCGCCGAGGGCGCCGGCTGGTGGGCCCTGAAGGCCTTCCGCGAGCTCGACGACGCGATCCTGCACCTGCGCCTCAACCTGCCGCAGATCGCGCTCGTGACGCTGCGCGCCAAGGGCAGCAGCGCCAGCGTGCGCACCACCGATGCACTGCTCGCCGAATCGAAGCACTGGTTCGTCAACGAGGTGCGCCAGTTCGTCAAGCGCACGCTCAAGCGCGTCGATCTCTCCGCCAAGAGCTTCTACGCGATCGCCGACGAGGGCGCGAACTTCACCGGCAGCTTCCTCGAGCTGGCGCTGGCCTGCGACCGCACCTACATCAAGAACGACTCCGATACGCGCTCCACCTTCGGCGTGACGGCCGCCAACGCGGGTCTGTTCCCGATGTCCAACGGCATCTCGCGCCTCGCGACGCGCTTCCTCGGCACGCCCGAGTGCGTCGGCGCCGTGCTGGCGGAAACGTCGGAGTTCGATGCCGATCGCGCGGATCAGCTGGGTCTTGCGACCTTTGCGCCGGACGGCATCGACTGGGACGATGAGCTGCGTCTGGCGCTCGAGGAGCGCTGCGCCTTCTCGCCGGATGCGCTGACCGGCATGGAAGCCAACCTGCGCT
>SYGM01000051.1 GCA_005799545.1 Planctomycetia bacterium | reverse complement strand
GGTAGATGTCGTACAGCAGCTTGAAGCGTGGTGATCCGACCTTCTTGACCAGCTCGACGCCCCAGGGCGTGCGGTCGCACTGGTAGTCGTGGTGGTCGACCTTGGAGTTGAGCAGCTCCATCACCACCGTGACACCCAGCGACTCCGCCAGCGGCGTGATCTGCTTCAGACCCGCCGCGCAGTTCTCAAGCCCCGCCGCATCCGAGAGTCCGGCGCGATTGCCCGAGAACACGATCATGTTGGGGCAGTTGGCGGCCTTGACGAGCGGGAGCAGGCGTTTAGCCTCCGCGATCAGGTGTTCGTGGTGCTCCGTGCGGTTCCAGCCTTTGGTCAGCGCGCTCCAGCCCGGTGTGTAGAAGCCCGGGCCGTTGACCACGGCGCAGGTGAGGCCGAGCTGCTGCACGGTTGCGAGCTCATCCACATTGAGCAGCTCGATGGAGGAATAGCCCAGCTCCACGCAGTGCTTGCCGAGCGTCGGCAGATCGAAACCGCCGAAGCACCAGCGCGAGACGGATTGCTTCAGCCGGTTCTTCGAGATCCTGCGCGCCAGGGGCTTGTCCTGAGGCGAGGAGGCCGTCCGGTTGGCGAGTCCGGGAGCCGAGAGAGCCGAAAAGGACAGAGCGGCCATCGAGGCCCCAAGGAAGTCGCGGCGTTGCATGGTCGACATGAGGATACGCGCCCGCGCGGCAGCCCTCCATACCGAAACTGAACGGGAAAGCGCTCCGCGCATGCGCTACCCTCGTGCGCCATGAGCGAACCTGTTCTGCGCCTGGAGCACCTCCACAAGCGCTACGGCGACTTCATCGCCGTTCACGACCTCTCCCTCACCGTGCCGCGCGGCTCGGTCTATGGCTTCCTCGTCCCCAACGGCGCGGGCAAGTCGACCACCATCCGCATGGCGCTCTCGATCTACGAGCCCACCGCGGGCAAAGTCGAGATCCTCGGACGCAGCAGCGCGCTCGAGGTGCGCAACCGCATCGGCTACTTGCCCGAGGAAAAGGGCCTCTACAAGAAGATGCGCGCCGTCGAGGTGATCGCCTACTTCGGCATGCTCAAGGGCATGAGCCGCGCGGATGCCAACCGCAAGGCCGCGGAACTGCTCGAGCGCTATGGTCTCGCCGAAAAGTCCAAGGTGCGCTGCGAAGCGCTCTCCAAGGGCATGCAACAGAAGGTTCAGGTGCTCGCCTCGATCGTGCACGCGCCGGAGTTCGTGATCCTCGATGAGCCCTTCTCGGGCCTCGATCCCGTCAACCAGGAAGTGCTCGAGCAGGTGATCGCCGATCTCGCCAAGGCGGGCGCGACGATCGTCTTCTCCACGCACGTCATGGAGCATGCCGAGCGCCTTTGCGACCGCATCGTGCTGATCGCGCGCGGTCGCCGGCTCTTCGACGGCACTCTGGCGGAATCCAAGCGCATCCTGCCGCGCCGCGTGCTGCTCGAGACCGGCGCCGCTCCGGAACAGCTCGCGCGCCTGCCCGGCGTCGCGCGCGTCGAGCGCACCGGCGGTGAGTCGCCTGGTCAGTCGGCGCGCTATGAAGTGCTCGTGAGCGAAGGCGCCCGCGCCGATGAGATCCTCAGCGCCTGCTTCCGCTCCGGCATCGAGCTCCACTCGTTCGACAAGAACGATCCCTCGCTGCGCGATGTCTTCCTCAAGCTCGTCAGCCGCGCCGAAGCCGAGGAGGTGGTCGCGTGAGATACGCCTTCCTCGTCGCCCTGCGCGAATTCGCCGAGCACACCAAGACCAAGGGCTTCTGGATCGGCATCCTGCTGTTCCCCGTGCTGCTGGCGGCCGGATTCCAGGTCCCGCGCCTGCTCGAGAAGTACGCCAAGCCCACGCGCAACTTCGTCGTGATCGACCCCTCGGGCTCGCTCGCGGGCGTCATCGATGCCGCCATCGAGACGGACTACCAGAAGAAGAACGGCGTGGCGCTGCTGCAGTGGACCGAGCAGCACAAGGGCGAGGCCGAATCGCCCGCCTACGAGCCCATCAAGCGCCTCTATCGCCGCGTCGAGCTGCCCGCGGACCTCGCGGGAACCTCGCTGGAGGAGACCAAGGCCAACCTGCGTCCCTTCCTCAAGGGCGAACGCGACTGGGAGGTCGACGGCCAGCCGGAGGAGCTCTTCGCCCTGATCGTGCTGCCCGACCACGAAAACAAGCTCAAAAAGGGCGTCGAGTTCTGGTGCACCAACCTCGCCGACACCGGCCTCTCCGACATCGTCGAGAGCGCCTTCACCGAGCACCTCAAGAGCCGCGAATACGAATCCAAGGGCATCGACCGCAAGGAACTCGAGCGCATCGTCCGCATTCAGGTCGAGCTCGAGCGGCTCGATCCCAAGAAGGCGCCGGGCGAGGAGGAGGTCTCGCAGGCCGAGAAGATCCGCCAATGGGCGCCGATCGGTTTCGTGTACATGCTCTTCGTCGCGATCATGACGGTGGCGCAGATGCTGCTCGGCTCCACGATCGAGGAGAAGTCCAACCGCATCGTCGAAGTGCTGCTCTCGTCCGTGACGCCCTGGGAGCTGATGCTCGGCAAGCTCCTCGGCGTCGCCTTCGTGGGCGTCGCCATGCTGCTCGCCTGGCTCGTCTCGATCATGGCCGTCCTGAGCTACTTCTCGGGTGCGGGTCAGGAGACGGCGGGCATCCTGATGGGCCTGCTCGTGGCACCGGGTCTCATCGTGCCCTTCGCGGCCTACTTCGTGCTGGGTTATCTGATGTACTCGAGCATTCTCTTGGGCATCGGCAGCACCTGCACCACGCTCAAGGATGCCCAGAACTTCATGGGCCCGGTGATGACGCTCCTGATGGTGCCGCTCTTCACGATGTTCTTCATCGTGCAGGACCCCAACGGCACGCTGGCGACGGTGTTGTCCTGGATCCCGATCTTCACGCCCTTTGTGATGATGAACCGCATGGCGGGGGACCCGCCGACGGCACAGATCGCGGGGACCTTCGTGGTCCTGACGATCAGCGTGGCCTTCTCGATCTGGTTCTCGGGCCGGATCTTCCAGAACGGGATCCTGAGGACCGGCCAGCCGCCGAAGTTCCTGGAGTTGCTGAAGCTCGTGCGGAAGGCTTGAGCGGGCGGGCGGGGCGTGCTGCGGCCTTGGTTGCTGCGGCACTGCCTGCCGCGGCTCTCTGCACTTCACGGGCTTTCACAAGCTTCTTCGGCGCCACCGCCCGCCAGCTTTCCTCAACCCACGCGCACAGCTCCCCGAAGCTCGCTTCGTCCCCGCGCTGGAGCTGGATCGTCACCCAGCCGCTCTTGCCCAGGCCGTAACCCGTCGGCTCGCCGAGGCCGCGGTCGAGCAATCCCACGCCCGAGTGCGGCAGCTTGAGCGCGAGCTTGAGCTGGATGCCTCGCTCAGGTCTTCCGAAGAAGACAAAGACCTTGTCCTTGACCTTGGCGACCGATTCGCCCCAAGGGTGGTCCTCGCGGGATTCGGGAAAAGTCAGGGCGTAGGCCAGCAGTTGCGCGCGCAGTTTCATGGCATGAGCCTAGCCTCCAACAGCCGTCTCGCAGTGCGGGAGAGCCATGCTTTAGAGGAAGCCGTGGCGCGGTGCGTCTGCTGCGCGCGGGAAGCCCGCGCGCCCACACAGACCAAAACAGCCGCGGGTGCTCGCATCGGCGAGCACCCGCGGCGTTTGTGTGTCCGCTGTGCGGGCCGGCTGGCTCGCACAGCTCATGCACGCTTCGTTCAGGCGTAGAGACCGCGCAGGCGGTCGGCGCTCGCCACGCGCTTGACGGCCACCATGTGGGCGGCGTGGCGCAGGCGCAGGTTCTGGTCCTTGGCGAGGGCGCTGACTTCCTTCCACGCATCGAGCATGAAGCGCTCGAGGTTGGATTGGACTTCGCTCGCGAGCCAGGACTGGCCGGCGCGGTTTTGAACCCACTCGAAGTAGTTCACCACGGCTCCGCCGCCTGTAGCGAGGATGTCCGGAACGACACGAATGCCCCGCTCGGCGAGGATGCGATCCGAACGGCCGGAGACGGCCGCGTGCGAACCCTCGACGATCAGCTTGCACTGGATGTTGCGGGCATTGCGCAGGTGGATCACGTTGGCCACGGCGCAGGGGATGAAGACATCGCAGGGGCGCTCGATCATCTCCTCGTTGGGGAGGATCTCGAAGGAGCCCGAGGACTTGCGCAGGTCACCGTGCTCGATGCGGGCGCGCACGGCGGCGGCCACATCGAGACCCTTCTCGTTGTAGATCGCGCCGTTGACGTCCGACATGCCGACGATGGTGTGGCCATCGCGCACGAGGAGCTGGGCGAGGTTGCCGCCGCGGCGGCCGGTGCCCTGGATGATCACCCTGGCGCCCTTCTTGGGCAGGCCCGCGAACTCGAGGGCCTGGGCGAAGATGAGTCGCATGCCCTGAGCCACGGCGTCGACGTTGCCGTGCGTGCCGCCGAGCATCAGCGGCTTGCCGCAGACAACGGCGTTCTCCGTGTGGCGTGCGTACATCGACGCGGTGTCCATGACCCAGGCCATGACCTGCTCGGTGGTGGCGAGGTCGGAGGAGAAGATGTCGCGCTCGGGGCCGATGTCACCGAGCAGCGACGAAACATAGCGGCGCACGGCGCGCTCGACTTCACCCTTCGTGTGGCGGCGGGCCGACATGCGGATGCCGCCGGCGGAGCCGCCGAAGGGGATGTTGAGCAGGGCGCACTTCCAGGTCATCCAGCCCGCCAGCGCGCGCAGCTCGTCGATCTTGAGACCGGGCTGCAGGCGCAGGGGGCCGAAGTAGGGGCCCAGTCCGCCGTTGTGCTGCACGCGGTAGCCCTCGAAGATCGCGAGCGTGCCGTCGTCGAGCTGCGTGGGCAGGCTGACATGGATCTCGCGGTCGGGCTTGCGCAGCAGCGCGTAGAGGTCAGGGTCGAGCCCGAGGCGGTCGGCGGCCTCGTCGAAGCTCGCCATCATCGTGGCGAACGGATTCTCGTCCTCGATCGAGTGGCTCGACGGCGCGAGGTCGTCGTACTCGAAGGTCGGCGCGGATTGGATCGTTTCCATCAGGCGAAGACCCCGCGCAGCTTGTAGACGCTGGAGACGCGATCGATGGCGAGGATGTAGGCCGCGATGCGCATGGAGCACTTGTACTTGTTGGCCACGGCATCCACGTCGGCGAAGGCCTTGACCATGATCTGCTCGAGCGACGTGTTGACGTGCTCTTCCGTCCAGAAGTAGCCCATGCGGTCCTGCACCCACTCGAAGTAGGAGACCGTCACGCCGCCGGCGTTGGCGAGGATGTCGGGGACGACGATCACGCCCTTCTTCTCGAGGATCTTGTCGGCCGCATCGGTCGTGGGACCGTTGGCGCCCTCGATGATCAGCTTGGCCTGGATGCGCTCGGCGTTCTGCGAGGTGATCTGGTTCTCCGTCGCGGCGGGAACGAGCACTTCGCAGGGCAGCTCGAGCGCGGCGGCGCTGGTGAGCTCCTTGGCACCCGGGAAGCCGGCCAGCTTGCCGTTCTTCTTGAGGTGCGCCATGACGGCGGGGATGTCGAGACCCTTCTCGTTGTGGATCGCGCCGTACATGTCGCTGATCGACACGATCTTGTAGCCCTCGCGGTGCATCAGCTCCGCGCCGATGCCGCCGACGTTGCCCGAGCCCTGCACGACGACGCGCGTGTTCTCCGGGCGCATGCCCAGCTTCTTGAGCGCTTCACGGCAGACGAACATCACGCCGCGGCCGGTCGCCTCCCGGCGTCCGCGCGATCCGCCCAGCGCGATCGGCTTGCCCGTCACGACCGCGGTCGTGGTGCGGCGCACGTGCATCGAGTAGGTGTCCATGAGCCAGGCCATGGTCTGCTCGTTGGTGTTGACATCCGGAGCGGGGACGTCGCGGTCCGGACCGAGGATGTCGAGAATGCCGGAGGTGTAGCGGCGCGTGATGCGCTCCAGCTCACCTTGGCTCAGCTTGCGCGGATCGCAGATCACGCCGCCCTTGCCGCCGCCGAAGGGCACATCCACCACGGCGCACTTCCAGGTCATCCACGCCGAGAGCGCGCGCACTTCGTCGAGGTTGACATCGGGTGCATAGCGGATGCCGCCCTTGCAGGGACCGCGCGAGAAGTTGTGCTGCACGCGGTAGCCCGTGAATACCTCCAGCTTGCCGTTGTCCATCACGACCGGGATGGCGACGGTGACCTCGCGATCGGGCCGGCGCAGAACCTCGCGCAGACCTTCATCGAGACCGAGCTTGTCGGCGGCCGCATTGAAGTTGCGGGCCATGGATTCGAAGGGGTTGAACTCGCTCCCTTGGGCTTGGGGAGCGTGGGCAGTGCTTGCTTGCGACATGGAGGGGACGAAGGAGTTGGGTCGAGGCCACCGCAGGGACTTGCTGCCCCCGCGGGGATCCCTTGAGGATAGAGCCGCTCGCGCGCGGAAGCGAGGGGGGCTAAGCTCCGGGCCTAGATCCATGGCCGACAAGGACTTGCATGCCGAGCTGGCCGCAGAGGCGCTCGACGCCGCGCCCGGGGTGCTGCTGCGCCGCCTGCCGGGGCGGGAGGTCTTCGCGCTCAACCACCCCGAGGGGGGGCTGGTGCTGGTCAAGCGCTTCTCGGAACGGCTGGTCTGGCCGGCCTTGGGCCTGCGGAGCCCGGCGCAGCGCGAGGCAGGGGTGGTCGAGGAACTGCGGTGTCAGGGATTTCCTGTACCGGCGGTCCTCGCGGTGCAGGAGCGGCGAGCGGGCCGGCTGGGCCGCCGGAGCGTGCTGCTGCTGGAGTGGATCGAGCACCGCCAGACGCTGCGCGAGCTCCTGCGCGAGGCTTCGGGTGAGGAAGCGCGCCAACGGGCGCGCACGCTCGCGGAGCTTGTGACACGCCTGCATGTGATGGGCTGGCACCACCGCGATCTGTATCTGCAGCACATCCTGGTGCGCGCGGACGAGCTGGTGCTGATCGATCTGGGCCGCGCGCGCCGGAGTT
This sequence comes from Planctomycetia bacterium, assembly GCA_005799545.1. GTDB lineage: Bacteria > Planctomycetota > UBA1135 > UBA1135 > SYGM01. Next base: position 2,762 of record SYGM01000051.1, on the reverse strand, counting down.
CCAGCCTGCGCGAGCGCTGGTTCGTCAAGGACATCGCCGGTCTGGTGCATTCCTGCCCGCGTGCCGTCCCGCAGCGTGCGCGCCTGGAGTTCTTCGTGCGCTACGCGTGCGGTCGCGGAATGAGCCGCGATCGGCGGCGGCATTTCCTCGCCGCAGCGCTCGCCAAGGAGCGGCGCATGTCGGCCCACACGCCGCGTCACGGCGAAGAGCAGCATGCCCGGGGACAGGGCTGGACGGATCGCTAGGAGATTGGCCTGATGGTGGCTCGAATGAACCCGTCCCTCGTGGTGCGCGCTCCCAACTGGGTCGGCGATCTGGTGATGGCGACGCCGATGCTCCTGCGCCTGGCCGAGAGCGAGCAGTTTCGCGACGTGCGCGTGCTGGTGCGCGCGCATCTGGCGCCGATTCTCAAGGACTCGCCGCTTTTCTCCAGGGTCGTCACGCTGCGCAGCGATGCGGAGGAACTTGCGCGCTACCGCGAGCTGCGGCCGGATGCGGCGCTGTTGTTCTCAAGCTCGCTGGGCGCTGCCTGGCGGGCCTTTCGCGCACGCGTGCCCGTTCGTGCCGGCGCGGCGCTGTCGGGACGCGGCTGGCTGCTGACGCACGCCTGGCGTCCTCCGACCGAGGACGGCCGGCGCGTGCCGATTCCCACCGCGCATCTGTTGCGCGATGTCACGGGCCTCGTGGGCGTCAGCGTGCCGGATCTGCACCCGCGCCTGTGGGTGCGCGATGAGCTGGTGCAGGCCGAGCGCGCGCGCCTTGCGCAGCTGGGACTGCCTCCCGGCAGCGGCTATGTGCTGTGCTGTCCCGGCGCCGCATGGGGCTCGGCCAAGCTGTGGCCGCCGGAGCGTTTCGCCGCCGCGCTCGATGCGCTGTGGGAGCAAAGGGGCCTGCGAGGGGTCGTCAGCGGCGGTCCGGGCGAGGAGCCCCTGATCGAAGCGGTCGTGAAGTGTGCGCGCAGTGCGCCGCTGAGTCTTGCCGACCAGCCGCGCGATCTGGAGACGCTGAAGGTTCTCGTACAGGACGCGCGGCTGCTGCTGGTCGGTGATTCCGGCCCGCGCTGGTACGCAGCGGCATTCGATGTGCCCTGTGTCAGCGTGATGGGACCCAATTCGCCCGAGCTCACGGCGAGCTCGCTGGAGCATGCGCGCATTGTGCGCCGCAGCGATCTGGCCTGCTCGCCCTGCCTGCGGCGCACCTGCCCGCTGGGTCACCATGCCTGCCTGCGCGGACTCGGGGTCGAGCCCGTGCTGGAAGCGGCCGGAGAGCTGCTCTCGTGCGGCAAACCCTGCTGATTCGCGCGCCCTCGCATCTGGGCGATCTGCTGATGGCGCTGCCCGTGCTGCGCGCGATCGATGCACAGCCGCGGCTGGCGTCGCGCCTGCTCGGACCGCGGCGGCTGCTGGACTGGCTCGCTCCGCAGCTGCCGCACATGAAGCGCATCGGACTCGACGCGCAGGTGCGCGAGAGCGTGGAGCATTACCGCGGTGTGCAGCGCGCGCTGCTGCTCAACGGATCGCTGCGCTCACCGCTTCTGGCTTGGCTGGCGGGCGTGCCCGAGCGTCATGGTCTGGGCTCGCGCGGCCGGCGGATGCTGCTGACGCACTCGATGAGCGCGCCCGGCCCGCGGCCCTTCTCCGGCGTGTGCGTCGAACTGGCTGCGCGCATGGGCATCGAGGTGCGCGAGCGCGAGGTGCGCCTGCAAGTCCGCGAGCCCGGTCTGCGTCAGGCCGACGAGCGGCTCGCGCAGTGCGGTGTCGACGGGCCGTTCGTGCTGGTGCTCGCGGGCGCGCGCGTTGGCAGTTCCAAGGGCCTGCCGGCGGAGCTTGCCGCGCAGTGCCTGCGTCACGAAGCCCGCGCGCTGGTGCTCGTCAGTGCGCCGGGCGAAGCCCAGGCAGCGCGCGAGCTGGCGGCGGTGCTGCCGCACGCCCGCAGTCTGGAGGATGTCGGGCTGGAGGAGCTGGCCGCGCTGAGTGCCCGCGCTGCGATCGTGCTGTGCTCGGATGGAGGCGCTCGCCATGTCGCGCGCGCCGCCGGAACAGCGGTGCTCACGCTGTTCGGTCCCACCGATCCGCGCCACACCAGCGATGGCGCACACGGCGAGCGGGAATTCGCCGGGCGCGTGCCGTGCGGGCCCTGCCACCGCGAACGCTGCCCCAATGCGCACGCTCTGCGGCACAGCTGCTGGCAGGCGATCGACCCTGAGCGCGTGGCGGCGGCGCTGGCCCGTCCGCTAGACTAGGGACCCCACATGTCGAACACGATCAAGCCGAACACCATGCAGCAGGTGCTGGCGGACTTTCCCGCGGACGTTCCCGATCAACCGGAACTGGTGCAGTGCGAGCGCGAGGGAGATCTCGTCTGGCTGACGATCCAGCGCGAGGAAGTCATGAACTGCCTCTCGTTCCCGACGCTGCGGCGTCTGCGCACGCTGTGCGCACAGCTGCGCGAGGATCTCTCGATCCGCGCCGTGCTGATCCGCGGCGCCGGCGAGAAGGCCTTCTGCGCGGGCGCAGATCTCAAGGAGCGCAAGACCATGCCGGCCGAGCGCGTGCCGCTGTTCGTCAAGAACATCCGCCGCACGATGGATGATGTCGAGGCGCTCCCGCAGCCGACCATCGCCGTGATCAACGGCTTCGCCTTCGGCGGCGGGACGGAGTTGCTCTTGTCCTGCGATCTGCGCATCGCGGCACCGCACGCGCAGTTCGGTCTCACGGAGACGACATTGGCGATCATCCCCGGCGCCGGCGGCACCCAGCGTC
>SYGM01000050.1 GCA_005799545.1 Planctomycetia bacterium | reverse complement strand
GCCGGAGAGCTCGTGCGGATAGGCGCGCAGGCGCTCTTCGGGTGAGGGAATTCCGACCTCGGCCAGCGCGGCAATGCAGCGTGCCCGGACCTGAACACGGGTCAGGCGCTCGTGCACCTCCAGCACCTCGGAGAGCTGGCGCCCGATGGTCAGCTGGGGGTGCAGCGCGCTCAGCGGATCCTGAAACACCATCGCGAGCTCGCGGCCGCACAGTGCGCGGCGTTGGGCACGGCTCAGGCTTGAGAGCTCCTGGCCCTGCCAGTGCATGCGGCGCGCGCGCACGCTGGCCGAATCGGGCAGCAGGTCCATGATCGCCAGCTGGGCCACGGACTTGCCGCTGCCCGACTCGCCGACGATCGCGAGGATCTCACCCGCGCCCACGCACAGATCGAGACCCCGCACCGCCTGCACGCGGCCGCGCGGTGTGCGGAATTCGACTTCGAGGCCTTCGACCTCCAGCAGCGTCCGGCGCTCGGCGCTCATTCCTTGTTCACCATGCGCGGATCGAGCGCGTCGCGGATGCTGTCACCGATCACATTCATCGCCAGCAGCGTCAGCGCGATGCACAGCGAGGGCACGAGGATCAGCCAGACATCCAGCGAGAGCGGTGTCAGGGCTTCGGCGCCCTCGGCGGCGAGCAGGCCCCAGCTGACGCGCGGCGGCTCGACGCCCAGGCCCAGGAAGGACAGGAAGGCCTCGAAGAGCATCACCGAGGGCACGGTGAGGCACAGGTACACCAGCACCACCGGCAGCGTATTGGGCACGATGTGCGTCAGCAGGATGCGCGTGTCCGACGCACCCAGGCTGCGCGCGGCGGTGACGAACTCGCGTGTGCGCAGGCTCAATACCTGCGCGCGCACGATGCGCGCCATCGTCAGCCAGTAGAAGCAGCCCAGCACGATGAAGAAGACGCTCTCGCGATCCAGGCCAAGCCCTGCCTCCAGCTCGCTGCGATACTCAGCGACGATCGTCACCAAAAAGATCACCAGGAACACGAATGGCAGCGAATAGAGCAGATCGACGAAGCGCATCATCAGGTTGTCGAGCCGTCCGCCGACGAAGCCTGCGATCGCACCCCAGCCCACGCCGATCAGCAGACTCGTCAGCGCCGCGAGCAGCGCCGCGCTGAGCGAGGTGCGGCTGCCGAACACGGTGCGCGCGAGCAGGTCGCGACCCTTGGAGTCCGTGCCGAGCAGCGGGGCGAGCTGACGCTTTCCGAACAGCTCGATGCGCAGCTCGTGCAAGGCCTGATCGACGCGGCCGTACTGCCAGTGCTCGCCGGTGTACTGCTCGTTCCACAAGCCGCGCCAATCTGCGCTCCAGGGTGCGACGGGCGCGCTTGCACCGCGCGCGAGATCGAGGCTGATGGGGGAAGCCAGCGGCAGGAGCGGGGCCAGCAGCGCCAGCAGCGCCAGCACGCTCAGGCCCAGCAGTGCGATGCGCGCGGGAATGTCGCGCCAGATGCGCCTGCGCGCCATCGCGAAGAGGCTTGTGCCCTGCGCGCGCGCGGCGCGGGCGAGGAGCTCCGCCTCATCGGTCTGCGAGGGCCGCGGCCAGCGCCAGAGGGAGCGGGTGCTCACGCGGACTCCTCCAGTCGGATGCGCGGGTCGATCGCGGCGCTGGCGAGGTCTACCAGCAGATTGAAGGCGTAGACGAGCGTCGTGTAGACGATCGTGACGCCCATGGCGAGCGTGTAGTCGCGGTTGAGCGCGCTGTTGACGAAGTGCGTGCCCGTGCCGGGAATCGCGAAGATGCGCTCGATCACGAGGCTGCCGGTGAGGATGCCTGCGGCCGCCGGACCCAGCCAGGCGAGCAGCGGCAGGAGCGCGCCGCGCAGCACATGGCGCCGGATCACGAGGCTCTCCGGCAGGCCTTTGGCGCGGGCCGTGCGCACATGGTCGAGCGCGATCGTCTCCAGCACGCCGGCGCGCGTCAGGCGGGCCGCATAGGCCGCGAAGGGAGCTGCGAGCGCCAGCGTGGGCAGCACCCAGTGCCGCCAGGTGCCGTAGCCCGCCACCGGCAGCAGCGGATGGCGCAGGCTGAAGAGATACAGCAGCACGCTGCCGAGCACGAAACCGGGCACCGCGATGCCGAGGCTGGTCGAGACGCGCAGCAGGGCATCGAAGCTTCCACCGCGCGCGAGCGCGCTGGCGATGCCCGCCGGCACGCCGATCAGCAGCGCCAGGCACAAGGCCAGCACACCGAGCTGCATCGAGATCGGCAGCGACTGCGCGAGGATGTCATTGACGCTGAAATCGCGGTAGCGGAACGAAGGGCCGAGATCGCCGGTCAGGACGCCTCCCAGCGGGCGCGTGCCGTCGCCGCCCAGCCACTGCGGTCCGTGCTCATCGAGGTTGAGCGGGCCTGTGTACTGCAGGTACTGCTTCCACAGCGGCCAGTCGAGGTGGTAGCGCGCGCGCAGGTTCTTCTCGATCGCCGGCGGCAGCGGCCGCTCGCCGTCGAAGGGGCCGCCGCGCACGCCGCGCATCAGCGCGAAGGCCACCGTGATCACGGCGAGCAGCGTCAGGAAGAACCACAGCAGTCGGCGCAGCAGGAAGCGCTTCATCGGCGGCCTCCGCCCTGATCCTTCCAGTGCCAGAACTGCGGGAAATGCTCATCCAGCGCATTCTCGTGGAAACCGCCGAGCTGCGGCGAGACCAGGTTCTTCGTGACGAAGAACCAGATCGGCGCGATGGGCGCCTCGTCCATCAGGATCGTCTCGGCCTCGCGCAGGAGCGCGCTGCGTTCGGGTTCCAGCGCGCGGCGCGCGCGGTCGATGCACTCGTCGTAGCGCGCGTGCTTCCAGCCCGTGCGGTTGTTGACGCTGTCGGAGCGGAAGATCTCGAGGAAGCCCAGCGCATCGGGATGATCGCCCACCCACGAGGAGCGCGCCACGTCGTAGCGCAGGTTCTTCTGGCTGTCGAGCGCGACGCGCGCCTCCTGGTTGGAGAGCTTGGCGGAAAACCCCAGCTCGCGTCTCCAGCCGTCCGCGATCACTTCGGCGACATCCTTGTTGATCGTCTGCGTCGCAAACAGGATCTCCAGCGCAGGCAGGCTGAGGCCGCTCTCGGCCAGCAGCGCGCGGGCCGCGGCGCGGTTGTCTTCCGCAGTGGCGGCGTGCAAGAGCTCCACCGGAACATGCCCGCGCGCGGCCGGCGGCACGAAGGACCAGGCCGGACTCTCGCCCGCGGCGAGGATCTTCTCGCAGATCACGGCGCGGTCGATGCACAGCGCCAGCGCGCGGCGCACGCGCTTGTCGTCGAGCGGCGGCCGCGTGGTGTTGAAGCGGTAAAACCCCACGCCGAGGTAGGGCGCGGGCTGAAAGTCCGCGCGTCCTTTGAGCTTTGCGAGCGCGTGCGTCGGCAGGTTGTCGCACCAGACGCTCGCGCCCGTGAGGTAGAGGTTGAGCATCGTGTTGAGATGCTCGACCGCGAGAACGTCGACGGTCTCGAACGCGATGCGGGAACGGTCCCAGTAGTTCGGATTCTTCTTCAGGCGAACGCGGTCCTGGATGCGTCGCTGCGCGAGCACATAGGGTCCGCTGGTGACGAGATTCTCCGGCTTGAGCCACTCCACGCGCCAGCTGTCAGGATGCAGCTTCTGCATGCGCTCGATCGTGCCGCGGTGCACAGGCATCAGCGGCACGCTGCCGAGGATGTCGAGGAAGAAGGGCGTCGGAGCCTCCAGCTCGATCTCCAGCTCGCGCTCGGAGAGCGCGCGGATGCCCACGGTCTCGAAGGCATGCCGCGGATTGCCCTGTGCGTCGGTCTCGCTGGTGTAGCGCTGACCGCCGCGCACATACCACAGCTGATAGGCGTACTCGGCGGCGGTGCGCGGCGAGAGCAGGCGCTCGAAGCTGTACACGAAGTCCTGTGCCGTGATGCGCTCGCCGTTCGACCAGCGCGCATCGGCGCGCAGCACGAAGCGGTAGACCAGTCCGTCGGGACGGATCGTCCATGATTCGGCGATGCCCGGCAGGGGCTCGAGCGTCCGGGGATGCTTGATCACCAGACCCTCGTGCAGGAAGCGCGCCAGCTTGCCTTCGGGCACGCCGGTGATCGCCGCAGGATCGAGGCTGGCGACCTCGCCGGCGTTGGTGAAGGCGAGCTCCGCCTCGCCCTCGAGTCCGCCCGCGCAGCCGCCCAGCAGAGCGAGGCAGGCTGCGGCCGGCAGCATGGCAAGCGAGCCGGCGGCAGCCGGTGGGCGCGGGGCGGGGCGGAGTCGGGTCACCGCGGGCGAGAATAGAGGCCTGCGGCGGCCGCTTCCATGCCCGTATGCACTTGCCTCACGATCCGCCAGTCGCCAAAGTGCCACGGAGCTCAGGATCGGCGGTTATTCCGCAGGTCGGGTGAGCTAGTCCCTGCTCCTGCCATGCGCCCGTCGTACCGGCTCCATCTGCTCGTCCTTGCGCTGTCGCTGCTCGCGGCCTGCGGGGATACGCAATCGCCGCAACCGCAGCACCCGCAACGGCCGCACAGCTCCGCTCCGCCCCCGCAGGCTGCCGCTCCCGCATCTGTTCCCGCATCCGCATCCGCAGCCGCATCCGCATCCGCTTCTGCTTCTGCTTCTGCTTCTGTGGCCGGCGGG
>SYGM01000049.1 GCA_005799545.1 Planctomycetia bacterium | reverse complement strand
GGCGGCGCGCTGCTGCGCGAGAAGGTCGTGGCATCGCTGGCAAGACGCATGCTGGTTGTCGTCGGCGCCAACAAGTGCGTCGATCGTCTGGGCACCACCTTCGCCCTGCCCGTGGAAGTCGTGCCCTTTGCGCTTCCCTTCGTCGCCCGCAAGCTGGCCGAGCTGGGCTGCGATCCGATCGAGCGCCGCCTCAACCACGCTTCCTGCCGCACCGACAACGGCAACGCGATCCTCGATTGTCGCTTCGCCCAAGGCATCCTTCATCCCGAGTCGCTCGATCGCGCGCTGCATTCCATTCCCGGCATCGTCGAGACGGGCCTGTTTCTCGGGCTGGCGCACGCGCGCATCGTGGGTCGGGAGGATGGCGGCGTCGAACTCGTCGAGCGGCACCAGGGTTAAAAAGAAAGCACCGCGGTTTGACCGCGGTGCTCTCGTATCAGCCGCGCTTTGCGCGCGACTGTTGGTTCCTCACAGCGAGGAGATGTAGGCCAGAATCGCTTCGATGTCGTTGTCCACGTTGGCGCCGGAGACCAGCGTCACCTGAACCTTCGAAGCGCCCTGCACGAACTGCTCGTGTCCGCGCAGATCGTGCACTTCGTTGAAGTGCTTCTGGACGCTGACATAGGGGGCCTGACCCACGGCGGTGTAGGCCGGCGAGCCGTAGATCGGGCTCGAGACCTGCGACTGCGGGTCAAGCAGATGGCGCAGCGAGTAGCTGGTGTGGTCGTGGAAGTAAGGAGCAGTGCCCTGAACTCCCAGCTTCTGCGGAACGCTGAAGGCCTGCGGAGCGCGGGCAAACAGCATGAAGGGATTCTGCGCGTCGCAGTTGGGATCGGTCAGCGGATCGCAGGGGCACAGGTAGCTGTTGCCGTCATCACGACGGAAATCGTCGTGGCCATCGGGGTACATGACCGCGTAGGTTTCGCGGTCATCGTAGCCGTCGCTGTTGCGGTCGACGTCGATGCCCGGGATGCCGTCCTGGTCCACGTCCGCACCCGAGTTCACGTTGCGGATGTTGACCGCCACGATGTTCTCGCGCAGCGAGAAGCAGGAGGGGTCCACGTTGCCGAGGTTCTCACCCGTCGTGAGGATCGGGTTGAGGAAGTCCACGGTGTAGAAGCGCGGTCCCGGGAAGTTGCCGGGGTTCGTCTCCGCATCCGGGTGGCAGGTCGCGCAGCCCGCGTGACGCAGCGTCGGGTTGAGGCCCGTGTCGTTGGTGCCGAAGTACAGGTCCTTGCCGAGTGCGGCCTGCGACGTGTAGGTGCTGCCGATCGGGTTGAGGTTGGGGTTCAGCGGGAAGGGAATGATCTCGTGGTATGCGCGCAGGCCTGCCTGCTCCGCATCGGTGAAGGCTCCCGTTCCGCCGTTCTCTCCGGTGAACATCGGGCCGGTTTCGCCGAGGTTGAGGCGCACGCCCTTCCACAGGATCAGACCGGTTCCCAGCGCGCCGCCGTAGACCGGCATCGTGCTGCGCGGACCCGCGGGGCGCTGCCAGACGTTGGCGTCCTCACCACCGTCGAAGTGGCACGAAGCGCAGGAGTTGTTGAAGTTGCCGGCCGTCTGCGGGCGCGAGGCATCTTCAAACACTTCCTGGCCGATGCGCTGGTCCTGCGTGAAGGCATCCGGGCCCTGGTGCGTCGGGATCTGCTCCTTCAGCTTATGGATGGTGCCCGTGGTCCAGTCGACGCGCAGCACCGAGAGGCTCCGCGAAGCTTCGTTGATGATGTAAACGCGCGCATCATCCTGAGGCGTGGTCGCATCGGGAACGACCGTCATGCTGAGCGGCAGGTCACCGATGCCCGTGGTCAGGTCGAAGGGCGCGCGAGCCTGGAAGTTGTGGCGCGGCGGATACACGCACTGCAGCTCGATGTTGTTGCCGCTGGTCTTGTAGAGGAACAGGTCCTCCGAACCGCGGTTGAGCATCAGCACCTGGTTGCCGCTGGGGCTGTAGGCGACCGAGCCGGGGTGTCCGGCGCGGTGACCCATCTTGTTGACGCCAACGCCCGTTGCGCCGGTGACGAACTTGACGCCCGTCGACAGGGCCTGCTCACCCGTCAGCGGATCCGATACGAGCACCTGCGCGATGCCGACGAAGTTCGTCAGGCCGGCCGGAATCGTGTAGGTCGCGGTGTTGCCTGTCATGTTGATGCTGACGCGAGGCGCCACGAGCAGATTGCCAGCGCTGCCGAGCGCGATGTTCATCTGCGTCTGGCCGAGCAGCAGCTTGGCCGACTGGCCGGGCTGCATGCCGCTCACCACGAAGGTGATCGGCTGGCCCGGGATGGGCGAGCCGGAGCCGCCCAGCGTCGGGATGTTGCCGTTCGCCATGCGCTTGCCGCGGCCGAAGGGAACGAACTCGGCGGGGGTCTTGGTGTCCGCGATCTCGTTGTGGAGACGCAGCGAGTTGTCACCGGCCTGACCGTAGGTGTTCGTGACCGCATCCAGCACGGTCAGGGCCGGGTAGACGCGGTTGGCGTAGGCACCGTCGAGCGTCGGGCCGAAGTTGTGACCCACGTCGTGGTTGACGTTGTGCAGCACGTGCGGGATCAATGCGCGGGTGCCGTCGGGGGAAAGCGCGATGTTCTCGAGGAAGCGCGGCTTGCCCTGGCTCTTGATGATCTGGACCTTGACCGGGTTCAGCACCGGGTCGAAGGCGTAGTCATCCGTGTTGATCTTCTTCGTCAGCGTCGCTGCCGTCGGCAGGCCGCCGGCGTTGAGGGTCAAGTCGACCACCGACACATACGGCGACTTGTGGTGCGTGACATAGAGGCGCGAGTTGTCCGAGCGCAGCACGAAGCCGCGCGGATCACCGACATCCGCTGCGCCGTCGCGGTTGGCATCCACATCCGCGATGGTGAAGGGGGCCGGGATCTTGCTCAGATCGCGCATGTACTGGAACGTGAACAGCGGCGCGAGCGTGTTCGCGTCGTAGAACTTCAGCGTCGCGCTGCGCGTGCCGCAGACCACGAGGAACTTGCCGTTGGGCGACACCGTCAGGGCGACCGGTTCCACACCCACGTTGGACAGGGTGTTCGTGACGCTGAGCGAACCCACGTTGATCACGCTGATGGTTCCGCGCAGCTCGGTGCCGTTGAACGGCGTCACGAAGTTGCGGTCGATCGGTACGTTGCCGCGCTGGTTGGCCACGAAGACGCGGCTGCCGGTCGCGTCAAAGGCCAGCGCGCGCGGGTGCACGCCCACCGGAATTTCGGCCACGATCAGGCCCGAGGGCACATCGATCACGGAGACGGTGCCATTGTCCTTGTTGCAGACCCAGACCCGGTTGGCGTTGCCGGGTTGCTGGACGACTGCGGAAGTCTGCGCATGTTGCGCCAAGGCGGCTCCGCCGAGCAGGGCCGCGAGCAGGAACGAGGTCAGCAGTTTGAAGAACTTCATGGAGTGTGGTGACCGGCGGCGCAGGGCTCCTGCCCCGTGCGGGCCGGTCGGTGAGGGACGTCAGGTTGGATGCAGAGGCGAGAAAGCCCTCGAAGAAGCCTACCCCTTTTCCACAGGCTGTGGCCTGCGTAGGAGTGCGCATTCAAGGGATTTTCCCGGGCGACAATGCCGCCCGATGAACGGACGGGGGGCCTGGGATTTTTGTTCGCACCTGGAAGGAAAGACTGGGCGGATGAGGAAAAGACTGCCGCCTGCGGCCCAGCTGAGGGAATGGAACCAATGGCCTTAAACCTTTGTTTCAAAGCACTTTACAACCCTTTCCAAGAGCTTGGCAGCTGGCTTGCTACAGGGGTCGGCGATGGAGCACTCAGCGAGTCTCCGTTCCTTGGAAGCAAGTGGGCGGCCGTCCGGCACGGGACGGCCGTCCCTTCCAGCTCCCCGGAACGAAAAGCGGGCCACACCGGCAGGTGAGGGTCCTGTGGAGCCGTCCGCGGAAAACCCGACGGCGAATGCGAGCTTCGAGGACCTCGTGAGCGCGGGTGCTCTCGCGTCGGCGCTGCCGCCAACGGAGGAGCCGGCGAGCGAACAGCTCGGCGAGCTGGGCGCAGGGTTGGGGGCGGTACCGTCGGTGCCGATCGTGCCCCTGCTGACTTTGCCCTCAACGGTTCCGACACCGGAGGCGTCGGCGCTGCAGGGGGCTGCCCTGGGTCTGGACTCAGGAGTGGCTCTGGCCGAGGCGATCGAGCTGGCCGCCGAACCCGGCGCAGGTCTGCCGAACATGGACCCGCAGTCGGAATCCGGCCTGCGCGGCATGGAGCTTTCCGTCACGCGCCCCGCTGCCGCACGCGATGTGCCCGAGGCCAAGCCGCAGGCCGCCGCTCCGGAGCGTCCCCACCTGCCCATGCCGCGCGAGGAACGCGCGGCGGACATCCTGCAGCAGCTGCGCATCAACCTCAACGCGAGCACTCGCAGCGCAGTGATCCAGCTCTCTCCGCCGGAGCTGGGTCTGGTGACCGTTCAGATTAAGATGGAAGAAGACAAGCTGCGCACGCTGGTGCGCGCGGAGCGGCCGGAGACGCTCGAGGCTCTCGCCCGCCACCTGCCCGAGCTGCGCAACACGCTGCAGCAGCAGGGACTGCAGACCAACGACATCCAGCTGGAGCTGGGCCTTGGCAACCGCGATCAGGCGCGCGAGGAGTCCTTCGCGCAGGCCTCGCGCCGCCGTCCGCGTGGTGAATCGCTCGCAGGGATCACGGCCGGCGAAGAAGCGCTGCTAGCGCGGATCCTTGCGCCCCGAACAGATGGAGTGGACCTCTACGCCTGAAAAGGAGTGATGAAACGATGAACGTCAACAGCCTGAGCAGTTCCGATACGACAGCACTGACGCAGAGCGCGGCCGCGGGTCAGCAGGCCGCCTCGAACGTCGACAAGGACGCCTTCATGAAGCTGCTCGTCTCGCAGCTTCAAAACCAGGATCCCATGGCGCCGCAGGACAACCAGCAGTTCATCGCGCAACTCGCGCAGTTCTCGAGCCTGGAGCAGATGCAGCAGCTCAACGAGAACATCCTCGGTCTCGCCGTGCTGCAGCAGTCCAACGCCCTGATGGCGCAGCTGACGCAATCGAGCGCGCTGATCGGCCAGCAGGTGCAGTACATCGATCCGCAGAGCGAACAGGAACTCACCGGAACGGTGAGCCAGGTGAAGATCAAGGACGGCATGGCCACGCTCCTGATCGATGGTGAAGACGTCCCGCTGGGCAATGTCACCACGATTCTCGGCCCCGAACAGGGCGGCGAAACGACCGACAGCCCGTCTGATGAGTCCACCACCACCAACTGATCCCGCGCACACACAACAAGGAATCAACACATGGCAAGCTCCCTCTACACCGCCCTCAGTGGTCTTCAGGCCAACCAGACGTGGATCGACGTGATCGGTAACAACCTCGCGAACAGCAACACGGCGGGCTTCAAGGGCTCGCAGGCCGTGTTCAGCGACCAGTTCGCGCGCACGCTCAGCTATGCATCCGGTCCCAACGGCGGACGCGGCGGTCGCAACCCGGCGCAGGTCGGTCAGGGCGTGCGCGTGGCGGGCACTTCGCGCAGCTTCAGCCAAGGCGGCATCACGAACACCGGCCGCGTGTTCGATGTGGCGCTGCAGGGCAACGGTTTCTTCGCGGTGCGCAACGGCGCGCAGAACTTCTACACGCGCGCGGGCACCTTCGGTCTCGATGCGGCGAACAACCTGATCGACCAGCGCACGGGTTCCTTCGTTCTGGATCCCAGCGGCTCGCCGATTCAGCTCGACACGACCTCCATGCTCGCTCCTCAGGCGACGAGCAGCGCGGAGATCGCCGGCAACCTGCCCAAGGTGGTCACGGGTCCCTTGCCTGAAGTGCTGAGCTCGGCCGATGCACTTGCGCAGGGCTTCGCGGCGTCGCTGACCTCATCGGGTTCCGGTCCGTTCACGATTCCGGCCGGCGAAACCTGGACGATGCGCGTCACGGTGGATGGTTCCGCGCCGCAGACGGTCAGCGTGACCAGCGTCACCGGCTCCGTGACCGCCGCCGAAGTCGCGACGGCCATCGACGCCCTCGATGGCGTCAGCGCCAGCGTCAACGGTTCGGGTCAGGTCATGATCACCAGCGATGGAGTGGGTGAAGACGCGACCCTGAAAGTGACCTCGGGAACCACCGGTCGCGATCTCGCTTCGCTGATCGGCATCTCGACATCGCTCGTCACGGGCTCGGAAACGGCCGCAAACGGCACCACGAGCCTCAATGATCTGCCGGGCAACACCTCGGACTACGTCGACGGCGACTCGATCGCGATCAGCGGTGTGGATGCGGACGGCACTCCGATCAATGCGACGTTCACCTACGGTGCTGCCGGTGATGGCACCACCATCGCCGATCTGGTGGCGTTCATCGACGCGCAGTTCGCGGGCGCGACGGTGGAGATGAACAGCGCCGGTCAACTGGTGGTGACCGCCGACACCGCCGGCGAAGCACAGCTGCAGCTGTCCATCTCGGACGAAGCGGGCACGGTGGGGGCCACGGACTGGACTCGCTATGCGATGACGGTCACGACCGAAGGCACGGGCTCCGACGTCGTGACGACTTCGATGGAAGTCTTCGACCCGTCGGGCGTGGCGCACACCATGACGCTCTCCTTCGAGCGTCAGGCGGACGGCTCATGGAGCATCCTGCCGAGCGTTGACGATTCCGAAGGCAGCGTGGTGTCCGCACCGATCACCGGCATCTTCTTCAACGACAACGGCTCGCCCACGGGTCTGGGCGGCGTCAACCCGGAAGTGACGGTGTACTTCAACGGTCAATCCTCCCCCCAGACACTGACCCTGGCGCTGGGTGCCGACGGAGAATTCTCCGGACTGACGCAGTTCGGCGGCGATGGCGAAGTGCTGGTGCAGGAGCAGAACGGCTACGGCGCCGGCGAGCTCGCCAGCATGTCCGTCGATGGCGACGGCAGCATCATCGGCCTCTACACCAACGGTCAGTCGCAGACGCTGGGTGCCATCGGCATCGCGACCTTCTCGAACCCCGAAGGTCTCACGCAGTACGGTGACAACCTCTTCACGCAGAGCACCAACAGCGGCAACGCAGTGCTCTCTTCCGGCAACCTCGGTGCTGCCGGTTCGGTGGTGGGCGGCGCGCTGGAGAACTCGAACATCGATACCGCCGAGCAGTTCGTGAACCTGATCGAGGCCCAGCGCGGCTTCCAGGCCAACTCCCGCGTCATCACCGTTCAGAATGAAGTGATGCGCGACATGGTCAACATCGTCTGAGCCTGAGCCGGGGTGGTAAAAAACGCCTGGAAGTCTTTTCCCACCCTGGAAGAAATTGCTCGCCGACGCGGTCCGCCCGGACCGCGTCTTTATTTCTAAAGCCTTCTCAGGAATAGCTTTACGTTGATACCGGGTGGTTGGCAGGCCGCTTGCTATGGGGCTGGTGGACATGGATACCAGCCTCAGCAACGCGGTTCAGGCGATGAGCGCAGGCGAGCGTCGCCTCGACGCGATCGCCACCAACCTCGCCAACATCCAGGCGCCGGGCTACAAGCGCTCGGCGACCTTCCAGCACGTGCTGGAGACACAGCACAACGGCCGCCCGACCCGTCAGATCGTCACCCGGAGCGGGACCGATTTCAGCCAGGGTCCGGTCGAGGACACGGGCAACCCCTTCGACCTGGCATTGCTCGGCGACGGCTTCTTTGCCGTCGAGACGCCGACCGGCGAAGGCTACACGCGCAACGGCCGCTTCCACCTCGATCCGCAGGGCGTGCTGCTCGATGACAGCGGCAATGCGGTCGTGTGGGACGGAGCGCGCGGCACGCTCAACCCCGTCGGAGAGGAAGTCAGCATCGACGGCACCGGCTTCGTCCGTCAGGGCGCCAACGACATCGGTCGCCTGAAGCTCGTCGACTTCGCCGCGCGCGAGCGTCTGCAGCTCGACACACAGGGCTACTTCCGCGCCTCGCAGGGCATGGAACAGCAGGCCCCGACCGCGGAAGTGCGTGCGCGCGCGATCGAGCGTGCCAACACCGAGAGCATCGACGAACTCGTCTCGATGATCCGCGTCCAGCGTCACTACGACCTCGCGAGCAACATCATCCGCACGGTCGAACAGTCCTACAGCCGTCTGAACCAGCCGCGCTGACCCCTGAAACACCGTAACCCGCAGGAGAAACCATGAATCGCGCACTGATGACCGCCGCCTCGGGCATGAAGGCCCAGCAGCTGCAGGTCGACACGATCGCCAACAACATCGCCAACGCGAACACCAGCGGCTTCAAGAAGAGCGAGCTGTCGTTCCGCGCGCTGTTCTATCAGACCTACCGCGAGCCGGGCACCGCGACGGCCGGCAACCAGCGCAATCCGATCGGGCTGCAGATCGGCAGCGGAACGGAAGTCGCCGGCTCCGCGAAGATCTTCAGCCAGGGCGAGCTCGAGCCGAGCTCCGGCACCTATTCGATGGCGCTCGTCGGCGAGGGCTTCTTCGGCGTGCGCATGCCTTCCGGCGAGATGCGCTACACGCGCGACGGCGATTTCCACCTCGACGGCGACGGCAACATCGTCACCAACGAAGGCTTCATCCTCGATGGCGCGCCCGCGATCCCCAAGGAAGCGGTCAGCGTCTCGATCGGCGATGACGGTCGCATCGAGTACATGACCAGCACCGCGGGCCTGCCGCAGGAAGCCGGCCGCATCCCGGTCTGGCGCTTCCCCAACGCCGGCGGCCTGCGCGCGCAGGGCAGCAACATGTTCAGTGAAACGCCGGCATCGGGTGTCGCCGTCTCGGCGCAGGCCGGCCTCGAAGGCACCGGCATCATCCGCCAAGGCCAGCGTGAACGCTCGAACGTGCAGGTGGTCGACGAGCTCGTCGGCCTGATCGTGGCTCAACGCAGCTACGAAGTGAACAGCCGCGCGATCCGCGCGAGCGACGAAATGCTCCAGCAAGTCAACCAGATGCTGCGCTGAACCATCATGATGATCACAACCCTTCTCCTCGGCGGCCTGACCGTCGTCCTGCAACCCGAAACGCGCGTTCGCGGAACCGAGCTTTCGGTCGGCGCACTGGCCGAAGTGCGCGGCGACGATGCCGCACTGGTCGAACGCGTGAAGGCCCTCGAACTCGGCTGGGCACCCGCGCCGGGCTACACCCGGACGCTGCAGCGCTGGCAGATCGAGCAGAAGCTGCAGGGTGCCTTCCCAGGCACGCAGCTGCAGATCGAAGGCGCGCAGGTCGTGCGCGTCGTTCCGCAGACGCAGAAGCTCAGCGGCACGGAGCTGCGGACCCGCGCCGAAGAAGAGCTGCGCAGCCTGTTTGCCGGCCGCGAGACGATCCTGACACCGACCAGCGCGCTCACCGATCTCGAGATCCCGGCGGGTCAACGGGCTCCGGAACTGCGTTGCCTGCTCGAAAAGCGCGAGCAGCGCGCCGGTGCCTGGTCCGTGCCGGTTCAGATCTGGGTCGACGGCGCGCTCTACAGCACGCAGTGGATCAACTTCCAGGTCGAGCTCAGTGAGCTGCGCCCGGTGCTGGTCCGCGACCTGCGTCGCGGTGATGTCATCGGTCCGGAGCACTTCGAGCTGCGCCGCACGCGCATCGGTCACATGGGCGGACTTGAGCCGCTCTCCGGCCCCGCGCTGCTGGGGGCCGTCGCTCAGGTCGATCTGGCCGCCGGTTCGACGGTGACGGCCCGCGAAGTGCAACGCGCACGCCTCGTGAAGTCCGGCGAGACCGTCCAGATCCAGGTGCGCAAGGGCGCGATCACCGCGCGCTCTTCAGCCATCGCCAAGGCCGATGGCATGTCCGGTGATCGCATTCGCCTCGTCTCGGCCGACAAGTCGCGCGAGATCTCGGGCGTCGTGATCGGCCGCGGTCTGGTCGAAGTCGATCTGGGAACCCGCTGAAACCCCGCAACATACGCACCATGAACACCAAGCACACACTGCTCGCCCTGCTCGTCACCCTGAGCCTGCCGGCCGTCTCCGCGGACGCAGGCCCCGACCAGCGTCGCGGCTCCATCTACAATCCCGCGCAGGGCCCCGTGGGTCTGATCGCCAACAAGACCGGCTCGAAGATCGGCGATCTGGTGACGATCGTCATCGACGAATCGCAGGACGTGAAGAACGAAGAGTCTTCCGATCTCAGCAAGAGCACGAACCTCAACTACGAGCTGGCGAACTTCAACGTGAAGCCCAACGCCTTCGGCACGCTGCCCGCGCTGGAAGCCACCTCGGATGACAGTCTCAAGGGGACGGCCAACTACAAGAAGAAGGGAACGTTCACCGCTCGCGTGACCGCAGTCGTGGTGGATGTGCTCCCCAACGGAAACCTCGTCGTCAACGCACGCCGAGAGATCCGGATCGACAAGGAAACCAAGCTGATCGAGTTCTCCGGCATCGTGCGTCGCTACGACATCGGCGCGGACAACTCGGTGGCGAGCGAGCTCGTTGCGAATGCAGTGGTCTCCTACGTGGGCAGCGGACCGCTGACGGACAGCACCAACCGCAAAGGCCTGGGTGCCTTCGTTCATGACGCCATTGCCTGGATCTGGCCCTTCTGATCACACGGGGAGAACAAACCATGCTCATCGCACTTCTGCTCACCGCCTTCAGCGCTGCCCCTGCTCCTGCGGTGACGGCCCAAACGCAAGCGGCTTCTGCGACTCAGGACCCTCAGGTTCCCGCGCCGACCGCCGTCGACCTCTTCCCGCGCGGCGTCGAAGCCCCGGCTCAGCCCACGCGCGCCTCGAGCTCGATCATCGTGACGGGCGAGCGGCAGAATGCGTTGCCCGCCGTGGCTCCCCGCCGTCAGCTGACGACACCGGTGCGCAGCCTCGTCAGCGTGCGCGGACAGGAAGACAACGTTGTGCTCGGCATCGGGCTGGTGACCGGTCTCGCCGGCACGGGTGACTCGATCAACGCGGCGAAGCAGCTGCTCTCCAACCTGCTGCTGACCCGCAACATCAAGCTGGATCTGCAGAGCCTCGCCACGAAGAACATCGCGGTCGTCCAGGTGGAAGCAGTGCTTCCCTCGGGCATCAAGCCGGGTCAGCGCATCGACGTCACCGTGTCGACGATCGGTGACGCCACCAGCCTCCAGGGCGGAACGCTGAGCCTCACGGAACTGACCGACATGACCGGACGCGACGTGTATGCGACCGCTTCGGGTCCGATCACGGTCGGCGGCTTCCAGGCCGAAGGCGCTGCGGCCAGCGCCAAGAAGAACCACACGACGGTCGGCACGCTGCCCGAAGGCGGCAAAGTCGAACGCGAAGTGCCCACCGCGCTCGCCAGCGAGCACGGCTTCATCTACCTCGACCTGCGCATGGGCCAGGACAGCCTTGGCAACCTTGTGCGCGTCGTGGAAGCGACCAACAAGCTTTTCCCCGGCAGCGCCAAGGCCATGGGTGACGGCAAGTCGCTCAAGATCCAGGTGCCTGGCGATCTTCCCGAGCACGAACACGCCGCCTATCTCGATGCGGTGCTGCGCCAGGAAGTTCAATCCGAAGCAGTTGCCCGCGTGATCGTCAACGAGCGCACCGGCGTGATCGTGATGGGCGGCGATGTCCGCCTGCGCCCGGGAGCCATCGCTCAGGGCGGCCTGACGGTCACCATCGCTGAAACACCGCAGACCAGCCAGCCCGGTCCGTTCTCGAACGGCCAGACGACCACCAACCCGCGCACGGATCTGCGCATCGACGAGGAGAACAATTCGCTCGTCATGATTCCGGAAGCGGTGACGCTCTCCGAAGTCGTCGACGTGCTCAATGTGCTCGGCACGACTCCCCGCGACCTGATCAGCATCCTGCAGGCGATGGCCTCGGGCGGGATGCTGGTGGCCGAAATCCGGAGGATGTGAGCCGTGCGCACCGCCCCTCTCACCGCGCAGCTGCCGATGGACGGCAGGCAACTGGGCGCCGCCGCGCTCACCGGCCGCGATGATGCACGCCTCAAGTCCATCACCCAGGCGGCGAACGGCGACGAGGACCGCACGGGCGAGGTCGCCCGCAAGCTCGAAGGCATGTTCGCCTCGATGCTCGTCAAGGAGATGCGCAACGCCTCTCCGGGCAGCTTCTTCGGCACCGACTCCGCAGCGGATGTCTACGGGGGCTGGTTCGACGAA
Organism: Planctomycetia bacterium; assembly: GCA_005799545.1. Classification (GTDB taxonomy): domain Bacteria; phylum Planctomycetota; class UBA1135; order UBA1135; genus SYGM01. The sequence goes on along the minus strand of SYGM01000049.1, from coordinate 16,353 downwards.
CACGTGGGCGAGTCGATCGCCAAGCAGGGCTCGCTGCACATCGCCGACTTCGTGCAGCGCCTGATCCAGAAGAACGAAGGAGTGCAGCCGTGATGAATCAGCAGAGCCTGATCAATGCCTTGGAAGCGTGGGGACAGGAGGAGCTGGCCGGCCAGCGCCGCATCCTGGGGCACATCCAGCGTCAGGAAGAAGCGCTCGTCGCAAACCGCTCGGGCGAGCTGCTCGCGGCCTGTCAGGATCTGGATCGCGAGCTGCGCACGCAGATGGAGCGCCACGCCCGCCGCAGCAAGCTCTTCGCCCAGTTTGCGGCCCTCTACCGAGCGGACGAACGCGCCCTGTCGATGAGCAGCATCCTCGAGCGCGCGGGTCATCCGCCGCGCCTGAGCCAACTGCGCGATGACCTGCGGCGCTCGAGCGCAACGCTCGTGCGCAGAAACCGGCGCTTTGCGGCGCTGGCCGGCGCGCAACGCAAGCTGATAGAGGAAATCGTCGCTGAACTCCTGAACCAGCAGGACCCCAAGGCGCTGGGCGAAGGCGGACAACTGGTCAACGCGGAGGCCTGATCATGAGCGGAATCGGACTTCATACCGGACTCAAGGCGCTGCTTGCCTCGCAGACGGCGCTTGAGAACATCGGTCACAACATCAGCAACGCCAGCACGCCCGGCTACTCGCGCCAGAACGTGAACATCGCTGCCGCGCCGGCCGTGCTGGTGCGCGGTCTGGCGATCGGCAGCGGGGTCAACGCCAGCAACATCCAGCGCACGGCCGACCTCCTGCTGCACCGCCGTCTGGTGACGCAGCAAAGCATGCTCACGGGACTCGACACGCGGCTTGGCGGCATGGCGCAGGTCGAGGCGCTGTTCGGCGAGCCCGGCGATCGCGGCCTCAACAGTCTGATGCAGGGTTTCTACAACTCGCTGTCTTCGCTTTCCGCGAGCCCGGATGACCAGGTGCTGCGCACCGGGGCCGTTCAGTCCTCGCAGACGCTCAGCGGACGCTTCAACGAGCTCAGTGCCAGCCTCACGGACGTGCGTCGCGACAGTGCAGCGCAGGTCAAGGCCCAGGTGGAGCAGGTCAACGCGCTCGCGCAGCAGATCTCCGGCTACAACCGGGAAATCGCCGCCTTCGAGAGTGCGGGCGTCACGGCCAATGATCTGCGTGATCAGCGCGACGAGGCACTCAAGAGCCTCGGCAACCTCGTCAACATCACCCACAGCGAGGGTCAGGACGGCAACGTCACGGTGCTCACCAACGGGGCGATGCTGGTCGGCAAGACCAAGGCCTACGCCATGAGCGTCGAGGTCGACACGACCGGCGGCGCGACGCTGCGTGTGCAGGGCAATCCCAATCCGATCACGCCGAAGAGCGGCTCGATCGGTGGTCTCCTGCAGATCGGACAGAGCTTCGTTCCGGATCTGCTGGAGCGCATAAACTCGCTGGCGCATGAGTTCATCCGCGAGGCCAACCGCGCTCACAGCACGGGCATTCCGGCCACGGGTCCGTTCCAGTCGCTCAAGGGCATTCACTCCGTGCAGGATCAGGACGCCGACGGGGAGCTCGGCGACGAGCTGCTGGCGAACGCCGGGCTGCCCTTCGAAATCACAAGCGGTCAACTGCACGTCAACATCACCGACCGGGCCACCGGCTCATTCTCACGCACGTCGATCGCGATCGACGAGGAGAACACCACGGTCCAGGACCTGCTGGATGCGCTGAACGCCATCCCGCACGTCAACGCCAGCCTCGACAGCTTCGGTCGCCTGCAGATGACCGCTGACGAGGGCTTTGGCTTTGACTTCAGTGCACGCATGAATCTGGCCCCGGATTCGCTGGGTACTCTGGGTGGAGCGCACGCCTCCCTTGGCACGCTCAACGCGGAGCCCTTTGCCCTGACCGACGGGATGACGCTCGATCTCGCGGGTCTAGGCGGCAGCGTCAACATCACGCTCGCAGGCTCGCAGTTTGAGGACATCAACCAAGCGAGCGCGGACGAACTCGCCGCGGCGATCAACGCCAACCCCGCAACCGCATCGGGCGGGATGCGCGCCGTGTCTCAGGGCGGACATGTCTTCCTGCAGTCTCTGACGGAAGGCGCCACGGAAACTGTCACGCTGACGGGCGGCAGCGCTCTCAGCGCGCTCGGCTGGAGCGCCGGCCTGAGCTCCAGCGGCTCCAGCAACTCGATCGCGGCGACGATCAGCGGCAGCTATGTCGGCACGGAGAATCAGACCTTCACGCTTGTCCCCACCGGCGACGGTACGATCGGCACCACTCCGGGGCTCACCGTCGAAGTCTTTGACAGCATCGGTGTTCGCGTGGGAACCCTCGATGTCGGCGAGGGCTACCAGCCCGGAACGCCGCTGACACTCGCCAGCGGTCTCAAGATCAGCCTGGGTTTCGGGGAACTGTCCGCGAGCCAAGGCGACCGTCTGCAGATCGAGGCACTGGCGGATTCGGACACCTCCGATGTGCTTGTCGGGCTGGGCATGAATGCCTTCTACGCCGGGACAGGTGCTGAAGACATGGCCGTGCGGGCCGACCTGGCTCTGGATCCGCGCATGCTCTCGGTTTCGCAAAGCGGTGCGGTCAGCGACAACGGCGCGCTTGAGGCGCTGCTCGACATCCGCGACATGAGCGTCGATGCCTTCGCCGGCATCAGCTTCGGTGAGTACTACGGCGACCTCGTGGGCGGGGTTGGCTTCGACATCGAAGCCGCCACCAACGCCCGCGAAGTGGAGCAATTCCTTACAGACACGCTCAACACGCGCCGCGAACAGATCTCCGGCGTCAACATCGATGAGGAGCTGGTCAACATGATCCAGTTCCAGCAGTCGTACTCGGCCGCCGCCCGCTACATCACCGTCGTCAATGCGACGAGCGAGGAAGTTCTCCGCCTGCTGTAGGAGGAAATCGATCCATGAACATTCGGCCCACGCAAAACACCAACTTCTCCCTGGTTCGAAACGGCCTTGCCATCAACCTGTCGAAGCTGATCACGGCTCAGGAGCAGGTGTCGACTGGCAAGAAGCTGCTGCGTCCCTCCGACGACCCGGTCGGCGCCTCCACTGTGCTCGGCCTCAAGCGCCAACTGGGGGGCGTCGGTCAGTTCCTGGAGTCGATCTCCACTTCGCGGCCGATGCTCGAAGCCGGCATGGCCTCGCTCAACGAAACCGGCAGCATCCTCGCCGAGGCGCGCTCGCTCGCGATCAACGGACTCAACGGGACCCTCAGCCAGGACGACCGCATGTCGCTCGCCTCCGAGCTGCGCCTGCTGAAGGAGCGTTTGCTGGAGATGGGCAACGCGAAGCTGGGCGATCGCTATCTCTTCGCGGGTACAGCGAGCACGACCCAGCCATTCCGCGAAGACAGTGTCAGCGGCCTGACGCGCGTCAGCTACAACGGCAATGAAGAGTCACGCCAAGTAGAGATCGGCTCGGGTGTTGACCTCGCGATCAACCTGCCCGGCTCGGAGATCTTCGGCAAGTACGAGGTGTCCAGCGTCACTCTGGGCAGCCTGACGGGTCTCGCTCTGGGTCCGACGGCCAACCAGGGCAGCGGTTACGGCTACGTCCATGTGCGCCACGATGCCACGCTGGGGTCTCCGGGCTCCGGAGTCACGCTCGCCAACGGCGGCGCGGATGACACGCTCGTCGGCGACCGCGCTCTGGTGATTGACGGGGCCGCGGGTACGGTGCGCCTTGGCACCGGCACCGTGATGCCGATTCCGAACGCAAGCCATCCGGATCTCGATCACTTCGGCGTGTCGGATGAAAACGGCGCGTTTGTCTATCTGGACTTCAGCGCGTTCGATGGAACCTCGTCGAGCACCACGCTGACCGGCGAAGCCTCGATCTCGCTGGATGAAGCGACCTGGCAGCCGTTGGACCTCACCCAGACGGATCTCGAGCTCGTGGATGCAGGCACCGGGACGATTCTGCACCTTGACACGCGACGCGTCGTGCGTGCGACCAGTGAGCTGTACAGCTTCGAGGGCGGCGTCAACGGCTTCGATGTGCTGCAGGGCATGATCGAGGACCTCGAGAACATCCACGATCTGACCGGACCGGAGCTGCGCGACCGGCTCGCTTCCCGGCTCGGCGAGCTTGACCGCAACTTCGAGAACGTCCAGAGCGCTCAGGGAACTCTGGGCGCGCGCACGCAGCGCCTAAACTCGGGGGCGGAGCGACTGGGTGAGTTTGAAATGACGCTCAAGGGCCTCATTTCCGACCGCGAGGACGCCGACCTTGCCTCGGTGATTCTCGACATGACCAAGGCCGAGCAGACGTTGCAGGTCGCACAGGCCTCCGGAACACGTCTTCTGCAAACCACCCTTCTGGACTATCTCCGTTGAGCGCCATGGCCCATCCCATCCAAAAGACCTCTGTAGCGGAATCCGCCAGCGCCCAGTCCGGCCAGAGCAAGCCGGTCTCCGCAAGCGGCGGTGCGGCCTTTCAGGCTCTGCTCGAGCGCCTCGACACGCAGGCCCGTGAGCTGCGCACGGAAGCCGACCGCGTCGGCAGCACGGACGAACTGTCGCAGGCCGTCGACCATGCTCACGCGTCGTTGAAGGAGGCGCTCCAGCTGAGCGAGCAGATCGTCGAAGCCTGGCGCCAGAACAAGCTCACCAACCCGCCGCGCCCTGGAGAGAGCCGCTCATGAGCCTGCGCGTATGCCGCGAATCGCGATCCGCGCGCGCCCTGATGGGACGCGTGCTTCGCGATGGACGCGATCTGGGCAGCGAGTACCCGCTGGTCTTCGGACCCCTGTCGGCGGGCACGATCGTGATCGAAGAACAGGATGGCGCCGTGCGCTCCACTTGCGCGATCCTGCCGCGCACGCTGGTCGCCGGGCGTGAGCGCATCCGCATCGGCATGATCGGTTCCGTCGCCACGGATCCCCACTGGCGCAACCGCGGACTCGCAGGCCGCGTGTTGCAGGCCGCGGAACGGGAGCTTGTGAAGGCCGGCGCGGTCATCGGCGTCCTGTGGGCGGATGATGCCGCCTTCTACGAGCGCCGGGGCTGGCATGTCTTCGGATGCGAAGTCGATGCGGCGCTGCCTCCGACCATCCAGCGCGCACTGCCCGCTCCCAAAGGTGTGCGTCCCCTGCAGCCGCACGATGTGCCGTCCGTGCACGAGCTGTACTGCCGGCACACCTCACGCGTTGAGCGCAGCGAAGAGGAAACGCGCGCGCTGCTGGCCTGTCCGGGCATGGAGGTCCTCGTTTGCGAGGACAGTGAAGGCATTCAGGCCTACGCCTGCCTCGGTCGCGGCGGCGACATGGAGAATGTCGTGCACGAATGGGGCGGTCAGTCGAAGGCCGTGGGGATGATCCTGCGCCGCCTGATCGAGCTGCGGCACACCTGCGGAATCGAAGACGATCTGTTCGTGATGATGCCATCGTCCGCCGATTCGCTGATCCGACTGCTGTTCGATGCAGGTGCCGCGCTCAGCAAGGGCGTGCTCGGCATGGCCAAGGTGCTCGACGAAGAAGCCGCACGGTCGGAGCTCGCGGCCTCGCTGGGCTACCGGGAATCCGTCCCTCTGCAAGGCAGGGAATTGCTGGATGCGTGGCTGCCTGCGCGCGGCGAAATGCAACAGCGTTCGCAGCTGGCCGCGAGCCTGGGTCTCGCGGAGACCCGGCCCGCGCCTCCCGCCTTCATCTGGGGCCTCGACTCGATCTAGAGCCGGACAGATCTTCGGTGTCAGGCGTAGTTGCCCGGGTGCAGGCGACGCTCGACGGCTTCGATCGTGATGTGGAGCACCTTGATGTGCAGCTCCTGGATGCGATCGGAAGTCGTAGCCAGCGGAACGATGATCGGAATGTCGACGAGCGCGCCGGCCTTGCCGCCGCCCTTGCCCAGCAGGCCCACGGTCGTGATGCCCTTGGTGCGCGCGGTTTCGATCGCTCGCAGGATGTTGGGGCTGCCGCCGGAAGTGCTGATTGTCACGAGCAGATCGCCCGGCTTGCCGTAAGCCTCGACCGAACGCGCGAAGACCTCGTCGTATCCGAAGTCATTGGCGATGCACGTCAGCTGACTCGGATCACTGAACGCGATGGCCGGCAGCGCCGGTCGATCCTTGCGGAAGCGACCTGTCCACTCCTCGGCGAAGTGCATGGCGTCGCACATCGAACCGCCGTTGCCGCAGGACATCAGCAGACCGCCACGGCTCAGGGAGCGATGGGCGGCATCGATGAAACGCTCCATTCCCTGAAGGCAGGCCGGGTCGCCGAGAAACGAATCCAGCGTGGCGCGCGCATCGAGGAGTGCCTTGCGAACGAGGTCGGTCTGCATGCCCCGATTGTGCGCGCCTCACCCGCGTGTGCGCAACCGCCAGCGTCTATGCGATTGCGGCGAAAGCGCGCCGGGCACCCTCGACGGCATGGTCGATGGCGGCATCATCATGAGCCGCCGATACGAACCAGGCCTCGAAAGGCGAAGGTGGCACGTGGACTCCGGCCTCGAGCAGCGCATGGAAGAACTTCGCCCAGCGGGCGCGGTCGGTGCGCATGGCTGAGGCAAGACTCGTGACGGGCTCGGCGGACAGATACGGGCAGAGCATCGAGCCTTGGCGGCCGACGCTCAGTGCGACGCCGTGCTGGCTGGCTGCGCTTTCAAGCCCTGTCTGCAGCCGCGCGCTCTGCCGCTCCAACCGCTCATAGAAACCCGTTTCGTCGCAGGCCCGAAGCGTCGCGAGTCCCGCCGCCACGGCGACCGGGTTTCCAGAAAGTGTGCCCGCCTGATAGACGTCACCGGCGGGCGAAACGCGGCTCATCAGGTCCTTGCGCCCGCCGTAGGCACCGATCGGCATGCCTCCGCCGATGACTTTTCCCATGGTGATCAGATCCGGACGCACGCCGCAGAGCTCCTGATAGCCGCCGCGCGCCACGCGGAAGCCGGTCATCACTTCGTCATAGATCAGCAAGGCTCCATGGCGATCGCAGATCGCGCGCAAGCCGGCGAGGAAACCCTCGGAGGGCCGCACGAGGCCGATGTTGCCCACGACGGGCTCGACGATGATCGCGGCGATGCTCGAGCCGTGCTGCGCAAAGATGTGATCGACGCTCGCAAGGTTGTTGTACTCCGCGACGAGCGTGAGCGAGGCAAGCGAAGCAGGGACACCCGGAGAATCCGGCGCGCCGTGCGTCAAGGCGCCGGAACCCGCCTTCACGAGGAAGGAATCACCGTGCCCGTGATAGCAGCCGTCGAACTTGAGAATGCGCTCCCGGCCGGTGGCGGCGCGCGCCACGCGCAGCGCGGCCATGGTCGCCTCCGTGCCAGAGTTCACCAGACGGACCATCTCGACCGGGCGCACACGCTCCACGATCGCGCGGGCCATGTCCAGCTCCAGCTGCGTCGGGGCGCCGTAGCAGGTTCCGCGTGAGGCCGCATCCTGAATGGCCGCGAGCACGCGCGCGTCGGCATGTCCGTGAATCAGCGGGCCGTAGCTCATCACGAAGTCGACGTAGCGATTGCCGTCCACATCCGTGATCCAGGCTCCCTTCCCGCTGGCGACATGCACCGGCGTGCCTCCGACCGAACGATAGGCGCGCACCGGCGAGTTGACGCCTCCGGGAATGATGGCTCTGGCTGCCTCGAAGATCTGCTCGGAACGGGTCAGGTTGGGCATGGCAATAGACAGGATCAGCGCAGCAGTCGGGCCGCTTCGCGCGCGTAGTAGGTCAGAATCATGTCGGCGCCCGCGCGCTTCATGCAGGTCAGCGATTCCATCATCACGCGCGGCTCGTCGATCCAGCCGTTGGCACCGGCGGCCTTGATCATCGCGTACTCACCGGAGACCTGATAGGCAGCGAGCGGCATGTCGAACTCTTCGCGCAGGCGCCGCAGGATGTCGTGATACGGCAGGCCGGGCTTGACCATCAGCATGTCCGCTCCCTGTTCGATGTCCAGGCGCGCTTCGCGCAGCGCTTCTTCGGCATTGGCCGGGTCCATCTGGTAGGTCGAGCGATCACCGAAGGCCGGAGCGGAGTCAGCGGCGTCACGGAACGGTCCGTAGAAACCGCTGGCATATTTCACCGCGTAGGAAAGGATCGAGACCTGCGTGTGACCGAGCTCATCGAGCGCATTGCGCACCGAAGCCACCGTGCCGTCCATCATGCCGCTGGGAGCGATGACCTGAGCGCCGGCGTCGGCCAGTGAAGTGGCCTGCAGCTCCAGATTGGGCAGCGTCAGATCGTTGTCGACCTCACCGTGCTCGGTGAGCACGCCGCAGTGGCCGTGGTTGGTGTACTCGCAGAAGCACAGGTCGACGATGCGCAGCATCGAAGGTGCCGCGCGCTCGATCGCCTCCAGAGCGCGCGGCACGACGCCGTCGGGGGCCCATGCAATGCGGCCTTCGGCATCCTTCTGCGAACGATCGGGAACACCGAACAGGATCACGGCGGGGATTCCGAGCTGTTCCGCAGCGCGCGCGCTCTCCGCGATGCGATCCACCGATTCGCGGTACACGCCGGGCATCGACGCCACCTCGCTGCGCACGCGCGTGCCCTCGCACGCGAACAAAGGCAGAATCAGATCATCGCGGGTCAGTACCGTCTCCCGCACCAGCCGCCGCAGCCCAAGATGCGAGCGCAGGCGACGCGGGCGCTTGACGAGGTACTCCGGCGGCAAGGGGGGCACGTCGCCGGGATGAAAGTGATCGCCTTGGGTGTAGCTCATTTGCTTCCTGCTCGCCCCAGTTCCAACAGACAGCTTCGCAGCGCCGCCACGGTCGGATGGGGGAGCGGGATGATAGCCGAGAACCGGTCGCGGGCCGCTTCCCGGAGTCGACGCAGCGTCGTTTCCCCGATGGCGAGCGCACCCGCCGCGCCGGCGCCTTCGAGTTCCAGCCAGCGATCGACGGCACTGGGGCTGGCGAAAAAAACCCACTCGCAGGCCGGCCAGCTCACTGCGCGGCGCGGACGGTTGGTGTACGCGATCGGATCGAAGACCCGGATGCCGCTCTGGCGCAGTGCGAGCGCAAGCTCATCGCTCAGGTCGCCGCGCGGCCAGAGCACGCGCAACGGCCGCGGATCCGACCGCAGCAGTGCCTGCGTCAGCTGAGCAGCGTCGGCTTCAACCCGCAGAGGTGCTTTCCAGCCGGCCTGCCCAAGAGCCGTTGCCGTGCGCTGCCCGACGACCCAGCTCGGAAGCTGCGTCAGTCCCGGCTCTGCCAGAGCCAGCTCGACCAGCAGCCCGACGGCATGACGGCTTGTCAGCGCGATCAGCTGCGGCTCCCCGAACTCGCGCAGCCCCTCGAGATCCTCCGCGCTCGCGCTGCGCGGAAAAAGGTCGATCAGCGGACAGGGAACGAGTTCCCAGCCCGGAACTAGCGCGCCCTCCATCCATTCGTCCAAGGCAGCCACCGGTCCGGTGAGCGCGAGCCGCGGCACGGATCACGCTCCCTGACGCGCCTGCGCGATCAGTTCGCGGGCGCCTCTCGCGATCAGTCGATCCGCCAGCTGCCGACCCAGCAGCACGGCATCGGCTGCGAGTCCGGCGATGCGGTCCTCCAGCACCGTGCGGCCGTCGAGCGACAGCACGCAGGCCTGCAGGCTCAGTGCGCTCTCCACAACGCGTGCGCGCGCTCCCACCGGCGCGTTGCAGCCGCCGTGCAGAGCCGCGAGCAGCGCGCGCTCGGCATGAGCTTCCGCATACGCCTCCTCATCGCCGATGCCGGCCAGCTTGCGCTGGGTTTCGCCATCTTCGCTGCGGCAGACAAGACCGACGATGCCCTGACCCACCGCGGGCAGAAAGGCGGACAACGGCAGCACTTCCGAGATGTTGCGCGTCAGGCCGAGCCGCGCCAGTCCGGCATGCGCCATCAACAGCGCATCGGCCTCTCCGCGAGCAAGCTTCGCAAGGCGCGTGTCGACGTTGCCGCGGATCGCTACCACCTCCAGATCCGGGCGTGCACGCTTGAGCATCGCGATTCGACGCACGGATCCGGTGGCGACGCGCGCGCCGGCCGGCAGGTCCGACAGCTTGCGCCCGTCCATCGTGACCAGCACGTCCTCGACCGGACCGCGCGCCAGCGCGGAAGCCAGCATCAGTCCCTGCGGCAGCGTGGTGGTCATGTCCTTGAGGCTGTGCACGCCGCAATGCGCCTGACCCGAAAGCACCGCGTGATCCACTTCGGCCGTGAAGATGCCGGTGCGACCGAAGCGACCCAGCTCGCTCTTCTGATCCTTGTCACCGCTCGATTCGATGACCTCGAGCTCAAAACGACCGGAAGGCTGGGCCGCGAGCAAGGCGTCGCGCGTCGCGTTGGCCTGCCACAGGGCCAGCTTGCTGCCCCGAGTGGCGAGCAGGAATGCTCCGTTCATGGTCACAGATTCTCCAGGAAGCGTCGGTACTCGCGATCCAGTGATTCCTCGGAGCGCGCATTGCGCGCGCCTTCCTTCATCGAGTCGAGGGCCGCATCAAGCAGCCGCTTGGTCAACTCGTGCGCGACCTGGATGCTCTCCGGCGCGGCCTTTCCGTGAGTGAGATTGTCCAGCACCTCCTCACGCACGCTCTGGAAGCGCTCGCGCATCGCCGCGATCGCCGGTGTGAACGATGCATAGGTTCGCAGCGCGAGGAACTTGTGCAGTTCCGCGATCAGAATGGATGAGGTGGCGTCGCCGGCATCGCCGCGCAGGCGCAGATTCTCCTCGACGACACGCTGCAGATCGTCCATGTCGTAGACCAGCAGGTTATCGAGCTCGCGCACCTCGCGTGCCACGGAACGCGGCACGGACAGATCGATCACCACCATGGGCCGGTCACGACGGCTCAGGAGCTTGCGGTCGAAGCTGGCGGGCGTCACCAGCGGCGTCTCGGCCTCCACGCAGGAAACGACGAGATCCGCGCGCGTGGCGATGCGCGTCAGATCGCCCAGCGGATGAGCGCTGCCGCCCAGCTCATTGGCGGCTTCGACGGCGCGCTCGAGCGTTCGATTGACGAAGGCCAGCTCGCCGATCCCTGACTCCTTAAGGTGGCGCGCCACCAGCAGCCCGGTCTCCCCGGTGCCGACGATCAGCGCACGCACGTTCTGGAACCGCCCGAAGACGCGGCCGGCCATGTCGATGCCGACCCGCGCGACCGAAAGCGTGCCCGTGCCCAGTGCGGTTTCGCTGCGCACGCGCTTGCCCACGTGCAGGGCCTGCTGCAGCAGCGGCCGCAGGACCGGTCCGAGCGTTCCGGCCGCTTGCGCCTGCTCCATGCAGCGCTTCATCTGACCGAGGATCTCGCTCTCTCCGACCACAAGGCTGTCGAGTCCCGAAGCGACGCGGAACAGGTGTATCAGCGCCTGCACGTCTTCGTACGCATACAGCTGCTCATCACCGAGATTGCGGAAGAGGTGAGCGCGCACCTTGGACTCGGCCTGCGTGCCCCGATCGGAGACAACCAGCGCTTCCGTGCGGTTGCAGGTCGACACCAGCCAGGCTTCGCGGATGCCCTCCGACTGCGTCAGGATCCGCACGCAGTCCGCCAGATCCGACGCCTGCACGACATAGCGTTCGCGTACGGCGATCGGCGCCGTCCGATGCGAGATGCCCACCAGTGTCAGCGTGAGTGCGGCGTCCATCACAGCCTCGAGTGGAACACCACAGCCGGGAACAGGATCAGCAGCAGCGACAGCAGCAGCACGGCCAGTCCCAGACCGGCCGCGAGCGAGGCGCGCCGCGCGTTGAATCCCTTGATGTGCCGCGAGAAGGCGATCGCGCCGAAGTGCACCCACAGCAGCATCGTCAGCAGCACTTCACCGCGCCGGTAGCCGAACCCGGGCAGCTGTTCGCGGTGCGCGAGGTAGATGCCGACATTCATGCCGATGGTGATGCACAGAAATCCGATCAGAGCGCCGCCGCGCATGATTCTGGCGAGCAATTCGAGGTCCGGCAGGTGCGAGAGGCGGCCGCCGAACTCGGCCTTGCGCATGCTCTTCAGCAGCAGCATGTACAGCGCACCGTGCACTCCCGAGACGATCACCGCAGCCAGCGCGAGCACCATCGTCGTGATGTGCAGCACCTGCGGATTGCCGAGCGCGGAGGGACGCGGCCCGGGCACCATGTCCCCGAAGGCGGAGGCCATCCACTGCGCAATGAACATCATGCCCAGCACGATCCCGCCGGAGCCGGCATGCTGCACCGAGCGCGCGAGGATGCCGTAGACCAGCGCACTGGCGAACACCACGCATGAAGCCGTGCTCGCCAGATCGATGACCGGAAACCCGTTGACCAGCGAGGCCCGCGTCAGGAACCACGCCGCGTGCAACACGATCGTCGCACGCAGGCTCCAGACTCTCAGCAGAGTGGTGCGCGCCCCGCGCTGTCCTGCGAAGGCCATGCCGTGCAGGATCGCGCACAAGAGGTACAGGCTCGGCAGGGTGACGCTGAGTGCTTGCAGCGCGGCTTCCATCAGCCCTCACCTTTCCGGAGCTCAGCGGCCACGGAACGCCCGCGCGCAATCACCTGCTCGACGGAGACGCCGCCGACCCACGGGCCCGCCAGGTGCAGACCCGGAGTCCGCGCGCGCAAGGTCTGTTGCAGCGCGTCCACGCGGTCACGGTGTCCTGCGGAGTAGCGGGGAATCACTTGGTTCCAGTTCCAGATCCGGCTCACGATGGCTCGCGGGGAGGTTTTCCAGCCCAGCGCCAGCGCCAGATCCCGCCCAGCCTGTTCGATTCGAGCGCGCTCGTCCAGTCCCTCGAGGCTCGAACGCGAATAGAAACAGGCGATCGACTGCATGCCCTGCGGCGCGCGAGCGGGAAACAGGTTCGAGGTGAAGATGACACCGAGTGCGCGGGGCTGCGCGCCGACTTCGCCGGGCGGCACAAGGAAGCCGAAACCGGGCGGCAAGCTGTGTTTCGCGCTGCGCTCGAAGCCCAGCTGCACCAGCACCACATCTCCGTGTTCCATCGGGGGAAAAACCGGAGCATCGGACCCCAGCAGCGGCTGCAGCAGTCCTTTCACCGCCGGCGCCGGCAATGCGAGCACGACCTCCTGCGCCTGATGAACCCGCACACGGCCGTCGGAGCCGAGCGCGTGGACCCGCCAGCCCCGACCCACGCGCTCGAGCCGCTGCACACTTTGGTTGGTGGCGAGTCGGCCTTCGAGTTGGCGCTCCAAAGCATCCACCAGTTCCTGCAGACCGCCTTCAAAACCGAGCAGTTCCAGAGCTCCGACCTTCGGGCCTGGCAGGTCTTCGAGCTCCCCCTTCGCCTGCGCAAGCGCCCGCAGGAAGCTGCCGTGCGTTCGCAGCAGCTCTTCGAGCTTGGGAAAGGCGCTGCGCAGTCCCAGATCCTTCAGTTCCGCCGCATAAATGCCGCGCACGAAGGCGCCACCGAGCTTCCGCGTCGCCTCCGCGCCGATGCGCTCCTCGAGCAGGCTCTGCATGTCGGGCTCCACGCCGTCCACGGGTGCTTTCCACGGCCGGAACCCCTCGCTCAGGATGCGCAGCTTGGCGCGCATCGACAGGATCGGCGTCGTCAGCAGCTGTACGGGATTGCCAGGCAGCGGCTGCAACCGGCCGTCGACCCACAGATAACGTCGCCGGACTTCCGGATTCGAGACTATCAGCCTGTCGGCGATGCCCAGCTCGCCGCACAGCCTGCGGAATTCGGCGGAGCGGGCCTGCAGCGTGTGCGGACCCATTTCAAAGACGAATCCGGCCTCCCGCACGCTGCCCACGACACCGCCGACGCGCGAGGAGGCTTCGAGCACGCGCACATCGCATCCGGCGCGCAGCAGAGCATGCGCGCAGGCAAGACCGGATAGGCCTGCGCCCAGCACCAGCACGGACGCCTCCCCGCTCATGCGCGAAGCCTCATGCAAAGCGAATGTCGAGGGTGCGCATCCATGTATGCAGGCCGGCATCCTGCACGGGCAGCACGATGGCAGGCACGTCGGTCTCGTTGTGATGGCTGTGCCACAGCCCCGGCGGAGTTACGAACGCCGATCCGGGCACCCAATCACGGCGCACGGGATTGACGATGACGCCCTGTGCGTCGAGTTGCTCGCCGATCAGCGTATAGGTTCCCGGTGCTGCCGCCACACACAGATCGAGAGCCACGGAGTTGTGTCGGTGCGGTTTCTGCACAACGCGCGCGGGCAGCTCGTTGAAAAGCGACCACAGGCAGTGCGTCAGCGTCATGGTGAGCGGCGCGGCCTTGTTGGCCAGCAGCACCCCGTTGCGATTGCGCTGCCGCGCCTCGGGATCGTTGTTCACCTTGCGCATTTCGGCGAGCATGCGCTCCGCGCTGTGCAGGGTCGGACGGAAGCGCGACTCTTTCGGCTCCACGCCCAGATAGCAGAGCAGCGGTGAGTCGCTGACCGTGTACAAGGCCGCATCCTCGAAGGCGGTGTGCTCCACCCGTTCACCGCCGGGCAATGCGAACAGATCACCCTTGGACCAGCGCATCGCTCCGAAGGAGCCGCGCGTCTCGCCGCTGCCGCGGATGACATGGAACATGCGCGAGGTGGCGCGTGCCTGCGTATGCAACCGCTCACCGGCGCGGATGCGCAAAAACGAGGCCAGCAGGTTGGGGGAGGTGGCTTCCCATTCGGTCCCGATGTCGCCGGAGAGGTCCCAGACGATTTCACGGGTCGCGCCGCTCTCGTGTTCGCGCGCATGGAATATCGCGAAAGGAATCTTCGCGACCACTGGGTCGGCGGCGGCCGTGTACTCGAAGAACTGCGCGTCCGCACCGAAGTCCTGAAGCGTGCCCTGCTGCGCTGCCGTGTCGGCCTGCGAATCGGCCTGCGAATCGGCCTGCGTATGAGTCATGTCGTCCATGCTACCCCCTGAGCTTCACTTCTTCGCGGGCGCGGACATCGTGCCGGCGTCCGTGCCCGACTTCGTGCCAGCGTTCGTGCCGGAGTCCGTGTACCCGAGAAAACCCAGTCTTTGTCTCAGTTCGGAAGAGTAGCTGTGCGGATGCGGCTTCAGACCGAGCTTCTCCCGCACGATGGCTCCGTCTTCGAGTTTTTCCTGCAGCTGTTCCAGCCCCTGCACGACCCAGGCTTCCTCGCGGCCGGCGCCGCGCTTTTCGCGCGGATCGCGCACCAGGTGATAACCCGCCTCCCAGTCGCCGCGTTCCAGCCGCGCGCGCATCACCTTTTCTTTGTCCGTGCGCAGCGCGCGCCAGTCGTTGCGGTCCACAAGCAGCTCCAGTAGCAGTGCGGAGGGTGCTAGACCGCTTCCGCTCCACACACCCGCAAGGTCTCGGCCCTGCACGCGCCAGTTCGCTCCGGCGCCCGCCGCCGCCGCGAGCGTCGGCGCAAGGTCGGTGATGCTGACCGGTTCGGCGATGCTCCTGCCCTTCGGCCAGACACCCCTTCGCACGAGGATCACGGGGATGCGGACCTGCTCCTCGAACAAGGAGCTCTGATGACCCTTCTTGCCGTGCTCGAAGAACTCCTCGCCGTGATCCGCGGTGATCACGATGAGCAGATCCTCGTCACCGATCGCCTTGCGGGTCAGCTCGACGAGGCGCTGCACCTGAGCGTCGACGGAGCGGATTTCCGCGTCGTACAGCGCGATCAGGCGGTCCCGCACGCGCGGCGACATGTGTTCGTGGATCGCCGGATTGCTGTCGAAACCGGACAGATCAAGCCCGTCCACATCATCCGATGAGAACAAGGCGAGCGTTTCGGCAGGGGGCTTGTAGTCGTAGTGGACATCCCACAGATGCACGAAGCAGAACAGCGGCCGTCCCGAGAGCCGTGCCAACCGTCGTTCCACCGCTGCGAGCGTGCGCGGACCGGTGACATCGGCATGCGCGTGTTCGCCGATCGGACTCATGCAGCTCTCGTAGTGATCAAAGCCCTGCGCGAACCCGAAAGCCGCATCGAGATAAGGTCCGCCGTAGAACCCGATCGTCTCGTAACCGCGCGCGCGCAAGCGCTCCGTGAGCGTCTCGTGTTCCGCTCCGAGCGCGAGATGGTTGCCGGTCACGCCGTGCGTGGAGTCAAAAAGGCCGGTGAACAGCGCAGCGTGCGCCGGCAGCGTCCAGGAGGTCGTGCTCAAGGCCACCTCGAAGCGCACACCATCCGCCGCGAGCCGGTCGATCGCCGGGCTGGTCGGCTTGGCGTAGCCGTAGCAGCCCAGATGATCCGGACGCAGGGAGTCGATCGAGATCAGCAGCACATGCGGCGGCTTGGGTCCGCTGCCCGGCTGCCAGGGCTCCAAACGAGAATCCTCGCCGCAGCCGGCGAAGGCCAGCGAGGCGAGGATCATGATCGTGCGCGTCAACCGGAGCCGCATGGCCCCGATCTTACGGCCTGAGGATCACTGCACGAGCAGCGAATTGCGGTAGATGCGGCGCACCTTGCCCGGGATGCCGATCGGCACTTCACCCTTGAACTCAGG
>SYGM01000048.1 GCA_005799545.1 Planctomycetia bacterium | reverse complement strand
CGGGTTCCTCACCCGCCAGAAGACCAAGGGCGGGCGCAAGACCAACCGTCGCC
This sequence comes from Planctomycetia bacterium, assembly GCA_005799545.1. GTDB lineage: Bacteria > Planctomycetota > UBA1135 > UBA1135 > SYGM01. Next base: position 11,995 of record SYGM01000048.1, on the reverse strand, counting down.
AGCGTCGCCGCCACGGCAAGATCTGAGCCTCGCGCGCCTCGCAGGACGAGGAGCGCCACGCGGTTGTGCCTTTCAGGCCAAGCTGCGGTAGACGAAGCTTTGCTCACCTCGGCTCATGTCCTCGCAATCCAAACCGGCCCCATTCCTGCCGCGCACGCGCGGCGAGATGGCGTCGTTGGGCTGGGATGAGCTCGACATCCTCCTCGTCACCGGGGATGGCTATGTGGACCATCCCTCCTTCGGGCATGCGGTCATCGGCCGCTATCTGGAGTCCAAGGGTTATCGCGTGGGCATTCTGGATTGCCCGGAGCTCGAGACGGATGGCTCGGGCTGGAAACGCCTGCCTGCGCCGCGTCTGTTCGTCGGCGTGACGGCCGGAACCATCGATTCGATGGTGACCAACTACACCGCGTCGAAGAAGCGCCGGCGCATCGATGTCTACCGCCCGGGCGGAGCCCCCGGCCGTCCCAACCGCGCCACGATCGCGTACACCGCGCAGGCGCGGCATCACTTCCCGGGGCTCCCCGTGATCATCGGCGGACTCGAAGCCGGTCCGCGGCGTCTGGCCTACTGGGACTACTGGGAAGAGAAGGCGCGGCGATCGATCCTCGTCGACAGCAAGGCGGACCTGCTCGTGTGGGGCATGGGCGAGCGCGCGATTCTCGAGATCGCACAGCGCATCGAGCGCGGCTTGAGCCTCTCCGGCATGCCGGGCACCTGCGAGATCCTGCCCCGCGAGAAGCTGCCTGAGAATGCGCGCGAGGTGCCGAGCTTCGAGATGCTCAACGCCGACCTCGATCACCTGATCGAGCTGTTCCACGCGGTGCGCGAGGAGAACAGTCCGTCCTCGCGCGCCATCGCGCAGGCGCACGGCAACCGCTTTGTCGTGCAGTATCCGCCGCCGCCGCCCGCCAGTCAGGCCGAGGTCGACAGCTTCTACGATCTGCCCTTCGCGCGCGCCTGGCACCCCGATCACGACCGCGCCGGCGGCATCGCCGCATTGGAGCCGGTGCGCTGGTCCGTCAACACGCACCGCGGCTGCATGGCCGACTGCAGCTTCTGCTCGATCACCTTCCACCAGGGCCGCTCGATCCAGTCGCGCAGCGAAGAGTCGATCCTCAGGGAAGCGGCGCAGCTCGCCGGCGATGTCGATTTCCGGGGCACGATCACCGATGTCGGCGGTCCCACGGCCAACATGTGGGGTCTGGGCTGCAAGCTGCTCGAGAAGGGCGAGCCTTGCCTCGATCGCGACTGCCTCACGCCCGATCCCTGTCCGGCGCTGCGCCTCGACAAGACCTCGGAGGGCTACCGCCGCCTGCTCTCGCTGGTGCGCAACACCAAGGGCGTCAAGCACGCCTTCGTCTCCAGCGGCATCCGCTTCGACATGCTGCGCGGCAAGGACGGCAAGCTCCTGCCGCTGCACCACGATCTGGTGCAGCACCACGTGCCTGGCCGCATGAAGCTCGCACCGGAGCACGCCAGCGATGCCACGCTGGAAGCGATGAACAAGCCGCGCTTCGAGGTCTACGAGCGTTACGAGGCGGACTACAAGCAGGAATGCCGCGAGAGCGGTCGCGACCAGCATCTGGTCAACTACTTCATCGTAGGCCATCCCGGCACCAGCCTCGCCGATGCGCTGGACCTGTTCGAGAAGCTGCTCGACCGCAACTACTCGCCCGAGCAGGTGCAGGAGTTCATTCCGCTGCCGATGACGCGCGCCTGCGTTCAGTATGTCACGGGCAAGGATCCGCTGACGTACAAGGAACTGCACGTGCCGCGCGGCGAGCGCGAGCGCCGCATGCAGAAGGCGCTGGTGCGCTGGAAGGCGCCGGAATCACGCGCGCTGGTCGAGGAGGCACTGGAGCAGGCCGGACGAGCCGATCTCTACGAGCGCTTCCAGCGCGCGCTGCGCGCCGCCAACCGGCGCGCAGGACGCGAAGCCGATCTCGATCTCGACACCTGCGGCTAGGAACGGCCCTGCGTGCCTGCGGCGCGCGTGCAGCGCTTCAGGCCTGCGGGATCCAGACCAGCTCGAGCGCCTCGACGCGGATATTGCTCTTCTTCGGCGCGAGCTCCAGCGGCTCGATGCCTGCGGCGAGCTGGTCGATCTCGGCGTGCAGCACGGCAAGATCGCCTTCGAAGGCCGCTTCCAGCTCGGCCTTGTCGGCCTGCAGGCTCTCGAGCGTGCCTTCGGCATGCTGCACATCGAGTCCCTGCTTCTTCATCCGCGACAGCGCGCGCGCACCGCTCGCCGCCTTGCCCAGAGCGCTGGCTCTGCGGCCGGTGAAGGCGCCCAAGAGCGAGGAACCGACGCTGAGCCAGCCGGAAACCTGCGCTTCCTGCGCCTCGGCGTTCTCGCGCGCGATGCGCTCCTTCGCGCGCTGTACGCGCTGTTCCAGCGCCGCCACCTTGGGCGCGTACTTGCGGCGCAGGGCTTCGCTGGCCTCATCGCGCCGTTCGCGCACGGCCTGCTGCACGCGCAGCATGAAGGCGCGCTCGTCTTCTTCCGGAGTGGAGCAGAGCTTGAGCGCGCGGTGCTGGAACAGCTTCAGACGCGCCTCCTGATAGAGCAGCTGCACCAGTTGCTTTCCGAAAGTTCCGTAGTTGCGCGGCTGCGTGGCGAGCCTCGGCAGGGCGGCGAAGCTCGCTTGCGGCGTCGCGCTGAAGACCAGCTGCGGCTCGTCGAAGTCGGCCGGCCGCGCGGCTTTCCAGTCGATGCTCTGTGTCTGGGGCGCGAGCTCCAGCAGCACGCGGGCTTGCTCCTCTCGCGCGATGGAGAGCTTGCGATCGTCGTAATAGACCGACGCGCGCGCGTAGAGCGCGGGACGGTAGTGCGGGGCGGCCTGCGTGGTGGCGACGAAGCGTGCACAGATGCCCTCGGGCAGCACCGGAGCGCTCGCTGCGGTCGGCGCGCGGATCGGCACAGCTGCTGCTGCTGCTGCCGCGGCGGCGGTGGCGGCAACAGGGGCCGTGTGAGCCGCGGGAGCAGCAGCGGAACTGAGCGCCTGAGCAGCGCGAGCTGCCGTCGCAGGCTTTAGCTCTGTCAGCTGCGTGCGCGTCAGCGGGCCGGCGAGATAGCTCATCGTCCAGCGCGTCTGGAAGATCTGTGGAGCCGGTTCGTGCACGTTCTGCATCAGGAAGACGCGCTTGCCAAGCGCGCTGAGCGTGGCTTCCATCGCCGCCCGATCGAAACCTGAGCCGGACTGGGCGGCTGCGCCTTCCAATCCGTCGAGCACGCGTTGCTTGTCGCGAGCGGTCTGCAAGCGTCCGAGGAACCAGGTGCCGCAGTTCGCCAGCCCCTTGTAGTCAAGGTCCACCGGGTTCTGCGTGGCGAGCACAATGCCCAGGCCGTAGGCGCGCGCCTGCTTCAAGAGCGTCAGCAGCGGCTGCTTGCTGGGCGGATTGGAGACCGGCGGGAAGTAGCCGAAGATCTCGTCCATGTACAGGATCGCGCGCAATGAGCTCGTGCCGGACTGCGTGCGCATCCACGACAGAGTCTGCGCCAGCAGCAGCGACACGAAGAACATGCGCTCGGCATCCGAGAGGTGCGCGATCGAGTAGATGGCGATGCGCGGCTTGCCCTGCGCGTTCCACAGCGCGCGGCCGACATCCAGGGCTTCGCCCTCCATCCAGGCCGCGAAGCCGGGCGAGGCGAGCAGGTTGTTGACGCGCATCGCCAGCGCAAAGCGTTCCTTGGCCGGACAGAAGGCTTCCAGCTCGAACACGCCGATGCGCGTGACGCCGGGGTTCTGAATGCGGGCGATCAGGCCTGCAAGGTCGAGGTTTTCACCGGCGGCCCAGGCGCGCTCGACGATGGTCGAGAGCAGGATGTGCTCCTTGCTCTGCAGCGGATCCGCTTCGATCGAGAGCAGTCCGAGCAGGCTGGAAACGGTCGTGGAGACACGCTCGCGCAAGAGCTCCGGGGCTTCGCGCACGGCCTGCGGCGGTGCGGCGAAGGATCCGAGCATCGAGACCTGCACGCCGGCGCTCGAGCCGGGCGTGTACACGGTGAACTCGGCCGCATCGCGCAGGCGCGCGATGCGCGCCCCGTCCTGGCCCCAGTCCGCGAGTCCCTGCTTCCAGCGCTGCGCCGTGCCGGCTGCGAACTGCTCCGGCGTCTGGTTCTGGATTCGCGCCTCGTCCCGGTTGATCCAGGGGAGGAAATCCGCCGGCTCCAGATGCGGGAAGGTCAGCAGCAGGTTGGCGAGGTCGCCCTTGGGGTCGATCACGATGGCCGGGATGCCATCGAGCGCAGCTTCTTCCAGCAGCGCGAGGCACAGACCGGTCTTGCCGCTGCCGGTCATGCCGACGCACAAGGCGTGCGTCACGAGATCCTTGGACTCGTACAGAGTCAGCCCCGGCTTCGGCTGGTTGCCGGCGAGATCGAAGGGGCGGCCGAGGTAGAAGACGCCGAGCTGCTCGAAGTCGGAGGTCTGCATGCGAAACGACTCTAGCGAACGCGGAACTGTCCGTCCGCAAACTCCAGCAACGCACGCTCCAGAGCGGGTTCAAAGCGCTGCGGTGCCTTGCCGTCGAGGCTCAAGGCCAGCAGACGCCACTCACCCAGGTTGAGGTAGAGCTCGTCGGCGCCGCTGCCCAGATAGGAGGGCTCCGGACCGCTCTCGCGCAGGATCTCACGCTCGCTGCCGTCGCGGCTGTGCCGCAGGCGGGCCAGTACGCGCGTGTGGCGCGGCAACCCGCGCAGGGTGACGGCCGGCCCGCCTGCGGCGGGAGCGCGGAACACACGCAGGGGACCGTCGCACTGCGTCATGATCAGCTCAGGCACATGGTCGCCGTCGAGATCGCCGCGGATCAGTCCCCGGCCGACGAAGGGTTGCGCGGTGAAATCGCCGCCCGCAGCCTCGGCAAAGCGGCCCTTGCCGTTGCCGCGGAATGCGAGCGCGCGCTGCGCATGGGTCTTGCCGTCGTGGTACAGCTCGATGTTGTCGATGATGTGCCCGTTGGCGATCACCAGATCGAGCTCGGGCCCGCCCAGCAGGCTTTCCAGCACGCAGCCGAAGCCGACCGGCAGTCGCGTGGGGTTTTCCAGACCCGTCTCGTGCGTGGCATCGTCGAAGAAGAAGTCCCGCTGCTGGATGTACAGCGTGTCGGATTCATCATCGAATCCGGTCACGAACAGATCGAGATCCAGATCGTTGTCGCAGTCGCCGATCGCGATGCCCATGCTGGCTTCCGTGCGGCCGTAGCGGTCCACGCCTGTGCCCGACAGCAGCGTGGCGTCCTCAAAGCGGCCGCCGCCGAGGTTTCGGTACAGGCGGTTTTCGGTGCTGTCATTGGCGACATAGAGATCGACCCTGCCATCGCCGTCGAGATCGCTTGCCGCCACGCACAGACCCTTGCCGCCCGGATCGGAGAAACCGGCAGCTTGCGTGGCATCGACGAATCGTCCATCGCCGAGGTTCATCCAGTAGCGATCCTCCAGGCCCGGATAGGCATCGGGGTGGCAGTAGCTGCGCCAGCCCTCGCGCCGCTCTCCGCACCACAGCGGCTTCTCGATGTCGTAGGCGACATAGCTCGTCACGAAGAGATCGAGATCGCCATCGTCATCACCGTCGAAGAACACCGCTCCAGTGGTCCAGCGGGGCTCGGCGATGCCGCTGGCGCGCGTGTGGTCGGTGAAGCGTGCGCGGCCGTCGCCCAGCAGCAGCGCATCATCGCCCAGACGCGTGAGGTACAGATCCAATCGGGCATCGCCATTGCAGTCCCCGATCGCGATGCCCATGCCGTAGCCGGGAGCGCGCAGATCGCCGCTGCTCTCCGTGCCATCCACGAAGTGCGCGCGGCCATCGTTGAGGAACAGGCGGTTGGCGGGGGCGGTGGACGAAGGCCGCAGAGGGCCGCTCTGGATGCTGATCAGATCGAGATCGCCGTCGGTGTCGAAATCGCCCAGCCCCACACCGCCGCCCATGGTCTCGGGCAACTGCTTCTCCGGCGTCTTGCCGGCCACGTGCGTGAAGTCGATTCCCGTGGAGCGCGTGATGTCGGTGAACGAATCGGAGCTGGCTTCGGCGGGCAGGGGCGGCGCATCCTCGCGGGAGCAGGCGGCAAGCAGCATGCTCAGCAGCGCGCCCTGCAGCGTACTCTGCAGCACGCTCTGCAGCACAGGCGTGCCATGCGAAACGCTGCGAAGGTTCAGCACTGCCCCCGGTCTCACTGGCGACCCTCCAGCCGGGCGATGCGCTGCGCGATCGCGGCATCGTCGGGCCGCAGCCGGGCGGCTTCGCGCAGGCAGCGCAGGGCTTCTTCGCGCCGGTCCATCTGCTGAGCCAGATCACCGGCGCGCACCCACAGGCGCGCATCGGGTGTTGTACGCAGGGCCTCGATCAGCAGAGCGTGCGCGCGCGCCGGATCCTTGTGCGTCTCGCTCCACAGCCTTGAGCGGCGCAAGAGGACCGGAACGCGCTCCTCGGCACTGCGTGCGCAGGCAAGCGCTTCCTCGTACAGCGCCGTCGCACGCTCGGTGCGGCCGAGCTCGCGCTCGGCATCCGCCAGCGCCGCGAGATTGGCGGCATGGCGGGGGGCGAGATCGACGGCACGGCGCGCAAAGTCCCACTGATCGAGCTTGGGCAGCAATTCGCGATGGCGCTGCAGCGTGGCGAGGCCCGCGGCACGATCGCCGGCGGCGAGCTGGGCGCGTCCCAGTCCGAACAGGGCTTCGCCATCGGCGTCATCGAGGGCCAGCGCGCGCTCAAAGGCCTTGACCGCCTCCGCGGGCTCGCGGACCCGCAGGCGGCGTCGACCTTCGCTGCTCCACAGTCGTGCATCGCGCTGCCAGAGTCCCTGCGGTGCGGAGCGCATCAGTGCATCGCACTCTTCAAAGCGCATCAAGGCTTCGAGGGCGTCGAGCTTCTGCAGCAGGCCTTCCGGCGAGGAAACATCGAGCAGCGCCACCGCCTGCTCGTACTGCGAGAGCTTGTAGTGGGCTTCGCCGCGCAGCGCATCGGCAAGCGATCCGAGCGGCTCCAGCGTCTGGAGTGCGGCCAGCGGCCGGTGCACTGCGAGCTGCCAGCGCGCGCACTCGAGCCAGAGACTCTGCTCCGCAGGCTGCGCCGCGAGCTCGCGCTGGCGCTCGGAGATCGCCTCCTCGCGGCGTCCCTCGCGCCACAGGGCGCGAGCGTCCAGACCCGCGTCCAGACTCATGGAGAGGCCGCTCAGCAGCAGCAGAGCCAGGATCCCGCGCAGCGGGCGGTACAGGGATCGGTGCAGAGATCGGTACAGAGATCGGTGCAGGGCGCAGCGCACGCCCGTCATGCTAGGGCCCTCCTGTGGTGCTGCAAACAAGCCAATCGGCGGTTTTTGGGGTACACTTCTAGGCCCCATGCAGCTTTTGAAAATCACCCTGACGAACCTGTTCCCGATCCTGCTGCTCGCCGCTCCCGCATCCGCGGCCGACCTGCGCGTCGAATGCCGCAACGGCAAGGCCGGTGAGGCCTCGGCCGTGCAGGTCACCGGGGACGCCGGCGCCGGCTTCCACCTGTTCGTGCGCGCGGAGGATCCCTCACTGCCGCTGGCGAGCGTCTACCTCCCGAGCATCAGCCCGCTGCGCAGTGGGCCCTCGAACATGATGCTGGGGGGCACGCTGGATGAGAAGGGCGGCAGCACGGTGGAGTTCGATGCTTCGCTGGCCCTCGATGGCAAGCGTCTGCGTTTCGTCGCACGTTACACGAGCGGTTCCTTGAGCCTGTCGAACCAGGCCCGCAAGACCTTCCTTGCCGCCAACACGGCGGGTGAGGCCTCCTCCACGGCTGTGGGTGCTTCGTTCCTCGGTGAGCTCTTTGGCATGCGCGATGGCTCTGCCATGGCGATCGGCGGAGCCGGGCCGCTCGTGACGATCTACGACCCGGTCAGCGAAGAGACGCGCCTCGCTGGCATTCTCTCCGGTCTGCCTCTGTTTCAGACGCGCGTGCAGCTGGCGGATGACCGCGTGCTGCTGGTGGGGGGACTTGACACTCAGGGCGCACCGCTGGCGAATGCGCAGCTGTTTGATCCGGCGACGGGCTTCAGCACAGACCTTGCTCCGATGGCCTCTCCCCGCGCCGGTGCCTGCGCGGCGCGCCTTGCAAACGGCAAGGTGCTGATCATCGGCGGTCTTTCGGTGATCGACATCACCGATCCTGCGACTTTCTTCAGCGGGATTCTCAACACGACCGAGATCTTCGATCCGGCTACGGGCCTTTTCACGCCCGGTCCGAACATGCCCGAGCGCAAGGCCTTCGCCACCGCGACGCTGCTCAACAACGGTCAAGTGCTGGTGTCGGGCGGTCTGGGTGTGCTGCCGATCGTCAACATTCCCTTCGTTTCGAACACCGGTTACCTCTACACGGCCGGCACCAACAGCTTCGGTTTCTTCCCCAAGCTGTTCACGGAGGGTCGCTTCTTTCACAACGCCACCAAGCTCAAGGACGGGCGCGTCCTGCTGTCCGGCGGCATCACGGCCGACCTGTCGGATGTGCTGAAGACCGGTGATCTGACGCAGATCGCGTTCAACACGATCGCCAGCACCTCGGTCTACACGACGGCCGGCAGCGGCTCCTTCTCCAACGGCCCGACGCTGGCGACATCGCGTGCGCTGCACACTTCCAGTGCGCTTGCGGACGGACGCGCGCTGCACGCCGGCGGTGTCAGCGGTGCGCTGGACATCGGATCGATCCTGACCGGAGTGCCGGTGCTGCCAGCCGCCACGGACACCTGCGAGCTGACGACCACCACGACGGTCGTGGCCGGCCCGAAGCTGCCGGGCGTGCGCGCCGGGGCCAGCGCGTGGACGGATCCGGGCAACTCGCGTGTCGTGATCTACGGCGGCGGCGCCACCTCGGTGCTGCTCTACCAGCCCTGAGGCTGCACGGACTCAGCCCGCGATTCCGCACTCCCGGCGCACGCGCTCCACGAACAGGTCCGCGAGTCGCTGGGTCAGCGCCCCGACCTGCCCGTTGCCGATGCGTCGGCCGTCGACCTCGGTGACCGCGGTGACCTCGGTCGTAGTGCCCACCACGAAGGCCTCCTCGGCAGCGTACAGGCGCGCCAGAGCCGGTCCTTCTTCGCGCACGGTGATGCCCGCTCCGCGCGCCAGCTCGATCACCACGCGGCGCGTGATGGAGTCGAGCACGGTGCCATCGAGCGGATAGCTCGTCAGTCCGCCGCGCTCGACGAGGAACAGACTGCGCGCCGGGCATTCGGTCACGATGCCCTGACGCACGAGGATCGCCGTGCCCACGCCGGCGGCCTGCGCGGCCTCGCTGTCGAGGATGTTCGACAACAGCGAGATCGACTTGATCTCGCAGTGCTTCCAGCGCACGTCCTCGCGCGTGATCGCGGTCATGCTGCGCGCGCCATCCTGCTTCAGCGGACCTTCGGGGTAGGCGAAAATGGTCACGGTGGGGGCCACGGCAGGCCGCGGGAAGTAGTGCTTGCGATGCGCCGCACCACGGGTGACCTGCCAATAGACGTGCGCATCCGGCCAGCCGTTGACGGCGAGCAGCTCGTCCGAGATGGCCGCCAGCGGGTGCGCCTTCCAGTCCAGCTCGATCTTCAGCGAGCGCAGGCTGAAGCGCATGCGCTCTTCGTGCTCGCGCATCGTGAAGGCGCGGCCGTTGTAGTAGCGCACCACTTCGTAGACTCCGTCCGAGAAGACAAAGCCGCGATCCTCCACGCGCACGCGCGCATCGGCGCGCGGCAGCCATTCCCCGTCGAGATAGCTCAGGGGCTCGCGCGGCAGCGATGCGTCGGCGGGAAGGCGCGAGAAGCGCAGGCAGCCGGTTGCGCGGTTGAGACCCTCGTAGCGGAAGCCCTCGCGCCACAGGCTTTGCTGTGCGGCTGCTGCACGCGGAGGGACTTCACAGCACAGTCCGTCGCCGCCGGCACCGGCTGCGGTGCGCAGCAGTGCAGGCAGTTCAGCGAGCGTGCAGGGGCGGCCATTGAGCAGAGCGTGATCCGTGGGCATGTTCATGTCGTCGTGCGGAAGCAGCGGGCCAGCGTCAGGTCCTGACCCTGATAGGACGGCCGGCCTTCGCCGTAGAGGCGGGCGGGGCGCTCCCCGGTACGGAAGAAGCGCAGGCGGCAGAAGGGCTGGCCGTCCTCCACCAGGAAAGGCACATCATGCGCTCGCACTTCGAGCACGGCGGGTGTGCCGCGACCGTCCGCGCCGTAGCCGAAGCCGTTGTCGAAGAAGCCGGCGTAGTTGTTGCGCAGTTCGCCGATGCCCACATCGATGGGCAGCATCTCGGCGGCCACATCGGGCGGGATGATCAGGCGTTCCCGCGAGGCGAAGATGTAGAAGCTCTCCGGCGCGAGGATGCAGCGGCCATCCTGGGCACGCAGCGGTTCCCAGAAGTCGAGCGCCGCGTGCGCGCCTTCGCGTGCGAACTCCACCAGATCGGTGTGCGTCGCCGAGCGCCAGCCGCAGGGATTGCGGCCCGCCAGTCCCACGCACAGCTCCAGCGTGCCGTCTTCACCGATGCGAGCCTCTTCCAGCGGAATCGGACGCTCGCCATCGTGCACCAGCGGGGTGCGCTGGTACAGCGCGCGCAGCTGTGCCTGGTTGAGCGCGGGATTGCCGCTGGAGAGCCTCAGCTGTGCGAGTCGATCGCCACGCGCCAGCCGCACGGGGAAGGACAGCGGCGCGATCTCGATCCACAGCTTCCCGCGGTAGCCGGCCGGCGTCTCATCAAAGCGCGGATGGCGGTCGCACAGGACGCGCGTGAAGATGTCGCAGCGCCCGGTCGAGCTGCGCGGGTTGAAGCGCCCGCGCAGATGCGGTTCGAGGAATAACTCTTCCTCGAGTTCCACCAGATAGGCGACGCCGCGCTCGAACACGGCCCCGGAGTCGAGGCGGAATTCGGAGAGCGCGAGGTCGGCGATGGTGCGCTCGATGGGCGCGCGGCCGGGCAGGAAGCCCGCACGCATGCGCCAACCGCGCGCTCCCAGGCGCAAATCGATCGAGGCCGGCGAGATCTGCTCGGGGCGCACCGGTCGATCGGCCCAGCCCGAGCGAATCGCGCTGCCCAGCAGGGCGTGCAGCTCGCGGTCGACCAGCAGGGTGTCCTGCGTCAGTGGCTTTGTCGCGCTCATGGGGGATGGGACATTCCACCAGATCGGGGCGGGGTGTGGAAGTTGGGCCGGGAAGTTGGGCGTGGAAGCGGAAGGAAGGGCCCGCTAGACTCTTGCGCCTTCGAACCCCTTTTTCGGGAGTCCCCGCCATGAAGATCCACGAATATCAGGCCAAGGAACTGCTCAAGCGCTACGGCGTCGCGGTTCCGCAGGGCCGTGTCGCGAGCACCGTCGATGAGGCCGTCGCGGCCTGGAACGAGCTCAAGAGCCCCCTGTGCGTCGTCAAGGCCCAGATTCATGCCGGCGGTCGCGGCAAGGCGGGCGGCGTCAAGCTGGTGCGCAGCGCGGACGAGTGCCGCGCCGCCGCGCAGGCCATCCTCGGCAAGCACCTGGTGACGCACCAGACCGGCCCCGAGGGCACGCTCGTGCGCACGCTGTGGGTCGAGAAGGGCAGCGACATCGCCAAGGAACTCTATGTGGGCATCGCGCTCGATCGCGAGCAGCGCCGGCCGGTGATCATGCTGTCGACCGAAGGCGGCATGGACATCGAAGAGGTGGCTCACCAGAGCCCGGAGAAGATCGTCAAGGCCGCCTTCTCGCCGACCAAGGGACTCTCGAGCCAGGAGGCGCTCAAGCTGGTGCGCTCGCTCAAGCTCTCGCCGGGTCTGGAGCCGCAGGCCGTGACCTTCCTGCTGGGGCTCTCCAAGCTGTTTGTCGAGCTCGACTGCTCGATCGCAGAGATCAACCCGCTGATCATCACGCGTGACAACAAGGTCATGGCGCTGGACGGCAAGATCAACTTCGACTCGAACGCGCTGTTCCGCCACCAGGATCTGCTCGCCTTCCGCGATCTCAACGAGGAGAACGAGAAGGAGATCGAAGCCAGCAAGTACGACCTCTCGTACATCGCTCTCGACGGCAACATCGG
>SYGM01000047.1 GCA_005799545.1 Planctomycetia bacterium | reverse complement strand
CGCGGCATCGCACGACTGTCGCCTGAGGGTGAGCTGCTCGCCAACGGCCAGGCCGAGCGCGTCGAGCTCGATGACTATCCGGCGGTGGCGTACCGCAGCAAGCGCTTCCATGCGCTGGAGATCACGCGCGGCTGCATCTACGCCTGCGGTTTCTGCCAGACGCCCTTCCTGTTCAAGGCGCGCTTCCGTCACCGTTCGGTGATGGAGATCCGGCGCGCGGTGCGCTGCATGGCTGCGGCGGGCTGCGGGTATGTGCGCTTTCTGAGCCCCACTTCGCTCTCGTACGGCAGCGGGAACGAGTCGGTGGAGCTCGGGGCAGTCGAAGAGCTGCTGCGCGGTGTGCGCGAAGAGCTCGGCGCAGGTGGACGGATTTACTTCGGCACTTTTCCCTCCGAGCTGCGGCCCGAGCATGTCACGCCCGAGGCGCTTGCGCTGCTGCGGCGAATGGTCGACAACCGCCAGCTCGTGATCGGCGGCCAGTCCGGCTCCGAGCGCGTGCTCGCGGCCACGCATCGCGGGCACGATGTCGAGGCGGTGCGCCGTGCCGTGCGCGTGTCGCTGGAATGCGGCTTCACGCCCAATGTCGACTTTCTCCTGGGTCTGCCCGGGGAGAGCGAGGCGGAGATGGAGACGACGATGGCTTTTGCCCGTGAACTGGCGCAAGCGGGTGCGCGCATCCACGCGCATGCGTTCATGCCGCTGCCGGGGACACCCCTCAAGGCGGCCGACGCGGGAGAGTTGCCCGCCCGGATCCGCGCACAGCTCGAGCAGCTTTCCTCCAGCGGCAAGGCCTACGGGCAGTGGCGCGCGCAGGAGCAATTCGCGGCCGGATTGGCGGCGCGGAAACGCGGCTAGGGCGTTCGCGCCGTCGGGGTTTGCGCTATCCTGTGCCGGCTGACTGGAAGCCCGCCCGTGACCGCAATCTTGAACCGCAACCCCTCCTGCCTGATTCCCTCCGCTGCGGGTCGCAGCGGCGACGACCCGATCTTCGCCCTCAACGCGGAAGCCAACCGGCGCGCGGCGGCGGGGGAGAGCATTGTCAACGCGACGCTGGGCGCGCTGATGGATGACAGCGGACAGCTTGCGCTGCTGCCCTCGGTCACCGAAGCGTTGTCGCGCGTGCCCGCGCGCAAGGCGGCCAGCTACGCTCCGATCAGCGGCGACGCACCCTTCCTCAAGGCGGTGATCGAGGATGTCTACGGTCCGGGCACGCTGGCTTCGCAGACCGTCGCGGCCGCATCGCCGGGCGGCACGGGTGCCTTGTACCACTCGGTGGTGAGCTTCCTCGAGCCCGGTCAGGCGCTGCTGACGACCAACTACTACTGGGGTCCGTACGCCACGCTCGCGACGCATGCGGGACGGCGCGTCGAGACCTTCGAGATGTTCCATCCGCAGGGCGGCTTCCATCTGGAGGCTTTTGACGAGGGGCTGGGACGCTGCCTGCGAACGCAGGGACGTGCGCTGGTGTTCCTCAACACGCCCTGCCACAACCCGACCGGCTTCTCGATGAACGAGCGCGAGTGGGAACAACTCGTGAGCATCGTCAGCCGGCGTGCCGGCGAAGGTCCGGTCGCGCTGCTGGTGGATCTGGCCTACGCGCGCTTCGGATCGGCGGCATCGCAGGCCTGGACGCGCTTCGCGCCGGCGCTGGCCGAGCACGCCACGCTGCTCGTGGCCTGGAGTGCTTCGAAGGCCTTCGCACAGTACGGAGCGCGCGTCGGCGCGCTGCTGGCGACGCACCCGGACAAGGATGAGCGCCAGCGCATCGCCAACGCGCTCGCCTTTTCCTGCCGCGGCACGTGGTCCAACTGCAACCACCTCGGCATCCTCGCGATCAGCGAGCTGCTGACCGATCCCGCACTGCGCACGCGCGTGGATGCGGAGCGCGCCGAGCTGGTTGCGCTGCTGGACCAGCGCGTCGCAGTGTTCAACCGCGAAGCTTCGCGGCTGGGACTGCGGTATCCGCGCTATGAGGGCGGTTTCTTCGTCTCGGTGTTCTGCAGCGAGCCGGAAGCGGTCGCGGCGCGCATGCGGGATGACGGCGTGTTCGTCGTGCCGCTCAAGGAAAAGGGCGCGGGCGCGGTGCGCGTCGCGCTGTGCTCGACCCCGGCGCGGGACGTGCCGCGCGTCACGGCGGCGCTCGCGAAGGCCATTCGCAGTTGATCACAGCGAGGCATCCCGGTGGAACAGACCAGCGAAATGCGCAGCGGTTCGAACGACTGGGAACTCAAGCACCGCTATGGCGCGCGGGTGCACATTCTCGACAATGTGTTCCTGCTCTCCGCGCTGTCGCGGATCGGCTCGCCTTCGGTGGCGCACCGCGATCTGATGGCGCTGCTGCGCAGCGTGTATCAGTCTCTGCTGGTCACATCCTGCGGGCGCGAGCTGCCGCGCGTCGCGGCGGAAGTGCCGACGCGCATGAGCGTTCAGTACCCGCGCCATGGCGTCTACCGCGGCCCGGTCTTTGATCCCAGCCTGCATCTGGTGATCGTCGATGTCATCCGCGCGGGCATTGTGCCCAGTCAGGTGTGCTTCGAACTGCTCGTGAGCCTGCATGACGAGCGCCGCGTGCGCCTCGACCACCTCAACATGGCGCGCATCGCCGATAAGGCGGGCCATGTCACGGGCGTGGATCTCTCCGGCAGCAAGATCGGGGGCTCCGTGGAGGGCTCGGTGCTGATCCTGCCGGATCCGATGGGCGCCACCGGCTCGACCACCGTCAAGGCGCTGCGGCACTACGAGCAGCACTGGGGCAAGCCTGCCAAGATCCTCGCGCTGCCGATGATCGCCACGCCGGAGTATCTGCGCATCGTGCTCGAGGAATTCGACAACCTTGTCGTATACACAGCACGCCTCGACCGGGGCCTGAGCGACCCGGAAGTGCTCGCCACCGAGCCGGGCACCCACTGGGATCGCGAGCGCGGTCTCGACGAGAAGAGCTACATCGTCCCCGGTGCCGGCGGCATGGGCGAAGTGATCAACAACTCCTGGTGTTGAGCACGGCACCGTTCTCCCTCTCTCTTTCCGACTATCCCCCCGATGAACCACACGAGCGAACCGAAGGATCCCAACTCACGCCGTCAATTCCTCGCCAACAGCGCGCTGTTCGCGGGTGCGGCGGCTGCGCTGTCCGGGTGCATGGCCGCCGGCGAAAAGCGGCTGGCGATTCCCAAGCCGGGCAAGCGTGCCCCGCTGGGCAAGGATGAGCCGATCCGCATCGGTGTGATCGGCGTGGGCGGCATGGGCGGCGAGCACTGCGAGCGCCTGATCAACACCACGGCCACGGGCCGTGAGAACGTGCAGGTCGTCGCGATCAGCGATGTCGCCAAGCCCAAGCTGGATGGCTGGGTGGCGCGCGCCAAGGAGGTCCAGAAGATCGACGTGGCGGGCTACCGCGACTACCGCGAGCTGCTCGCGCGCCCGGACATCCACGGCGTTCTGATCGCCACGCCTGAGCACCAGCACGCGGTCAACAGCCTCGATGCGATCGCCGCCGGCAAGGATGTCTACTGCGAGAAGCCGATGACATTCACGCGTGAAGAGGCTTTCGCCGTGATGGCGGCCGTGGATCGCAGCGACCTCATCTACCAGGTCGGCACGCAGTTCACGACGCACGCCAAGTATCACGAGGCGAAGAAGCTCATCCAGTCGGGTGCGATCGGCAAGCCGACGCTGACCCAGACCTCGTATTGCCGCAACAGCGAGAAGGGAGAATGGCTCTACGACATCGATGCGCGGCTGCGCCCCGGCGAGATGCTCGACTGGGAGGGCTGGCTCGGCCCGGCCGGCATGCGTCCCTTTGACACCGAGATCTATCACCGCTGGCGCCGTTACAAGCGCTACTCGCACGGCATCGTGGGGGATTTGCTGGTGCACCAGATGACACCTCTGGTCATGGCGCTGGACATGGGCTGGCCCACGCACGTCTCCGCCAGCGGCGGTCACTATGTCCACACGGACATGAACAACCATGATCAGGTGTTCCTGACGATCCAATTCGAAAAGGAGCACACCATGGTAGTGGCCGGCTCGACGTGCAATGAGCTCGGCCTGGAGACCATCATCCGCGGCCACAATGCCAATCTGTTCATGGGCGGCAACGACGTGGTGCTGCGCCCCGAGCGCATCTGGGCCGAAGACATCGAGGAACGCACCATCAAGTGCCCCGGCATCGAGGACCAGCAGGAACTGCGTCTCAACTGGCTTTCGTGCATCCGCACGCGGCAGCAGCCGATCTCGCCCGTGGAACTGGGCGCGAAGGTGATGGTGATCGTCGATCTCGCGGTCGCCTCGCTCTGGACTGGCCACGCCTACCGCTTTGACCCCGAGACCATGGAGGCTCGTCGCGCATGAGCGCTGATCACAGGTTCCTTTCGCGTCGTGCGCTGCTGGGTGGCGCGGCCGCACTGGGTGGCACCCTCGCGCTGACGCGGCTTGGGTCCGCGCAGGATGCCAAGCCCGCTCCCGCTCCGGCCGCACCCGCGCCGAAAAAGCTCTTTCCAATCTCGCTGGCCCAGTGGTCGCTGCACAAGGCGCTGTTTGCCAAGGAACTCGACAATCTCGACTTCCCCAAGTTCACGAAGACCGAGTTCGGCATCGAGGCGGTCGAGTTCGTCAACAGCTTCTTCAAGGACAAGGCCCAGGATCTGGCCTATCTCACGGAGCTCAAGAAGCGGGCCGATGACAACGGCGTGCGCTGCTGCCTGATCATGATCGATGGTGAGGGTGCGCTGGCGCACGATGACAAGGCCGAGCGCGAGCGCGCTGTCGAAAACCACAAGAAGTGGATAGATGCAGCGGCCTTCCTCGGCTGCCATTCGATCCGCGTCAACCTTGAGGGAACCGGATCCGGCTCGGATCGTCGCAAGGCCGCGGTGCAGTCACTGCGAACGCTGGGCAACTACGCCCATCCGGTCGAGATCCGCGTGATCGTCGAAAATCACGGGGGCTTCTCCTCCAACGGGGAGTGGCTCAGCGAGGTGATGCGCGAGGCCGCCCACCAGCGTGTCGGCACGCTGCCGGACTTCGGCAACTTCCGCATCGACGAGAAGACCGAGTACGACCGCTACAAGGGTGTGCAGGAACTGATGCCCTGGGCCTGCGCCGTCAGCGCGAAGTCCTACGACTTCGACGAGCAAGGCAACGAGACCACTATCGACTATCGGCGCATGCTCAAGATCGTCACGGATGCGGGCTACCGCTCGTGGATCGGGATCGAGTACGAGGGCGGCCGGCTGTCCGAGCGCGATGGCATTCGTGCGACGCAGAAGCTGCTCGAGCGCATCGGCGAGGAACTCTCCCAACCCAAGTGATGATCCAGCCCCTGTCCCTGCTTGTCGCAGGCCTGATTCAGTCCCCGTCCGCGCAGCAGCCCTACGAGCCGAAGGTGATGCCCGCTTCCGACGAAGGTCGGCAGGCGATGGCGCGCTTTGAGATTCCGCAGGGATTCAAAGTGGATCTCTGGGCCGCCGAGCCGCTGCTCGCGAACCCGGTTGCGATCTATCCGGCCGACAGCGGTGAGGTCTATGTCTGCGAGTCCTTCCGTCTGCACAAGGGCGTCACGGACATCCGCGAGCACATGGACTGGTTGGATGACGACAATGCATCCAACACGGTCGAGGACATGGTCGCCATGTTCCGCAAGCACCTCGGCCCCGAGGGTTTCGCCGAGATCTGCAAGGAGCGCGAGCGCGTCCGGCTGGTGCGGGACAAGGATCGCGACGGCGTCGCGGAGACCGCGAGCGTGTTCTCCGACCACTTCGGGGATCCTGCCGATGGAATCATCGCCGGTGTGTTCAAATGGAAAAAGGACGTCTTCGTCACCAACATGCCGCACCTGTGGCTGCTGCGGGACGAGGATGGTGACGATCGCGCGGATGTGCATCGCTCGCTGTCCTACGGGTACGGCGTCAAGGTCCAGTTCCTCGGTCACGACCTGCACGGGTTGGCGCTTGGCCCCGACGGATACCTGTACTTCTCCTGCGGCGACCGCGGCTTCCATGTCGAGACTCCGCAGGGAACTCTGGCACACCCGCACGCGGGCGCTGTGCTGCGCTGCGAGCTCGACGGATCCGGACTCGAGATCTATCACACCGGCCTGCGCAATCCTCAGGAACTGACCTTCGATGCCTGGGGCAACCTGTTCACGGGCGACAACAACGGCGATGGCGGCGACAAAGCCAAGTGGATTCAGATCGTGCGCGGGGCCGACTCCGGCTGGCGCAACGGCTGGCAGTGGGTCAATCAGCCCACACCTCGCGGGTTCTTCAATGACGAGGGTCTGTGGAAGCCGCAGCATGAGGGCCAGCCGGCCTATCTGATTCCGCCGATCGCCAACATCACCGACGGACCCTCGGGACTGACCTTCAACCCAGGCTCATCTCTGCCCCCGGAGTACGACGGCAACTTCTTCCTGTGCGATTTCCGCGGCGGCGCTTCGTACAGCCAGATCTGGAGCTTTGCGCTGGCTGACAAGGGCGCGTCCTTCGAAGTCAAGGATTACAAGGTCTTCGTCAAGGGCACGCTGGTGACGGACGCGGACTTCGGCGCCGACGGCAAGCTGTACTTCAGCGATTGGGTCGAGGGCTGGGGACAGACCGGCAAGGGGCGCATCTATCGCGTCTACGACCCTGCGCGCAGCGAGAGCTCGCTGGTCAAGGAAACCGAGCGCATCCTCAACGAGGGGCTGGAGTCGCGCAGCACGGCGGAGATCGCGCCGCTGCTTGCGCATCCCGACATGCGCGTGCGTCTGCGTGCGCATCTCGCGCTCGCGGAAGCGCGGCATGGCGCAGCCGGCTTCGATGCGCTGCGCGAGTCAGCTCGCTTCGGCAAGACGCTGTTTGCCCGACTGCACGGCGTGTGGGGCATGGGCGTTGCGATGCGCAAGGATCCCTCTCTGGATGCCAGCGCGCTGCTCGCGTTGCTTCAGGACTCCGATCCCATGGTGCGCGCTCAGGCCTCACGGATGGTGGGCGAGCTGCGCCGCGAGCTGCATGCGGCGGCCGTGGAACCGCTGCTGAAGGACGGCAACGCCAAGGTGCAGCTGCGTGCGGCGAGTGCGCTGTGGGAAATCGGCGCGAAGTCCAGCCGGGAGCCGCTGCTGGCACTGGCGCAGGCCAACGACAACCGCGATGCAACGCTGCGCAGCGCGCTGAGTGCCGCTCTGGCGCGCACCGCAACGCCGCTGGAGCTGGCGGCGGTGACTTCGGATGCCTTCGCTTCGCGACGGCTGGCTGCCGTAGTGGCGCTGCGTATCCAGGCGAGCCCGCTGGTTGCGAAGTTCCTTTCCGACACGGACGCGGGGGTCGCCGAGGAGGCAGCGCGCGCCATCTATGACGCGCAGATCCGCGATGCACTGCCCGAATTGGCGGCCGTGACGAAGAAGGGCAGCGTGCCGTTCCAGCGTCGCGTGCTGCACGCCCGCTGGCGTGTCGGTGGTCAGGAGAATGTCCAGCGACTGATCCTGAACGCGCTGGACAAGGAACTCGACGAAAGCGTCCGTGCGGAAGCCGTGGATCTGCTCTCCAAGTGGAAGGCTCCGAATGCACGGGATCCGCTGCTGGGGCAGTGGCTGCCGATCGCGGAGCGGGATGACGCGATGATCCCCGCAGCCGTCGATTTCCTGCGCGAGCATGGCGTGCTTGAGGCTCCGGAGCGCGTCGGCAGTGCGTGGATCCGTCTTGCCGGGCAGACCCGCAGCAGCTCCAGCGCGACCGCGCTGACACGCTGGCTGCTCGATGCGAAGCGCAGCGCGGCCTCGCGAGTCGCGGCGCTGCGCGCGCTGGAGGCGATCTCGCCGGCGGATTTCGCAGAGAGCCTCGCCCTCGTGCTCGGTGATCCCGCCGATGCCGTGCGTGCGGCCTCGCTGGGCGTGCTGATGCGCATCGATCCGGATCGGGCGCTGCCCTATCTGCAGACTGCCGTGCGCGGCAACCGTGAAGAGCGTCGCGCCGCTTTCGCGGCGCTGGCTTCGCATCCAGCTCCGGCCGCAGAAGAGCTGCTGGGGAGCGAGCTCGCACGCTACCGCGACGGACTTGTGCCCGCCGAGGTCGGTCTGGAACTCGTGGAAGCCTGCGAAAAGAAGGGCCAGTCGCTGGTCGCGCGGCTCCAGAATCTGCAGCAGGTGCGCGCGCAGGATGAGAAGCTCGCGCCTTACCTCGATTCGCTGCTCGGCGGCAATGCCGAGCGCGGCCGCGAGATCTTCCGCACCAAGGCCGAAACCGAATGCATGCGCTGCCATCGCATCGCCAGCGGCAAGGAAGAGGCCGAAGGCGGGCAGGTCGGCCCCAGTCTGGTCGATGTTGGCAGACGCCTGACGCGCCTGGAGCTGCTGGAGGCCATCGTGGATCCCAACCGGCACATCGCGCGCGGCTACGAGAGCACGCTGGTCTTCCGCAGCACCGGCGATCCGCTTGAAGGCGTTGTCTTTGAGGAGTCCGAGACGGAAATCAAGCTGCGCGACAAAGACGACAAGGTCCATGTCGTTGCGCGGTCGGAGGTCGAAGCGACACGCAAGGGCCTGTCCGCCATGCCAACCGACATGGCGAAGCATCTCGATCGGCGCACGATGCGCGATCTGATCGAGTTCCTCGCCAAGGTTCCATGATCGGAATGGCCGTGGCCGCGATGGGGACGCGCTTCGAGCTGGTGCTCGAGGGCTCACGCGCGGCTGCGGAAGAGGCTTTGCAGGAAATCGAGCGACTGCACGAGCGCTGGACGCGCTTCGAACCGCATTCTTTCCTGCGATTTCTCGAGCGCGAAGCCGTGCGGCGCCCCGTGGCGCTGGATGCGGAGGACTGGCGCCTTTTTCAGTGTGCTCTGCGCGCGCACCGCCTCAGTGCGGGCGCCTTCGACATCGCTTGGGCCGGGGAAAGCGGCAGCAGCGCTGACATCGAACTCGACGAGCGCGGGCGGACGGTCCGGTTTCATGCGCCTTTGCAGCTTGACATGGGCGCGCTGGCCAAGGGTCATGCGCTGGATGTCGCCGGCGACCTGCTGACCGAGCGCGGCGTGGAAACGGCGCTGCTGCACGGGGGCACCAGCAGCGTGCGCGCGCTCGGTGAGCAGCCTCAGCGGGTCAGGATCGCCGATCACGGCCGCCGAGTCGAGCTGAGCAATGTGTCGCTCTCGGTCTCTTCGCAGGCCGTGCGAACACATGTTGTCGATGCCCGCGGACGTGCGCTGCCGCCGAGTTCGGCGCGCGCCTGGGCGCTGGCGGCCACCGGTTTGGAGGCTGAGGCCGCCTCGACGCTGCTGCTGATGCTGGGGACACTTCCTGATGGGTGCCCGGCACTGGAATACGGTATGGAGAACACATGAGCACGACAGATCCGCAACGCAGGGAGTTTCTGAAGTTGTCCGCCAGCGCCGCCGCCGTGGTGGCCTTGTCGGAGATGCTGCCCGCCTGGCAACCCGCGCAGGGCGCCGGCCTGCGGGTGGGTCTGGTCGGTTGCGGCAGGCAGGGTCGTGCGATCCTCGGTGAGCTCGCCAAGATCGAGGGCCTCAAGGTGGCGGCCCTGTGCGACACGCTGGAATCGCGGCTCAATTCCGCCAAGCGCCGCGCAGGCGACATTCCCACCTACGCATCGCACACCGAGCTGCTTGACAAGGCCAAGGATGTCGACGCCGTCATTGTCGCAACGCCCTCGCACCTGCACCGCGCGGTGATCATCGACGCGCTCGCGGCGGGCAAGCATGTCTACGGGGAATCCCCGCTGGCGACGACCCTTGACGATGCGCGGGCGATCGTCAAGGCCACGCGCTCCGCGAAGACGGTCTTCCATACCGGCATGTACGGTCGCTCGAACCCGATCTACAAGCTGGCGCACTCATTCGTGCGTTCGGGTGCGATCCGCGAGGTCGTCAGCGGCCGCGCGCAGTGGAACAAGAAGACCAGCCTGCGCGCCACCGGCTCCAATCCGGAGGAGGAGAAGGCGCTCAACTGGATGCTCGATCCCGCGGTGAGCCTCGGGCTGTTCGGTGAGTACGGCACGCACGCTTTCGATGTGGCGCACTGGTTCATCAACCAGAATCCGGTGCGCGTGCGCGCCAGCGGGAGCCTGCAGTTCCACAAGGACGGCCGCGAAACCGCGGACACGATCGCGTGCGAACTGGAATACGCCGGCGGACAGCGCTTCCAGTTCAACGCAACGCTCGCGAACTCGCTCGATGGCGCCTGGGAGCTGTTTCAGGGCAACATGGGCAGCGTCAAGCTTGCCGGCAACGCCGGTTGGCTGTTCAAGGAAGCCGATGCACCGACGCAGGGCTGGGAAGTCTACGCCAATCGTCAGCAGTTCCACGAAGAGCAGGGCATCACGCTGATCGCGGACGCCACCAAGCTCGCCAAGCTCGGCAAGCTCAAGGATGGCGTTGGCTTGCCCAATCCGCCGCTGTACTACGCGCTGGCGGACTTCGTGAAGAGTGTCACGGAATCAAAGCCTGTCGTCTGCACCGCGGAAGACGGGTTGCGCGCCGCGCTGATCGCCATGCGCGTCGCGCAGGCACAGAAGCAGGATGGCAGCGTGGCGATCGCGCCTGAGGAATACGAAGTCGGATGAACGCGCGCTTCACACTGATGGAACTGCCGCGGGCGTGGCGCCTGTCCCTCACCGCGCTTGTGCTGGTGATGGGCATCGGGCTCGCCACATCGCTGCGCCATCTCGTCGATCACCATCAGAATCGGGACGAAGAACCCGGATTGTCCCTCACGGATGTCGAGGCGGCCTATCACGGCATTCAATCGCCCGCGCGACTGCGCACGGCTCTGGAGTCGGGACATCCCGAAACGCTTCCTCCGGCTGACCGCAAGGCCCTGCTGGACTGGCTCGCCGGGAATCGCGTGGCAGAAGCTTACGATGATCCCGATCTGGGTGATCGTGCGCCTGCGGAACTGATCGCCGCCAGCTGCGTGCAGTGCCACAACAAGAAGGCCGAAGGTCCTGCAGCCGCACTGTCGCTGGAGTACTGGAAAGAGGTCAAGCGACATGCGTTCTCGCGCTCGCTCGATGCGACCCCGCAGACGATTGTGGAAGCCTCAGCTCACGCGCACGCCCCGACGCTATCGATCTGGTCACTGCTGGTGCTGGGACTGTTGTATTGCACGCGTTGGCCCTGCCGTCTGCGTTCGGGCCTCGCGCTGCTCAACGGCGCTGCGTTGCTGCTGGACATCGCGAGCTGGTTCCTCGCACGCGACAGCGCCGGCTTTGTCTGGGGCATCGCGATCGGCGGTGCCACCTGGTCGGCGACGCTGGCTCTTGCGCTGCTGCTTGTCGTGGCGGATCTGTGGCTGCCGCGCAAGGAGTCGAAATGATCGGTCGTTTGGGCGTCTGTTCCTGGTCGCTGCAGCCGGAGGATCCTGCGGATCTGGTGCGCAAGGTGCGGGCCTGCGGTCTCTCCCGGGTGCAACTGGCGCTCGATCCGCTGCGTGAGGGGCACTGGGATCTCGATTCTACGCGCGCCGAACTGCGGCGCTCGGGCATCGAGATCCTGTCCGGCATGCTCGGCACCATCGGCGAGGATTACACCAGCCTCGACACGATCCGCGAAACGGGCGGGCTGCGTCCGGATCGGCATTGGGAGGCCAATCTGGCCCATGCCCGCGTGATTGCGCGCATCGCGCACGAACTCGGCCTCACGCTCGTCACCTTTCACGCGGGCTTTCTGCCGCATGACCACCGGGATCCGGAACGCGCCAAGCTCGTGCAGCGGCTGCGCCGCTTCGCGGAGCTCTTCGCGGAACATGGCTTGAGCCTGGGGCTCGAAACCGGTCAGGAGGACGCTGTCACATTGCTCGGGGTGCTGCGCGAAGTCGACCATCCTGCGGTTGGTGTCAACTTCGATCCCGCCAACATGATTCTGTACGGCAAGGGCGATCCGATCGCCGCGCTGGAGGCACTGCTGCCGCATGTGCTGCAGGTTCACATCAAGGATGCGCTGCCCACCCGCGAGTCCGGGACCTGGGGCAACGAGGTTCCGATGGGCAGCGGAGCCGTGGAGTGGGACCGTTTCGCCGCTCTGCTGCGCTCGCACCCGCGCCGGCTCGACACGCTGATCGAACGCGAGGCCGGCAACCAGCGCGTGGCGGATATCGGCACGGCGCGCGCGAGGGTACAGGCATGGTGAGCGGCGAAATCGGCGTAGGGGTGATCGGTCTGGGCTTCATGGGCCAGACTCATGTGCGCGCCTGGCAGGCGCTGCAGAAGGCCGGCGAAGGCTGCCGACTGATCACCGTGGCAGATCGCGACTCACAGCGTCTCACAGGCAAGCTCGCCACGTCCGGCAACCTCGTCACCGACGGTGCTTCGGGCGAAGTGTTGTTCGATTCGCGCGAGGTCTTTGCCTGCTCCGATCCCATGGGCGTGATCGCCGATCCGCGAGCGCCGATCGTGTCGATCTGCACACCGACACAGACGCATGTTGATCTGGCGATCCGTGCGCTGGAATACGGCAAGCATGTGCTTGTCGAGAAGCCGCTGGCCATTTACGCGAAGGAAGTCGAGCGACTGCGCGATGCCGCACGCAGCGCAAAGACCCTGTGCATGCCGGCCCTGTGCATGCGCTTCTGGCCCGGCTGGGACTGGCTGCACGAACGCATTCGCTCCGGATCGCATGGTCGCGTCCGCAGCGCGGTCTTTCAGCGGCTGGGCTCCCAGCCGACCTGGTCAGGCTTCTACTCCGATCCGGAGCGCACCGGCGGAGCCCTGATCGATCTGCACATTCATGATGCGGACTTCATCCGCTGGTGCTTCGGCGATCCTGCCGAGGTTGTGAGCCAAGGCAGCCTCAACCATCACACGACCTTCTACCGCTACTCCGCCGGACCGGAGCATGTCGTGGCCGAGGGAGCATGGGGGCACAGCCCCGGCTTCCGCTTCCGCATGCGCTACATCGTCGTGTTCGAGCGCGGAACGGCGGATTTTGACCTCTCGCGCACGCCGCAGCTGCTGTGGATCGAGAACGGAGCGGCGCAGGAAGTGCCGCTGAGCACGGACAGCGCCTACATGCTGCAGGCGCGCCATCTGCTGCATGCCGTGCAGGGCCGGGAGGCGGCGCTGCGCGCCAGCGTGGAGGACGGGTGGCGTGTGGCACGCCTGCTCGACGCGGAGCGCCTCAGCCTCGAGACCCGCGCCGCCGTCTGTCTGGCGGCGGAAAGCTAGTCCTGCGGCAGCGTGCCGCGGATCTCGTGCCCCAGACCCTCCAGCGCGAGCTTCGCTTCCGCGAATCGATCTGCCGAGACCAGCAGATAGTCCGTGTCGTAGGTCGAGATGGCGAAGACCGGCACCTTGCGCGCTGCAAGGGCTGTGCAGAGCGCCGCGAGGATGCCGATGGTCGTCATCGGCACCACGCTGTTGATGCCCAGCGCCACCTTGTCGCGCTCCTGCTGGGTTCCCGCCGGAACGAAGCGCTGCGCGCAGACCACCGAAAGCTCGGTGGGCGTGCGCGACACTGTCACGAAGCTGCCGCTCGCCCAATCCGGAACCGGCATTCCGGCGGGCAGGCGCGCGATCGACAGGCGCTCGGGAACGACGACGAAGGTGAAGCGATCCATCACGAGCTCAGAGGACGGACGAAGATGTTGCGGAAGCGCGCATAGGTCTCACCGCCGTGCGCGCCGCCATGGCGCTGCAGTCCGATGAAGCCCTTGGGAGCACGCTTGGCGAAGGGCGGATCGACGGGCAGCGTGTGGGTGTCGATATCGTAGAGCTCGACACCGTTGAGCACGGTGCGGATGCGCGAGCCTTCGCAGCGGATGTAATAGGTGTTCCACTCACCGCAGGGCCGCAGCGCCCAGCGCGCAGGCGATGGCACCGCGCCGTACAGGCCGCCGGTGAACTGGTAGGGCTGCAGCTTGGTCTGCGTGACCTGCTCCCAGCGGAAATCGTCGAGAATCTGAACCTCGGCGCCGCTGAAGGCCGGATTCGCGCCATCGCGGCTGGCGCGCAGGAACACGCCGCTGTTGGCCATCTCGCTGATCTGGAAATCGAGCCGCAGCTCGAAGTCGCGGAAGTCTTCCTGCGTGGCGAGTTCGCCGCCGCCGGCCGCCAGTTCAATGAACCCGTCGCGGACTCGCACGCCCTCCGCATCGCCGTGAATCTCCCAGCCACGGATCGACGCTCCATCGAAGAGCGAGCGCCAGCCGAGCTGCTCGGCCGCCTTGGTCAGCTGAAGCGTTTGCGGCGAGCCGCTGAAAAGGGGCTCCGCGGAGAGGTCCCGGCCGGCCACCGCAAGCTTTCGGTACTGCACCTTCGTCTCGGCGCTCATGCCCTGGCCGCCGTGAACCTGCAGACCGATCCGCCCCGCGCGCGCGAAGGCCGGATCCGCGACCGGCAGCTCAAAGCGCACCAGCTCCTGGCCGTTGACCTGCGCGATCAGCATGGCTTTGCCATCGTGATCCGGATCACCGAATTCCAACTCCAGCTGGTTCCACTCGCCCTTGCGGAAGTGCTTCCAGCCATCGGAATTGTGCTGCAGCCAGCCGTCGGAGTAGATCCCGCCCAGCTCGCCGCCCTGCGGCGTGTCGATGGTCACCTGATAGCCGCGCTTGCCGGGCACCATGCACAGGAACACGCCCGAGTCCATCGGCTCTTCGATGCGCACCTCGCACCGGAAGCGGAAGTCGGCGTAGATGCCGCGCGTGTAGATCAGGCCGCCCTCGCCATTGGTCCCCTGACGGCCCGTGATGGCGCCGTCCTCGAGCGTCCAGCGCGCATCGCCGTCGTAGCGTCCGCCGCGGGTGACCCAGCCGTCGAGCGTGGCCTCAGGCGAGAGCTCCGTCCAGCGCGGACTGGCGGAGATCGTGGTCGCGGTGCTCGCGGGACCAGCGCTCTGGCAGGAGCCGAGCAGACCGAGGATCAGGACAAGAGTGGGGGGGAATCCTTGCATGACTGCGGCAGGATACGATCTTTTCGACGCCATGCACGCCCTCCTTCTTGCCCTTCTTGTTCAGGAACCGATTCAGTTGCTCGACACGGCTGTGCCGCAGGCCCGGCTCGCGTTCGACATTCGCGATCCCGAAGGTCAGCCGCTACCCGGTCGGCTGACGTTTCGCGGTGCGGGCGGAATCGCCGCCAATCTGTTCACGCGCGTGGAGGCCGCCCCGGATGAGCTCGCCGTGCGCAAGAATGTCGTCTACAGCCTGCGGGGTTCGGGTGTCATCACTGTTCCGACCGGGAGCTTTCAGGTCTTCGCGACGCACGGCCTGGAGTGGAGCCTCGCCGAGCAGCGCTTTGAGTTCGAGGCGGGCAAGGACTACCGCTTTGAGGCCGTGCTGCGACAGGAGATCGACAGCAAGGGCTGGATCAGCGGCGATTTCCACCTGCACACGCTGACGCACTCCGGACACGGTGACTCCAACCTAAAGGAGCGCGTGATTTCGCTGGTTGGTGAGGGCGTGGAGTTTGCCGTCGCCACTGACCACAACCACAACACGAGCTATGCACCCGAAGTGGAAGCGCTCAAGCTCGACGGCAAGCTGGCGCACATCACGGGCAACGAGGTCACGACGCCGATCGGACACCTGAATGCATTCCCCCTCGATGCCAAGCGTCCGCCCGTACGCGCCGACCTGCGCGATTCCACGGAGCTCTTCCGCATCATCCGATCGGAGCCCAATGAGTTCGGAGTCGTTCCCATCATCCAGCTGAACCACCCGCGGTTCGTCGCGATCGACTGGTTCGGGCAGACCGGACTCGACCCGATCAGCGGCACCAGCACTCAGGCGAACTGGTCCGACGCTTTTGATGCCCTCGAGATCTTCAACGCCAACGGTTCGTGGGGGTACTTCGATGCGGAGACGGTGCAGAATCAGGGTACCAGCGTGCATTCCGCGCTGGTCGACTGGTTCCACCTGCTCAACCGCGGGCATCGCCACGCAGCCATCGGCAACTCCGACAGCCACACTGTTCACTACGAATTCGCCGGGTTCCCGCGCAATTTCCTGCAGCTGGGTGTCGATCGCGTGCCGGATGTCCGCACGCCGGATGTCATCCAGGCGATCCGGGCCAAACGCCTGTTCACGACCAGCGGCCCCTTCGTCGAGTTCTCGGTCGACGAAGCACCTCTTGGATCTCAGATTTCCGCCCAGGGCGGCCGGGTCAATGTCCGGATTCGCGTGCAGGCCGCCGGCTGGTGCGACGTCGATCGCGTCAAGCTGGTGGTCAATGGTGATGTGATTTCACAATGGAGCGTTCCGCAGGAGCGCAGGCCCTTGCGCTTCGAGCGCGAAACCGGCCTCGATGTGGCGCGAGATGCCTGGGTGCTTGTGATGGTCGAGGGTGATGACCCGATCGATCCGCTGGTCGAATCGGCCAACGATCTCTGCCTGCCTTTGGCGGTAACCAATCCCGTCTGGATCGATGCGGATGGGGATGGACGCTTCACGCCCCTCAGCGAGCGCGTTCGTGCGGATCTCGCGCAGCCAACACTGCTGCCGCCCCTTGCTGCACGCGGAGCCTTCGAGCAGGGCTTGGTGTGTCTCACGGCTGTGCAACAAGCGCATCCGGAGGCTGCAGCACTCATCGCGCAGGGCTTGCGCTCTTCCGAGCGTGAAGTACTGCTGTGCGCGGCTCGGGCAGCGGAACAACTCGGGAGACAGGCACCGATGGAAGCACTCGAGGAGGCGTGGCCGCGCGCGCAGAAGCTTGACGGATTCGCTCAGCTGACGCTCGTGCGTGCGATGGAAGCCTGCGGGATTCCGCAGTGGCAGTCGCGTCTTCCGGATGCCATCGGAGCAATGCTCAACCGCAGCCATCTGCATGCCAGAGAGATCAGTGAAGCCTTCGCGTGGCGCTGGATCGAGGACTGGGATGTCAGCGAGCCGCGCGCCGTGGAATCGGCTTCGCTGGGCAAGTTCCAACCGTCTCCTGAAGATGTGGTCTGGAAGGCTCTGCCCGAGGAGGCGGCGCAGAAAGGACGCATCACGCTTTCCGGAACGCCGGAGCAGCGCGAGACCCGCGTGCGCTGCTGGATCGACAGCCCCGACAAGCGCGAGGTCTTCCTCGCACTGGGCGCGGATGACGACGTTTGCCTTTGGATCAATGGCGTGGAGGCGGCCCGCCGGACGGGTTCCGGACGCACGGATCCGCCGCAGCTGTTCGTCCGCGCCAACCTGAACCAGGGGGCCAACCGCGTCGAATTGCTGGTGCAAAACCGCAAAGGGGCTCACGGTCTGCGGCTGGGTGTCCTAGATACCGGCCTGACGATCCGACGCTGAAGCTCTCCCCCGCATGCTCTCCAATTGGCTCTTCGCCGCATTCGCCCTGCTGGTCCTGTATGGGATGCACCACTACTTCTGGGCGAGGGCCATCCGTGATCTGCATCTGGCGAAGATCTGGTCGCGCGGGGCCATCATTCTGCTCAGTGCGCTGGGCATCGGCCTGATCACGGCCTTCCTTGTCACGCGCATCAGCAGTGCCGATGGCAGCGGCCGGCTCGCCCTCCCGGTCTGGTGGTGGCTGGGATTCCTGTTCTACGCGCTGTTGCACCTGATCCTTGCGGACCTGTGGTGGCTGGCACGCAGGGCTCTGCGCCGTGAGAACAAGCTCCCCGATCCGCCGGATCCTTCCCGCCGCGTGCTCTTCCGACGTGTCGCAGCCGGCGTCGGCGTCGGCAGTTCCAGTGCGCTGGCTTGGGTGGGGGATCGCAACGCCAGCGGGGAAATCACCACTCCGGAGCAAGAAGTCCGGCTGGAGCGCCTGCCGAAGTCACTGGAGGGCTTCCGCATCGCTCAACTCTCGGATGTGCACATCGGACCGCTGCTGGGTGCGAGCTTCCTGACGCATGTCGTCGAGAAGACCAATGCCAGCAAACCGGATCTGATCGTGATCACGGGCGATCTGGTCGATGGCACGCCGGAGAACCTGCGCCACTCGATCGAGCCATTGTTCCGTCTCAAGGCCCGCCATGGCGTGCACTTCGTCACCGGCAACCATGAGTACTACTCCGGAGCGCAGCCTTGGATCGAGTATCTCAAGGCACGCGGCATCATCGTGCTGCACAACGAGCGCGTCTCCATCGGTCAGGATCGGCACAGCTTTGATCTGGCGGGCATTCCGGACCACATGGCCCGCGGGTTCGGCGCGCCGCATGCGCCGGATCTGGAGCGCGCACTCGCCGGCCGTGACCCCGAACGGGAGCTGCTCCTGCTGGCACACCAGCCGATCCAGATCGACACGGCCGCCGGCAAGGGCGTCGGCCTCCAGCTCTCCGGACACACGCACGGCGGCCAGATCTGGCCGTTCGGCGCGCTGGTCCTTCTGGCGCAGCCGTATCTCTCCGGTCTCAATCGCCACGGCGATGGCACACAGGTCTATGTCTCGCGCGGCACGGGATTCTGGGGACCGCCGATGCGCATCGGTGCCCCGGCCGAGATCTCCAACCTGATCCTGCGCACCTGACGCGGGCTGCTCAGCCCCTTGCAACGGCTCACGGGAATCTGCAAGGTGACCCGCCTCGCATGAGTGAAACAACCGCTCCCGTCGACGGCCGCCTGTCCCGCAATCCTCAAGACGTCTCCGAGATGCTGCTCGGGATGTACCGCGATGCCCAAGCACAGTCCCTGCGCCTCGGGCAGCACGGTCAGGAGCTGCAGCAGTTGCGCACCGAGCTCGAAAAGCAGCGCACCGGCATGGAATTGCGCACCAGCGAAGTGACCGAGCTGCGGCAGACCTCGGAACTGCTGCGCAAGTCGCTCGTGGAGCAGGGCGAGTTGCTCTCGCGTCAGCGCGATGAACAGAAGCTGCGTTCGGATCTGCTCGAGCGTCGCATCGTGCAGCTCGAAGAGGACCTGCGCTTTGAACGTGCGCGGCTCTCCGAGCTGCGCGCTGATGTCGAAGGCGCACAGGACAAGCTGATGCGCGCCAATCTCGCGTCGACTCAGGCGCGAGCGGTCAGCGTGCGTGCCACGCTGGTTGCAGTCCTGGCCCTGGCCGCAGCGGCGACGGCTCTCGCGCTGCAGTGGCGAGTGCTCTGAGTCTCACTTGGGTGGGGCGGCGGGCTTGAGACGCGCCACGCCCGGGAAATCCAGCGCGTAGCGGTCGGCACGGAAAAGGCTGTATTCGCTGCCCGGACCGCCGGGACCACCCGGACCGCGTCCACGCCGTCCACCGGGACCACCAGCACCGGGACCGCCAGCAGCGGGACCATCCGGGCCCGCGCCGGGCGGAGGACCACCCGGGCCACCGCGGCGAACCCCCGGGCTCGGAGCAATGTCACCCTTCTCGGTGCTCTTCCACTCCCACACCTCCTCGCCTTCTGTGTTGAGCTCGAGCAGCAGGCCGTCCGAGCCGGATGCGATCAGGGTGTTGCCGTTGGGCAGTCGCTGCGCGCCGGAGATGTGGCTGGAGTAGATCTTCTTCGATCCGTAGTTCCAGACCGGCTGCACTTCCCGCAGCTTCACGAAGTCGTTGAGCACCACGGGGATCTCCAGCACTTCGGAAGTCCCGTCCTTGCCGCCATTGTTGAACACGAGGATGTTGCCCGCGCCGGGATGGCCTTGCGGGATGAACTGCGCATCGTGCTGGCCGGAAAGCCGCTGATCCTTCGCTTCGCCCGCGCCCCAGGCCTGTGGATTGCCCCAGCGCATCAGCAGATCACCGCCCTTACCCTGCTTGCCGCCCTTGGAGCCCTTGGCCTCTTCCGTCGTGGTGGAGTGATCGATGACCCAGATCTCGTTGAGGTTGCGCAGTGAGAGCACGATCAGATCGCGCACTGGGTCGTGATCGATGCCGTTGGTGTGCATCCAGTCCGCAGTTCCGCCGGGTCCGTCACGACCACCGCGACCGCCCGGGCCGCGGCCTCCAGGACCCCGACCGGCAGGTCCTTCATCGCCGCCGATGTAGCCCAGCGCGCGCAGACGCTCGCGTTCCGCCGGATCCGCACCCGGTGCGGCGCTGACGCCGCGCGCGTCGACCGCAACACGCTGGGGGCGATCGGAAGCCTTGGCGAAGTTGGCGAGCTTCTCATCACGTTCCTGAATCAGGTGATCGGCGGCATGCCACTCCCAGACGATCCGGCCGTCGCTCGGCAGCACGGGCTCGATTTCCAGCACGCAGTCGGGCCAGAAGCCCTGCTCGGCACGATCCGCCTCCAGGCCGAGCGCGCGAGCCTCGCTGGGTGTCTTCAGTTCCCACGCGATCACAAGCAGATTGCCCGACGGCAGGCGTTCGAAGTCATGGTGCATGCAGAACTGATCATTGGAGAGCGTGTACTCCCACACGAGCTTGCCGTCCCAGTCAAACTCGCGGATGCGGCCGCCGATGCCGCCGCCGCGGAAGACCTCGTTGTCGACGCGCTCGGCGCGCAGCAGATGGCCCTGTTCGGTGAGATAGACCGACTGGCCAGGCGGCGCGTCGCTCTTCCAGCGATGAACCACATTGCCCTGCATGTCGACGAGCGTCGTGTCGGTGGATTGCAGCGGTGCCACAAGCGTGTAACCCGGGAAGGCCGACTCACCGGACTTCACCAGACCGCGTGCGGGGAGGTGCGACTTGGTGGCATCCTGAACGAAGAGCAGCAGCGCAATCAGCATCATGCCGCGATTGAACACTCTCCGCCGACGCCGTTTCGCAAGTTCAGGAAAACTTCACAACTCGATCACGATCGGCAGCACCAGCAGCTTGCGCCCGGCCGGACCGCTGAAAACCACGCGCATTCCAGCCAATTCCTCGAGCGGGGGCGACTGGGGCAGCTCCAGCCAGACCGTGTCGCCCTGCTGCAGGTCGGCAATCCGCGGGAAGCGCTTGGCGCGAGGGTCGAACAGGTCCTCGCCGCGTACCAGACGCGGCCAGAAGCGCGGATCAGGGGCATCGGAATCCGCCAGACCGCGACCGCGCTCCAGATCACCGATTTGAATGCGGCCCACGCTGCCTTCCAGCCGGGCGGCGGGCCAGGCAATGCGTGCTCGCGGTCGGCCCGCTGCGCTGCTCAGCTCCTGCATCTGCACCACACAGGCGCTGCGCAGCTGCGGTCGCGGATCGTCGCGACGCGCGCACAGGAGATCGAAGTCGATGCGCGCGACGGGAACGAACTCGCGCTCCAGCATGCGGAAGAAGGGCAACGAGGCGCGCAGATCGGCCGGAATGCGCGTCAGATTGTCGAGCACCAGCGTGCGCGCGGTTCCCTGATGAGACAAGGCGAGCTCCTGCTGCTGTTCGGGATCGAAGAGCTTCCAGGAGTGGCTGACGATCACGCCGCTGGCCGGTCGGATGCCGCTCCACGCATACACCGAGTTGTCGCCGCGCACGCTCAGGAAGCGTGAAGCCTGCCCGCGGACGGTGTCGGCCAGAAACTGCGCTCGAGCGGTTGTGAACTCCACTGCACGCGTCGCTTCCGCTCCGGGAAGCAGCATCGGCGGTCGGCTGGCGTAAAGGACCTGCCACTTGCCTCCGGCATCGTGCAGCACGAACAGGCAGCCTGCCAGTGGCAGTACGGGAACCAGCGAGCTCAACCACTCGGGAAGACTCGCAAGAGCTTCCTCCAAGGCCCAGAACGCCAGCGGAATCAGCAGCAGCGTCGCCAGCGTCTCCTGCGTGCCGCTCACCGGGAAGACCAGCAGAGCCTGCAGCGGCAGCATCGCTACGAGCGCACTGCGCAGGGGCAGATCGCGCGCACTCAGTGCCAGCCAGCCGAAGGGCAGTGCGAACGGGATCAACCACTCCAGGTGGGAAAGCGCGCCCCACAGCACCAGCACGACGAAGCCAAGGCGCGCTGGCAGCAGCAACTGCGGGAAGCGACGCGACGTCGCGTACAAAAGCACTGCACCAATGGCAGCGTAGAGTGCCTCAAGCGGCACTCGGATGCCCAGCACGATCTCGCTCGTGAAGCGCGAGGGGATCAGCACCAGCGCACGCAGCATGCCGCTGATGGTCGCGCCGAAGCACAACGCGAAGCCCAGCACCGCCGCTGCCACGCACAGACCGCTGATCGCCGCCCAGCGCAGCTGGATTCCGCTGCGCACAGACCCGGAGATAGGCAGCAGTCCGACGCACGCAGCGAGGCTCGCCGCGCACAGGCCGATGCGCCAATCGGCACCAGCATGCGCGCGCGTCAGGACGATCGGCAGCGCCGCGATCAGCCCCAGCACGATCCAGCGCGCGCGGGAGCGCGGCAGCATCAGGAACAGGGCCGGCAGGCCCAGATACACGCCCAGATTGACCTTGATCAGTGCGGAGCCGACGACGCACGCGCCTAGGGCGGCACCCGCGAGAACGGGGCGTGCATCGCGCCAGTGCGCCCAGCCGAGCACTCCCGCCAGCATCACCAGCAGGGCCAGATCCTGCGGGTGTCCGGGCTCGTTGCTCAAGGCGAACAGATGAAACAACCCGGCGCAGGCGGCGGCCAGCGCACTCAGTGCGGCGCCGCGACCCGCATGCACGGTCCAGCCGCACAGCGCCGCGATCGCCACCCATGCAGCCAGCAGGCTGAGACGCACGCCGTCCGTGCTCAATGCCAGACCCAGCACGCCGTGCAGCAGCCATCGGTAGGCCAGATACAGCGGCCCGTAGACGGTCGAGACCTCGTCGTAGGGCTTGTCGCCGTCGAGCAGGTGCTGCACGAGGACGAGGAAATAGCCCTCGTCGTCGTAGAGCTGGAAATTCGCGTGCAGCGCATGCCAGCTGAAGACCCCGCTCCAGTAGACGGCGAGGACCAGCGCGATCAGAAAGACCGGCGTGGTGATCCGGCGCGCGTATTTCAAGGCATCCAGTCGAGGATGAGGCCGCTGGAGATGTTGAAGGTGCTGCCCTGCGGCGCGGGACAGAAGGTCGCGTTCGCGTCGCGGTAGTAGACCTGCACATAGCGGCGAGCTCCCGCCGCCAACGGATCACCGAGGGCTGCCGACTGCGCCGAGATGCTGGCATCACCGGCGAGCGGTGCGCGCGCCACGCCGTTGACAGCCGCCTTGACATACAGGCGCTTGAGCGTGCCGCCCGTGCAGCGCAGACCATCACCGAAGGGCACCGGGCCGGCGAGTTGGGCCGTTCCCTGCAGGAAGATTGAGAGCGCCGTGCCCGGCTCGCCGCTGCTGGTGAGAACCAGTGTGTCGTTGGAAAGGCTCGCCGAACCGCTGTCGGCAAGCTGCGCGCTGAGCGACACCGAATTGATGCAGCCGCGTCCGGCATCGCTCGAGTTGTTGGCACAGGGGCAGTTGACGCTGCTGCCATTGCCCCAGCAGAAGCTGCGCGCCTGCGGGATCACCAGCGCCGTGCCGGCATCGCCGTTGACCTGCGTGGCTGCGTGCACCTGGCCCGTCAGGGCCAGCAGTCCCTGTGCGGTCGTGTGCAGGTCGTAGAGACGGTCATCCTCCGCACCGGGCGAGGACACGATGTGCGACCAGCGCAGCGTTCCATCTCCCTCGTATTGCACCAGAGCATAGTCGCGGTTGGTCACTGTTCCCGTCGAAGCCACGCGCCAGCCGCCGAGCGTCACGCGGCCCAGCACATCCAGTTCCACGGACCAGGCCTGATCATCGAGCAGCGCACCCGAATCCCAGTTGCGCTGCCACAGCTGCGTTCCGGCACCGTCATACTTCGCCAGCAGCATGTCATCCCCGCCGCTCGCCTGGCGCACATAGCCGCACACATAGGCGTTGCCGCTCGCATCGGCGGCAAGCTCCAGCCCGTTGTCGGTGCCGTTGCCTGTGCCTCCGATCGTGCGGCGCCAGAGGAAGTTGCCGGCCGCATCGTACTTCAGCACGGCGATGTCCTGACCGCTGCCTGCACCGAGCGTGTTGCCGCTGGCGTAGGTGTCGCCGCCGGCCGTGACCGCCGCGCTCAGCAGATATTCGACGCCCGCGACGGGACCGTTGTTCTCGCGCAGCCACAGCAGATTCCCGCCCGCATCGAAGCACGCGACCGCCAGCGCCTGCTCGCCGCCGCTGTTGACGTGCCCCACGGCGCGGATCGTGCCGTCTGCAGCGAAACCGATGTCATAGAAGGAATCGTTGAGGTTGGCGCTGCCGTTGACAAGCCGCGTCCACAGCAGGTTTCCGGCGGGGTCGTAGCACACGAGCGCACCATCGGAATCACCGGCCGCCGAGTAGGAATAGCCGACCAGCACGATGTTGCCAGCGGAATCGAAGCGGGCTCGGCGCACGAGGTCGGCGCTGGCGCCGGGTCCGTCGTAGCTGCGCGACCACAGCAGCGTACCGGTGCTCGAATACTTGATCGTGGTCATGTCGGTGACGTAGTTCGCACCGACATAACCGCTGCTGTACGCGATGGCGTACACACTGCCATCGGCTGCCACGAGCACATCGCGCGCATTGTCGTTGCCGCCGATGGAGTCGAAACGCTGCGCCCAGAGCAGGTTGCCGGCCGGGTCGTACTTCACCGTGATGATGTCGTCGGTCGGCGGGGCCGGGGGAGTGCCGCTCGTGGGGTTGAACGAGCGGCCGACCACGACGATGTTGCCCGCCGAGTCGCTGGCGACGCGGTGACCCCAATCTGCCTGACTGACGGGCGAGTTGTAGTCACGGATCCAGGCGGTCTGGACTTGGGCGAGTGCCGTCGGAGCGCAGCAGGCCAGCAACAAGGGCAGGAGGGGCTTCATGGCAGCACCTTCATCCTACGCGAAACGGTGCGCTTGGGCAGTCCGGCGGCTAGAATCAGCCGCACACATGAAACTCCTGCGACCCACTGCATTCCTGCTGCTCGGCGGTCTGGCCGTCGCGGCGGCCCTCCCGGTGATGGACCTCGTCTTCAAGGTCGACGAGAAGACCAAGCTCACCAAGACCTTTGTGGACGATGCCAGCTTCTCCACGACCGACTTCCGAATGGAAGTCGACGGCAAGGAGATCGAAGCCGAGGGCATGCCGGAGATCTCGATCTCCGTCAGCAACAAGACCAGCGTCACGGTGACCGATGAGTACGTCAAGATGGCCGAAGGCCGGCCCGCCGTCCTCAAGCGCACCTTCGACAAGCTCTCCGGTGATTCAACCGAGAAGGTCGATCTGCCCGAAGGCGCTCCGGGCGGCGATCAGGAGAAGGAAACCAAGCGCGAGAGCAAGCTCGAGGGCCAGACGATCACCTTCACCTGGGACGCCAAGGAAGAGGAGTACACCGCTTCCTATCCCGAGGACAACAAGGACGGCGATCCCGAGCTGATCGAGGATCTCACGGAGGACATGGACCTGCGCGGATTCCTGCCGGAAAAGTCGGTCAAGGAAGGCGACTCCTGGGAACTCACCGGCCGCGTGATCTTGGAAAACGTCGGCATCCCCGGCGGCGACATGCATATCGATGCCGAGGACGAAGAGAAGGATGAAGGTCCTTCGATGAGCGCACAGATGCTCGAGAACTGCGAAGGCAAGGGCACGGCCACCTTCGTCGAGGAGCGTGAAGTCGACGGCAAGAAGCTCGCCGTGATCAAGATCACCGGGGAGGTGAAGTCCAACGGCAGCATGCCGATGAAGATGCCCGAGGGTGCGCCGGAAGGCGAGCGCAACCGCAAGATCGAAGTCGGCTACGAGTGCGAGGGCGAGCTGCTTTGGGATCCCGCCGCCAACCACTTCGTCAGCTGCGAGCTGGCCAGCAAGCTCAAGATGACCATGCGTATGTCGATGGAAGTCGAGGCCCCCGATGGCCAGCACACCATCGATCAGGTCTTCGAGTTCGAAGGCGAAGCCAAGTTCACGGCTTCGATCGACTGACAGGCCGCCGCCCATGCGAACGGGCGTCACTCTGCTTTTGGCCCTGTGCTGCGTTGTGCAGGCAGGGCCAAGTGCTTTGGCGCAGGCCGGTGACCGCAAGGACGAGGTTCAGGCACCGCTGCCCGCGGATCTCGTGATTCCCGGAGCGCCGGTGCGCACCCCCGCGGAAGCTCAGGCGCTGTTTCGGCTGCCTCCCGGTTTCGTCATCGAGGCGGTGGCCACCGAACCGCTGGTGCAGGATCCCGTGGCGATGGCCTTCGATGCCGACGGTTCGCTGCTCGTGGTCGAAATGTGCGCCTACATGCCCGATGTCGAAGGCCGGGGCGAGCGCGAGCCGCTGGGCAATGTGGTGCGCCTGATCGACGCCGACGGCGACGGTCGCTTCGAGCAACGCACAGTGGTGCTCGACAGGCTCGTGCTGCCGCGCGCGGTCGCGCCCACCCGCGGTGGCCTGCTGGTGATCGCGCCGCCGGAGCTGCTGTTCGTGCGCGACGAGGATGGAGACGGTCATGCGGAAGAGCGCCGCACGATCGATCGGGGTCTGGGCGGCATTGAGAGTCCGGAGCACGCCATCAACGCCCTGCTGCCGACGCTCGACAACGCGTTTCACTGCGCCAACGTGCCCTGGCGCTACCGCTTCGACGGCAACACCTGGAAGCGCGAGGCCATCAGCTTCGGCGGACAGTGGGGGGCGGCCAAGGACGACCGCGGCCGCATCTATCACAACAACAACTCCGATCCGCTGCGCGTGGATCGGCTGGATCCGCGCGATGCGGCACGCAATCCCAACCTCGGTACGGCGCGCTTCGCCAACCAGCGCGTGGTGGATGACATGCGGCCCGCCCCCGCGCGCATGAATCCCGGCATCAACCGCGGCTATGAGCCCGGCATGCTCGATGCAAATCATCGGCTCGCGCGCATCACGGGTGCCTGTGCGCCGCTGATCGTGCGCGGCACGGCTCTGGGGGCGGCGTGGCGCGGGCGCGCGCTGGTCTGCGAACCGACGGGCAATCTGGTGCTGGCGTACCAGCTCGAAGAGCGTGCTGGCGCCGCACCCAAGGGGATCGCGCTGCGCAATCCGGACGGATTGGACTTTCTCACCTCCACGGACGAGCGGTTTCGCCCCGTGGCGCTGTGCGAGGGGCCGGACGGAGCCCTGTACATCGCGGACATGTACCGCGGTCTCATTCAGCATCGGCTGTTCGTGACGAGCTTCCTGCGCAAGCAGGTGCTTGAGAGGGGTCTGGAGCAGCCGCTGCATCACGGCCGGATCTGGCGCGTGCGCGCGGCCGGGCAAGCACTTACCCCTCCCGGTGCGCTGTCCGATTGGGACGCTCCGCAACTGGTGCGCGCGCTCGAGAGCGAATCCGGCTGGGTGCGCGACACCGCGCAGCGTCTGCTCGTGGAAGACTGGGCGGACTCCGCTGCGGCACATGCCGCTCTGCGGCGGCTCGCGACCGAGTCAGCGGCGGCGCACGCGCGCGTTCACGCTTTGCATGCTCTGCAGGGTATAGGCGGGTTGCGCAGCGAGACGGCGCTGGCTGCTCTGTCCGACGCAGCGCCGTGGGTGCGCGCCACGGCGCTGCGGGTCAGCGCGACGCTGGCTGGCACGCAGCCGGAAGTCTTCGCGCGCTGGCAGGCACTGCGTGAGGATGCGGACCCGCTCGTGCGCGAAGCGCTGGTGCTGGCGCTGGGAGACCTGCCAGGCGCGGCGGGTGGCAAGCTGCTGGGCGAGCTCCTCTGGCAGCACGCCGGCGATGCGCTGCTGAGCACTGCGGCGCTTTCGGGGCTCTTCGGTCGCGAACTCGAAGTCCTGCAGGCCTGGCCGCACGCCGAGCTCTCCTCTGCACAAGCTGCGCAGGTCACCACGCTGGTTCAGTGCATCGCGCGCGAAGGCCGCAGCGAACGCCTGCTCGCCACGCTGGAGCTCTGGAGCGAGCGCACGCACTGGCGCACGGCGATCGAGTCGGGCTGGAAGCAGGCTCCGCGCCGCGGCTCGGGGGCGATCGCGCTCGCCATCGATCCGAAGTTCGCTCCGGATGATCCTCGCCGCGCCTTCTTCCGGGTGCCGGGCGAGGCGGACACTGCGGCTCTGCGGCCGCTCACGATGCAGGAAATGCGCGCGTTCGAGCGCGGTCGGGAGCTTTATTCGCAGACCTGCGCCGCCTGCCATCTGTCTTCGGGCAGCGGCTCGCCCGGCATCGCACCCACGCTCGTCGGCTCGCCGTGGGTTCTCGAAGATCCAACGCGCGCGATCCGCATCCTGCTGCATGGTCTGCGCGGCGAGATCACCGTCGAGGGCGAGCGCTTCGACGCCGACATGCCGGCCTTCTCCGCGGGCAACGAGGACATCGCCTCCGTGCTGACCTACAT
Source organism: Planctomycetia bacterium (assembly GCA_005799545.1). GTDB lineage: Bacteria > Planctomycetota > UBA1135 > UBA1135 > SYGM01. The sequence continues at coordinate 25,410 of SYGM01000047.1, read as the reverse complement.
CCGCCGCGAGTGGGGCAACAACGCCGAGCCCGTCAGCGGCGAACAGGTGCGCGTGCAACGCGAAGGCGACAGCACCCGCACCCGCGCCTGGACCGTTCCCGAGCTGGATTGAACCGCGCCCTCTAGGGCAGGGTCACCAGGCGCTGCAGGCGGGCGAGCTCGGGGTCATGGCGCAGCCCTTCGCCCACCGGACAATCCGTCAGCAGCGCATCGCAGACACGCTTGCCATCGGCGATCAGCACCAGCCGCGAGCCCGCGAGGTGCAGCTCCAGTTCCTTCCAGTCACTCCAGGCCGTCGACTGCCACAGCACTTCGATGCCCTGCATGTCCCAGCGCAGGCACTCCAGCTGCTGGACGGGCTGTGCGCCGCTCCCGCCGCAGCGCAGCCTCAACAGGCCGGCGTCGGTGCGAGACGGCGATGTGCTCGGCGTGCTGTCCTTGCGCAGCAACCGCACGCTCGCATCTCGACCGATGCGCAGTTCCGCGGGAGCCGTCGGACCGGCGGGCTCCGGCTGCGTCTGCCAGGCACTGCCAGCGAGCGGTGTCAGGCGCAGGTTCTTCCACGCCATGCGCATCGCGGGCCCGCTGTGGATCTGCAGTGCAATGCAGCCCGCAAGCCTGCGGCCATCGAAAGTGTCGCAGGTCGTGATTCCGTTGATCTGCACCACGAAGCGCGCGCCCTGACACAGGATCGAATAGTGATTCCACTCGTCCTTACGGAAGGCCTTGCGGCCCGCTTCGTTCTGCTTCAGGTCCGCGAGCCAGCCGCGACCGCGTTCCTCGTAGAGCCCGCCGGACCACGCGCGCTCGGAAGGATCGACTTCGATCTGGTAGCCGCGCACATGCTCCGCAGCGCCGTTTCTGTCACGCACGATCTCGCTGCGCACCTGCACACCGGAGTTTCCGCGCGAGTGCAGGCGCAAATCCAGCTCCAGCCGGAAATCTGCGTACTCCGAACGCGTGGCGAGGAATGCATTGGAGCGGCCCGAGCCCGTCTCGCCCACGATGCAATCACCCTCGATGGAGAAGCGCGCATCGCCGACGAGCTCCCAGTTGTCGAGGTTGCGGCCGTTGAACAGCAGGAGCGTTTCGCCGTCCTTGCCCGGCTGCGTCGGTGTCCGCGCCTCCTGTGCGCGCAGCTCGCCCGGCTCACTGCGGCTCGGAAAGATGCACGCGCGCAGGGCAATGCCCAGCACCACGATCACCAGCAGAATGCTCGCCCAGCGCCCCATCGGGCAGCGAGCCTACGGAATCGGACGGCCGAGCGCATCCTTGCCCGGCGGCATCTCGTAGCGATCCTGCGTGCGCGCGTACCAGAATCCGCCCATGCGTCCCACGGCGCGCAGCGCGGAGGGATCGATGTTGAGCCGCTCGCCAACGATGGCCTCGTCGAGGTGCACGTGCACCACCTTGCCGATCACCACATTGCCCGAGCCGGGCACGCCCGGATGCATCCGCACCACCTGCAGCGTCTCGCACTCAAAGGCCCAGGGTGCCCGGGCCACGCGCGGTGCGGCGATGCGCACGCCGGGTGCGGTGGCAAGGCCCGTCAGGTCGAACTCGCTCTCTCCGTAGGGCAGGTCCTCGGCCGAAGCGGCGATCTCGCGCGAGTAGTCCTCCACGGCGGCGTTGACGGTGAAAACGCCCAAACCGCCCTCCGAGCGGGGCCTGCAGTTGCGCAAAGTGTCCTTGTCCTCTCCGCGCGAGTTGTTGGCGGGGCAGAACAGCACCGTCATCGGATCGGAGCCCACGCCGTTGAAGAAGGAGTAGGGCGCGAGGTTGGCCCGGCCGTCGGGCGAGATAGTGGAGACCAGCGCAATCGGCCGCGGGACGATGCAGCCGATGAGGAGCTTGTAGCGATCGCGAGGGGAGAGTTGCGCGGGGTCGAGATCCATGGGGGCACACTGTAGCGCCCTGCCCCTCGCACCCCTAACGCGCGTACGCGCGGCGTGCGAACAGCAGCGTCAGATAAGGAATCATGTTCCGCTTCTGCGGGATCAGGCTGAAGATCCGATACAGCCGCTTGGGGTTCCAATAGAACCTGCGGTAGGCCTTCTTGCGCAGCTCGAAGATGCGCTCCTCCGGCACGGCCGAGAGGTTGATCTCGCTCTTGTACGGCTCGTAGGCCGACCAGTCGGTCGGCAGCGGATGACCCGCTTCCTCGACCTGGCTGAAGAGCTTGGTGCCCTTGAACGGGATCACGCGGAAGAACGCCGCCGTGTGGAAGCTCGAAGTCGCCGCCCACTCGATGGTCTCGTTCATCTCCTCTTCGGTTTCGCTGGGGAAACCGAGCATGAACGCGCCGTGCACCATGACGCCCTGGCTGGCGATGAAGTCGACGATCTTCCGGACCTTGTCGATCTTGAGATTCTTCTGCATCACCTTCTGCAGGCGGGGCGAGGCGCTTTCTACCGCCACCATGCAGCGGTACATGCCCGCCTTCTTGAGCAGCACGACGAGTTCCTCATCGAGGATGTCGCCGCGGAAGCCGTTGGGGAAGGTCAGCGCGAGCTTGTAGCCGCGGTCGATGATGCCTTGAGCGATGGCTTTGGCGCGAGCCGGGCGGAAGTTGAAGATGTCGTCCATGAAGACGAGCTCCTTCACGCCGTATTTCGTGACGAGCAGGTCGATCTCGGCCAGCACGTGCTCGGCGGAGCGCTCGCGGAAGACCTTGCCGTAGGAGTTGTGGCAGTAGGTGCAGCGCCAGGGACACGCGCGCGAGGAAAACATCGTCGCGAACTCCTTGTGCGCATAGATCACGCCGCCGCGCGGCACCTTGTGGTACTTGGCGTGGTCGATCAGATCCCAGGCCGGGAAGGGCATCTCATCGAGCTTCTGCGGCGGCGGACGGTCGGGGTTGTGGGTCACGACCCCGTCCTTGCGCCAGGAGAGGCCCATGCACTCGCTCCAGTCGGTGCGGCCCTGCTCGAGGCCCTTGAGCAGCTCGGCGAAGGTGAACTCGCCCTCGCCGCGCACGACGAAGTCGACCGCCGGATCCTTCAGGACATCCTCGGCCGCGACGCTGGGGTGGGGGCCGCCGGCGACCACGAAGGTGTCGGGCAGGCGCCGCTTCAGGAGCTTTGCGACCTCATGCAGGCAGCCCGCCTCGTAGGTCATGGCCGACAGGCCGACCACGGCGGGGGCCAGTTTGACGAGCTCGTCCACGCAACGCTCGGGCATCCAGTCCTCGACCTTCATGTCGAGGATGTGCATGTCCGGGAAGCCCTCCTGCCGCGCCACGGCCGCGATCATCATGATCCCCAGAGGGTGAACATGGGTGAACTGCGTGTAGGGGTGGTAGGTCTGGACGAGCGCCGTACGCATGGCAGAACCATGCTACGCGCGATCTGACCCTCGCGGGAAGGGTCGAAAAAGGCTCAAGGCCCGCAGGGAACCCTCCCGGAGGCCGGTCCGTTCCCCTGTTTGGGCTTCTCAGGAGGTATGCTCTACCGTGCACGGCAGAGTCGCCGATACCTTCAGCCCTCCGAGTCTCACCCCATGGCCCGCGTCGCCTTCATCGTCACCACCTGCCACGAGTTCGAGGGCATCAAGGTGCTCTCCTCGATCCTGAAGAAGCACGGGCACCAGGCGGACTGCTTCGTCCACTCCGAGGAGAAGGACTACTACCAGGCCGTGCTCGAATGGAAGCCGGATGTGGTAGGCATCTACGCCACCACCGGTCAGGAGGCCTGGGCCTACGGCTACATCCGCCGCTGGAAGCAGGAGCTCAAGCACCTCAAGGTCGTGATGGGCGGCCCGCACCCCAGCCACGATCTCGAGCCGCTGCTGCACACCGATGTTGTCGACGCGACGACCAAGGGTGAGGCCGAGTACGCCATCCTCGATCTGGTCCATGCCTGGGAAGCAGGCCGTTCGATTCGCGAGATCCCGAATGTCGGCTGGCTGGGCGATGACGGCAAGCCGGTCCAGAATCCGATCCGGCCGGTGATTCACGACCTCGACTCGCTGCCGTTCCCGGATGTCGACGTCTTCTACAAGTACCCCTTCCTGCGCGGCAAGCGCGTGATGCAGGTGCACGTCAGCCGCGGCTGCCAGAACTCCTGCACCTATTGCAGCGTCGGCCTGATGAAGAAGGACTGGGTCTCCGGCCGCCGCGGTGAGAAGTTCAACCGGCAGAAGTCCGTCGACTACGTCTGCGAGGAGATGAACGACATCATCGCGCGCTATCCGGGCTTCCGCATGGTCAACTTCGGCGATGCGGCGCTCAACATGACGCGCGGCTGGATCGAGGAATTCGCGGAGAAGTGGCCCAAGCGCGTCGGCCTGCCCTTCGCCTGCAACATCAACATCAACTACCTGCGCGAGAGCGACATCATCGCGCTCAAGCAGGCGGGCTGCGTTTCCGTGCAGTTCGGCCTGGAGTCCGGCAGCGAGAAGGTGCGCCTGGAGATCTACAAGAAGGGCTACACCGACGACATCGTCTATTCGATCCCGAAGCTCCTGCGCAAGCACAAGATCACCTACCGCACGAACAACATCATGGGTTCGCCGGCGGAGACGCTCGAGGATATGTTCGAGACCGCGCGCGTCAACAAGCGCATCAAGCCCAACGGCTGCACGGTGCTGATCTACCGCCCGTTCCGCTCCACGGTGCTCGGGCAGGAGGACTTCAAGCTCGGACGCGTCGACGAGCAGAAGGACATCGGTCCCTCGATCCAGAACGACTCGATGATGAAGCGCGCGGACGTGCGCGAGGTCGTCAATCTGCAGAAGCTGTTCAATGTCGCGGTTTATGTGCCGGGCGGCGAAACGATCGTGCGCCAGTTGATCAAGCTGCCGCGCAACCCGGCCTTCGACTTCACGCTGCTGTCCTTCCTCTGGTACCAGCATGCGGTGGTCTCGGGCTACGGCATGCTCGATGACTTCAAGCTGGGCCTGAAGAACGTGCGCAACATCTTCGGCAAGTCCGGCGAGAAGCGGAAGCAGAGCTTCCTCGACACGATCGACACCGGCGGCGAAGCTTCCGTGCGCTGAGGACCGCGCTAGGTCCCGGACGCTTCGAAGCACAGCTTCCTGAAGTCGAAGACACCGCTGTCGAAGGCCGGTCCGAAGTGCGTGTTGCGCACCTGAACGCGCCGCAGCTCCGCCCCGTCGAGCAGGATGACGGCCACAAGCGAGCCATCCTCCGCCACCGCGCGCTCCAGGCGCACGGTGCGCGTTCCAAAGCCCTGCTGGCCGTCCTTGGCGGGAATCGTGAAGACATTCATCAGGTTGACCCAGCCCTTGTCCGGCGTCATGCGCTGCACGAAGCCGGTTCCTGCGCCGTTGATCAGCAGCACCGTGTGATCGTTCGTGGCGAGCCAGTCGAGCTGGGCGCCGACGCGGCCGCCCTGTGCGGGAAAGCTCACCTCGAATTCCAGCCATTGCGCCTGCATGCGCGTGCGCGCGGCGGAAACCACGGTTGGAGCCGTGCCCCGCAGCTCGAAAACCGGTCTGTTTTCGACCCGATCCACCCGTCGCGAGTCCCAGTCGACGAAGCTGACGAGAAACGGTTGCTGGTTGTCCGCAATCAGGCGCCTGAGTTCGGATGCGAGCTTGTCCGCGGCTCCGAAGCTCGCCACCCACTCCGCCTTCTGAATGCGCTGGCCGTCATCGAGGCGCTTGCGCGCGTTCGCAAAGCGCTTGGCGTAGCTCTTGTGTGTGCGCAGCAGACGCACCATGTGCATGCCCACGGGGCGCTCGATGCCGCCGCCGTCGTCCTTCCACTTGTTGAGATCGAATTCCGGCTTCGAGACCAGTTCCAGCGCCTGCGCCGGATAATTCTCCAGCGAGATCGGCGCGACAATCGCCGTCTGCAGCCGCTCGCCATCCCAGGTGTGCTGCGCGAGATCCTCGGCCACGCCCTCGACGTACCAGCCCGCCATCTCCCGATTGCCGTGGATGCGGTGGTGAAACTGGTGCGCGCACTCGTGGATCATCAGCGCGCGCGTGTAGTAGGCGCTGGGCTGGCGGAAGAAGTACGCCTTGCTGGTCTTGAACGCGTAGAGTCCGCCGCCGCCGCCGGGGTCGCCGACGCCATCCGACTCGCAGCCCGCCTTGTAGGCCGCCTGCGTGTTGTACAGCAGCACCTGCATGCGCTCTTCGGGCTTGAGCCGTGGTTCCGCTTCGAAATACGCAACGAACTGCGGCCAGGCCGCCTCCAGCACCCGCAGCCATTCCTGCGCTTCCGCCGGCTCGCCCTCCGAGTGGATCTCGTAGTGATCGCCGCGAATCGGCGCGCGCAGCTGGGCAAGGGCGGGCGCGCAGCCGAACAGAAGGAAGAGGCTGAAACTCACGAGACGCATGGCGGCAGGCTACTCCCTGCAGAGCGGGCGTGCTACGGCCCGGAGCGTATCGCTCAGGGGCGGGATTTCCCCGAACCTCGCAGGCATGCGACTCGCCATGCTCACCCTCATGCTCGCCAGCTCGAGCGTTACGGCTCAACAAGCCATCACCACTGTCGCTGCGCGCGGTTTCAACGGCGCGCAGGCCAACTCGTACCTGTGTTGCGGATCGATCAGCCCGGACGGTCGATGGATCGTGTTCAGCACGCCGGCGGACAACCTTGTGCGCGGCGATCACAACAACGCAGAAGATGTGTTCCTGATCGATCGCTGGGCCGGCACCACGGAGCGGATCAGCGTCAGCAGCGCCGGTGCCGAGGTGCAGGGGTCGTGCAATCCCGGTCCGATCTCCGCGGACGGTCGCTGGGTGTTGTTTTCTTCCGATGCGGACAACCTTGCGCCAGGTGGGTCGGCCGGGATGTATGACTGCTTTCTGCGCGACCGCCTGCTCGGAACGACGGTGACGATTCCGCCGAGCGCTGATGGACTGCACCTCGATGGGGAGACGGCGGCCATGGGGATGACACCGGATGGCCGCTGGATCGTCTTCTCCAGCACAGCCAGCAACATTCTGCCTGGTCCCGCACCGGCGCATCCTCAGATCCATGTCCTGGACCGGCAATCCGGCTCGATCCAACGTGTCAGCGTCTCGGACACCGGCGTACCCAATCAAGGCATGCTGGGCGGTGCCGCGATCACTCCGGATGGACGCTATGTCGCGTTCGAAACCGAGGACAACCTCATTCAGCCCGCGGATACGAACGACAGCTCCGATGTCTACCTGCGCGATCTGGTGCTGGGTACCACGGTGCTGGTTTCGCGGGATTCTCTTGGTCTCGCGTTCGGAGCGAGCGTACCGAGCATGACCGATGACGGTCGCTGGGTAGGCTTCATCGCCGGTTCGGACGGGCTTGTTCCTGACGATGCCAACAACAGCGGCGATCTGTACATGCGTGACATGACGACGGGCGCGCTTCAACTGGCAAGCCGCCGGTGGGATGGCGGCGTGCCGGCATTCGGCGGCGGCGGCTCGATCAGCGCGGACGGCCGGTATGCCGTCTTCACCAGCGAATCCAACGACATCGTGCCAGGAGATGCGGGCCACTACGATGTCTTCCGGCGTGACATTCAGACGGGCGTCGTCGAGCTCGCCTCGCAGTCGAACACCGGAGCGCAAGGAGTCGGCGTCAACGAATTCAGCTCCATGAACGCTACCGGAACGATCGTGATGTTCCGCAGCAACGCAACCAATCTGGTCGTGCCGGATCTTTCCGGTCCCAACAGCGAGCTGTACCTGCGGGACTGGACGGGGACTCAGCCCACGATCGGCAGCTACTGCATCTCCGGCTTCAACTCGCTCGGCTGCTCCGGAACGCTCGCGGGCTTCGGTGTTCCGGATGCCAATGCCGGTGCAGGCTTCTCGCTGGTCGCCAGCGGCGTGCAGGGTCAGTCTGTGGCGATCGTGCACTACGGCGTCAGCGGGCCGATGGTCGTGCCCTTCGGCTCGAGCGATTCGGTGCGTTGCGTGCGGCCGCCGCTGCAGCGCACGCGCGTGCTGCCGACAGCCGGCACGGCCGGTCTGTGCAACGGCAAGGTGACACTGGACTGGAACGAGTTCATCGCCGCCAATCCGCAGGCGCTGGGCGCTCCGTTCCTCGGCGGCGAGGGTGTCTGGGCGCAGGTCTGGGTGCGCGATCCCTCGAGCATGATCGGGGGTGTCTTCACCAACGCGGTCTGGTTCACGGTGGCGCCCTAGGCGGCGATGCGGGATTTGTCGCGGGTGGGGGAGTTTCGACCCTGAAACGGGTATCCTCTTCGCCCGCAATGCAGATCGATCCCGAACGCTGGCGCCCGCTGTTCCCGATCACGGATACGACGACGTACCTCGTCAACCACAGTCTCGGTGCGATGCCGAGCACGGCGGCGGACAAGCTGCGCGAGTTCACCGAGACCTGGGCCACGCGCGGAGTGCGCGCCTGGGCCGAGGGCTGGTGGGAGATGCCCGTGATCGCGGGCAATGTGCTGGGACGCCTGATGAACGCTCCCAAGGACAGCGTCGTGTTGCATCAGAACGTCTCGCTGATCACGAGCGTCATCGCGACGTGTCTGGACTTCTCCGGACCTCGCAACAAGGTTGTGTACACGGACCAGGAATTCCCCACGAACATGTACGTGTGGGAGGGCTTCCGCAAGCTGGGTGCCCGCATCGAAGTGGTCCCGACCGACGGTATCGAAGTCGACATGCAGCGTCTGCTGGATGCGATTGACGAAGAGACGAAGATCGTTCCGATCAGCCATGTGTGCTTCAAGAGCCACTATCTGGTCGATGCCAAAGCGGTGATCGAGAAGGCGCACAGGGTCGGGGCGCTGGTGCTGCTGGACGCGTACCAGTCGCTGGGCACGGTGCCCTTCGATGTGCAGGAACTGGGCGTCGACATGGTCTGCGGCGGTTCCGTGAAGTGGTTGTGCGGCGGTCCCGGTGCCGGCTACCTCTATGTGCGGCCGGATCTGGTCGACTCTCTGGAGCCGAAGATCACGGGCTGGGCCGCACACGCCGCTCCCTTCGCCTTCGAAACGGGTCCGCAGCGCTATGCGAAGGGCATTCGCCGCATGCTCAACGGCTCCCCGGCCGTGCCGAGCTTCATGGCGGCGACAGCTGGCTACGAAGCCGTGCATGAGGCCGGTGTCAAGGCGATCCGTGCGTACTCGCAGAAGCTCACGACGAAACTGCGCGAGGATGTGCTCGCGGCCGGCTTCACGGTCAACAGCCCGAAGGATCCGGAGCGGCGCGGCGGTACGCTGACGGTGGGGCTGCGTCCGGATGAGGACGGTCCGGCCTTCGTGCGCGCCCTGGAGGCGCGCGGCGTGCTCGTCGATCACCGGCCGAAGGCCGGCATCCGCGTCAGCCCGCACTTCTACACGCTCGAAGACGAGCTCAGCGAATTCGTGGAGCTGCTGGTCGAGCTGCGCAACAAGGGCAAGTGGAAGGACCATCTCAACCAGAAGGCGGCCTACTAGCGCGTCTGAGGCCGCGCGGACGCTAGAATCCCGCGCATGGCCCCTCACGCGCTCAGCCTGTTTGATCTGGTTCCCGGCAAGACCCTGCTGGGGCAGTACACGATCCGCCGCAGCCATCGCCACGGCGGCATGTCGACGACCTTCGAGGTGGACGACCTCAAGGGCGGCGGCCCCGGGGAGCTGCAGGTCTTCCCCGCCGGCCTGTTCGAGAAGCAGGCGCAGGCGCTCGAGTTCGCCGGCAGCCTGCGCCAGTGGTCGCGCGTGCATGACAAGCACGTGGTGGCCGTCCGGGATGTTCACAACCTGGATGATGGTTCGGTGCTGCTGGTCACGGACATGCCAAAGGGCGAGTCGCTGCGCATCTGGCAGCGCGCGCATCCGGTGACCACACCGCACGATGTGGTCGAGATCGGCAAGCAGCTGCTCGACGGACTCGATGCGATTCACGGCGCGGGGCTCGTGCACGGCGACATCAAGCCTCACACGATCCACCTCGAGATGCTCAAGAAGCCGCATGTGCAGCTCGTCGACGGGGGTATCACGCCGGGCCTGTGGACTGCCAAGCATCTGGGCGACAAGACGGCGCTGATCGGCACGCCGTTCTACGCGCCTATCGAGCAGTTCGGCGGCGAGTCGCCCAACGTTTCCTCCGATATCTACAACGTGGCGACGGTGCTCTACGAGCTCGCCTGCGGGGTGATCCCGTGGAAGGGCAAGAGCTTCATCGAGGTCTTCCAGGCCAAGCTCGAACCGCGTCCGCCCTCCATGAAGATGCGTGCACCCAAGGTGGATGTGCCGCAGGAACTGGAGGAGGTCATCATGGGCGGCCTGATGGCAAAGAGCGAGCAGCGCTTCGCCTCCGCCGAGGAGTTCCGCAAGCATCTGGCAGCGCTGAAGTTCCCGTGAGCGCCGGCGAAGAGCTCTATTCGGCCGTCGCTCCGCTTCCGGAGCGCTTCAACCTGTGTGATTACTATCTCGACCGCAACCTGCGCGAGGGGCGCGGTGGAAAGGTCGCGATCCACTGCGGCGATCGCAGTGCGACCTATGCGCAGTTGAGCGCGCGTGCGCGTCAGGTGGCGGCGGTGCTGCGGCGTCTGGGCGTGCGTCCCGAAGAGCGCGTCCTGCTGGCGCTGCCCGACATTCCCGAGTACGCCGAGAGCTGGTTCGGCATTCTGCGTGCGGGCGCCGTCTTCGCGATGGTGAGCCCGCTCAACCATCGCGAGGCTTTTCAGAACTATCTCGCCTACACCAAGTGCCGCGTGGTGATCACGCACAGCGACTGTCTGCCGGAGATCGCGCCCGCGCTGCGCGCAGCACGCTTGCCCGTTGCGGCGCTCGTCGTCGGTCCCGATGCAGGCGGATTCCTGGACTACGAGGAGGCGCTGGGCGCGGAAGATCCCGACTCCGCGCTCGCCGCACTCGAACCCACCGGACCGGATGATCTCGCGGGCTGGCTGTTCACTTCCGGCTCCACGGGCCTGCCCAAGGCCTGCGTGCACACGCACGCCGATTTCGCCTACAACACGGAGACCTACGCGCTGCAGGTCGCTGGCTATCGCGAAAGCGATGTGTGCCTCTCCGTGCCCAAGCTGTTCTTCGGCTATGCAACCGGAACCAACCTGATGTTCCCGTTCCGCGTGGGCGCCAGCGTGGTGCTTTTCCCCGGCCGCGCGACAGCGGACGAGCTCTTCGATCAGATCGAACGCTTCCGTCCGACCTTCCTGACGCATGTGCCCACCATGATCAACAACATGCTGCGCTCGCCCCGCATCGCCAGCGCGGACCTCTCCAGCCTGCGCATCTGCCTCTCGGCGGGTGAAGCACTGCCGGCGCGACTCTACGAGGAGTGGAAGGCGTGCACGGGCGTGGAGATCCTCGACGGCATCGGCTCAGCCGAGATGTTCCACATCTACATCTCCAATCGTCCCGGCGATGTGAAGCTCGGGAGCCTCGGACGCATCGTGCCCGGCTACGAGGCGCAGATCGTCGATCCGGCGGGCCGGCCCGTGCCGGACGGCGAGCCCGGCCGATTGCGCATCCGCGGCGGATCCACCGCGCTGTGCTACTGGGGCGACAAGCCCAAGTCGCGTGCGACCTTTCAGGGCGAGTGGTGCACGACCGCCGACATCTTCCGCCGCGATGCGGGCGGTTACTACTGGTACGAAGGCCGCGATGACGACCTGCTCAAGGTCAGCGGCATCTGGGTCTCGCCGCTGGAGATCGAGAATGTGCTGCTCGAGCACCCGGCCGTCGCCGAAATCTGCGTGATCGGCCGCGAGGACGAGGACCGGCTGATCAAGCCGCACGCCTTCGTCGTGCTCAAGCCGGGTCATCAGGGCAGCGATCAGCTCGCCGCGGAGCTGAAAGCGCACATCCAATCGCGCCTGACGCCGCACAAGTACCCGCGCTGGTTCGAATGGCGCGAGAGCCTGCCCAAGAATGACCGCGGCAAGGTTTCCCGCAAGGAACTCAAGGCGCAGCTTTAGTATCCTCTCCCGCGCGTGACTGAACTTGCCAAGCTGACCTCCCCGCAGGCCGTCGAGTATTTCCGTGCGGGCACCATCGCCCTGTTGCCCTGCGGAGCGACCGAGCCGCACGGTCCGCACCTGCCTCTGGACACCGATGTCACCATTGCGCTGGCGCAGGCGCGGGTCGCGAGCCGCAAGCTGGAGGCGCTGGGTATCCGCACGCTCGTGATGCCGCCGCTTTCCTACGGCATCACCAACTACACGCACGGCTTCAAGGGACGCATCTCGATCCGCGCCGGGTCGCTGTTCGCGCTGCTCGAGGACATCCTCAGCGCGCTCGATTACGAGGGTGTGCGGCATCTGGTGCTTCTCAACGCGCACCTCGAGCCCGACAATGTGCGCGTCCTGCGCAATGCGCTGCTCGATTGGTCGGAACCGGACAAGGACCGACTGCATGCGATCTTCGCCGATGTCACGCGCCGCAAGCTTGCGGCCGAGCTGGGTGCGGAGTTCCAGAGCGGCGACTGCCATGCCGGAAGCTACGAGACGAGCCTCGTTCTGGCCGCGGATCCCGAGTCGGTGCGCCCGCACGCGGCCCTGCCGGCCGTGCAGATCGACCTGATGCAGAAGATGCAGCAGGGCGTGAAGACCTTCCGCGAAGCCGGAGCCGATCAGGCCTACTGCGGCGAGCCCGCCCGCTCGAGCCGCGAGGAGGGGGAGCGGCTCTATGAGATCCTCGGCGAGCAGGTCGTGCGACTGGCGCGCGAGAACTGGCCCCGACTGTTCCAGCCGCTATCCTAAAAACTCCTGTGCCGACCCATTCCTTCACGACCGTGATTCAGGTGCGCTTCGGACATGTCGACCCGGCGGGGATCGCCTACTTCCCCCGCATCTACGACTACATCCACGATGTCTTCGAGGAGCTGTGGGAGCGCCATGTCGGCGTGCCTTACTACCGCCTCCTGTGCGAGCAGAAGACCGGATTTCCGCTGGTGCACTCCGAGGTCGACTTCAAGCATCCGCTGCGCTTCGGCGATCGGCCGGTCGTGCGCGTGACCTGCTACCGACTCGGCAACACTTCCATCGGCCTGCGCTACCGCATCTCGCTGGGCGATGAGCTCTGCGTCGATGCCCGCATGGTCACGACCTGCGTCAACCTCGACACGATGAAGCCCTTGCCCATCTCTGATGATTTCCGCAAGCGCTTCGAGCTCATCCGGGAGGATCTGTGAGAGTACGCGAAGTCTTCGGCCGCGGCTGGCCCGTGTTTAGCTTCGAGTTCTTCCCGCCCAAGACGGATGAGGGCGCGCACACGCTGATGAACACCGTCGCGGACCTCAACGAGGTCTGGAAGCCCGACTTCGTCTCCGTAACCTACGGCGCGGGCGGCGGAACGCGCGAGCGCACGCTCGATGTCGTCACCAGCATCCAGTCGCGTCTGGGCATCCGCACCATGGCGCACCTCACCTGCGTGGGCGCCACTCGCGAGGAAACGGCCGCCGTGGCGCAGCGTCTCGCCGACAGCGGCATCCGCAACATCCTCGCGCTGCGCGGCGACGCACCCAAGGATGCACCGCCGACGCGCCAGGATTTCGGCTTCGCCCACGCCAGCGATCTGATCGAGTTCCTGCAGAGCCGCTGGAGCTTCGATGTCGGCGGCGCCTGCTATCCCGAAACCCACATCGAGTCGCGCAGCGCCGATCTCGACCTCGCCTACACCCGCCTCAAGGTCGACAAGGGCGCGTCCTTCCTGATCACCCAGCTCTTCTTCGACAACCAGCTCTACTTCGACTTCGTGGCACGCGCGCGGGCGGCGGGCATCACGGTGCCCATCCTGCCGGGCATCATGCCGATCACGAATGTCGCGCAGGTCGAGCGCTTCACGCAGCTGTGCGGTGCTTCGATTCCCAAGGAGCTTTCCTCCCGTCTTTCGCGCGTGCGCGAGGATCCGGCGCTCGTCATGGCGACCGGCATCGAGCACGCCATCCGCCAATGCCGCAATCTGCTCGAGCGCGGCGCACCGGGCCTGCACTTCTACACGCTCAACAAGAGCTACGCGACGCGCTGCATTCTGGCGGCCGTGCGGCGCGACTGACGCCACATCAGCGCCGTTTGCGCAGCGCTCGCCACGGCATCTGCGGCGCGTCCTGCGGAACTGCCGGTCGCGGCGGTTCCCACGGAATCAGATCCGACGGTTCGCGCAGGGACGCCACCGCGCTTGCGTCGAGCGGCAGTTCGCAAGCCAGGTGTGCCATGCCATCGGCATGCCCCGTATAGGCCTGCGTTCGCCAGCGGTGTTCGCCGTACAGGCGCTCGACGCACCAGCGTTCCTGAGCTGTGAACTGGGCGAGCACCTCCCACGGCATCCCGCACATCTCCCGCAGGAGAACCAGCCGCACCAGCTCGCGATCACCCCCGCGGCGCGGATAGCGACGATTCACCAGGGCGTCCACGGCGTCCGTGCGGCACAGCATCGGCAGCTTCGGGTCATCCAGGACGGAGCGCGCGCGCAAGAGCAGCCATTGTGTCACCTGCGGGATGTTGCCGCGCTTCAAGTGTTCCACCACTTCGCAGCCGCGCGGCTTGTGGTCCATCGCCGCCTCGATCCGCGCTCGGGCTGCGTGCATTTCCTGACCGAGAAAACGGCTGGCGTAGGCGGCTGCGAAGCCCGCAGCACCGGGCCGCACGCCGATCTCCGCGGCGACCCATTCATTCGCCAACCACGGCGGCAGGCGGGCCCCGCCGCAGCGGACGAAACCGCTGGCGAAGGGATAGCGACCCGGATCCACGCCCACACGCGCATGCAGTGGCGCGCTCTCCAGATAGCGCAACACATCCTCCCGCGCCTGTGCATCTGCCACCGTCCGGCTCTGGCAACGCTCGCGAAAGACGGTGCCCGAACGCTTGCACGCGCGATCGTGGCGCTGACACACGCTCTTCATCGCCGCGGGCAGCAGCCCCGCGGGAGTCCTTACCAGCAGATGCAGCTCCGTCCGCAGCAGGCAGTACCCGTGCACCTCCAGCCAGCCGTTGCGCACGCTCACAGCCAGGCTGCTGAGGAACAGGCGCGCTTCGGCCCGGTTCTCGAACAGAACCCGCCCTGAACTGCTGACATGCCACACCTGATGCCAGCTGCCACGGTGCGAGCCTTGTGTCGCGCCTGTCACCCTTGGCTTTCAACCTCCTTTCCACCCTCATGGACGTTCGCGGTGCGGACGCCTCGCGGCACGAAATCAAAAAAGGAAGGCGATTGTGCTCCCGCATCGTCGCCGCGTGATCACTGCATGGTCACTGCCCCGCAGCGCCATGCATCAGGTACCTGGCACCGTACGAGGTATGCATCAGGTACCTGGCACCGTATGCATCAGGTACCTGGCACCGTACACTCCCGCGATGATCGCTGCCCTTCTGCTGGCCCTG
Organism: Planctomycetia bacterium; assembly: GCA_005799545.1. Taxonomy (GTDB): domain Bacteria; phylum Planctomycetota; class UBA1135; order UBA1135; genus SYGM01. Next base: position 10,160 of record SYGM01000047.1, on the reverse strand, counting down.
CTTCCGCTTCAGGAACGCCCGCCCGTCCGCGTTCACGCCGTCTCCGACATCAGTCAGGAGTTCAGCTTCTACATGGACGGCCGCTTCCACACCCAGTACCTCAAGGGCCACGCGCGCACCGTGCAGAACTGGGGCAGCCTGCACCGCTTCGACTTCTCCAACACCAACCTCCTCGTGCTGGTCGAGGGTGATCCGCACGTGCCCTACAGCCAGGCATCGCTGGACCACGTCGTGCAGTACGTCGAAGCCGGCGGCACGCTGCTGCTCATGGCAGACGGCGGCGATCCCATGCCGCCGGGCGCGGAGCTCGCCGCTCGCTTCGGCGCACGCCTCGACGCCCAGCGCGCCGCCGCGCCCGCCCGCTTCGCCTCCTCCGAACGCTTTGCCGCCGGCCAGCCGGCGGATGCAGGCATCGAATACCGCGGCGGCCGCGTGTTCGAAATCGGCCTCGCCTGGACCCCGCTCGTCGTCGACGCCAAGAGTGAACCGATCCTCGCCCGCCGCTCTTTCGGCAAAGGCATCGTGATCCTCGGCAGCCGCGGTCTCTTCGGCCATCAGCCCGATGCCAAGGACCCGATCAACGCCGCGTGGGTCACGCCCCTGCTCGTCGAGAGCGCCGTCACCAAGCCCATCGACCCCAAGCGCGCGCACGAGGGCGCCTTCGCCGAGCACAAGCGCGAGCTCGGCCCGCTGACGCTCGAATACACCGACGGCACTCAGCCCTACGCCGACTCCATCGTGCGCGAGTACGAGCTCGTCCGCCCGCACCTTGTCGCCCTCACCGGCGTCGAACCCGCGCCGGGCATGATCAAGAACTTCCTGATCCTCCCGACCGGCGGCGGCGGCTTCTCCAGCGGCGAGCGCATCGCGATCGCGGCCTGGTGGGGCGATTACCCCAAGCAGCGCTACCCCATGGTCGAGCTCATCTCGCACGAAGCGGGGCATTCCTGGGTCCTGCCGCATCCCGAACCGCTCTGGAACGAGCCGATCGCGACCTACCTCGGCATCCTCGTCGGCCAGCGCCTCGAGATGCCGGAAGCCCGCCAGGAGCTCGAGCGCCAGCTCGCCGCCGGCCGCCGGCACGATCCTGACTTCACCAAGCTCAATCCGCTCGCCGAAGATGCGCCCCGCGACCTCGTCTGGGGCAAGTCCTACTTCGTCTTCGAGGAGCTCGAGCGCCGTCACGGCCCGGGCGTGCTCGCCAAGTACTTCCGCACCAAGCGCGCGCTCGTGCCCAAGGAGCTGCGCGAATACACCATGGATGACTGTGTGGCTGTCTGGTCCAAGGCGTGCGAGACGGATCTCTATCCGTTCTTCCGCTCGCTGGCCTTCCCCGTCGAAGCCGGCAAGTCCAAACTGGGCCCGTGAGCTCAGATCGCCCCGCGCAGGTCCATGCGATCCCGGCCCCGAACGGGGGAGCGGGAGAACGTGGCCCAGCGGGAGCAGATGCCGGCGGACGCGGCGCCGCGGACCATCCCCGCGCGCGCTACGACAGCCTCCAGGCCCTGCGCGCCATCGCCGCCGGCGCAGTCGTCTTCACGCACCTCTACTTCCACGCCAAGCAGCGCAACTTTCCCACGCTGCCCCCGGAGTGGTTTCACTACGGCTACCTCGGCGTCGATCTGTTCTTCGTGCTCTCGGGCTGGATCATCGTCCACGTCCACGGCGATGACCTCGGCGTCCCGGAGCGCGCCAAGCCCTACTTCTGGCGCCGTTTCGCCCGCGTCTGGCCGCTGCTTGCGCTGCTGACCACGTTCAAGCTCGCTCTCCTGCTCGTGGCGCCATCCCTCGCGCCCGACGCACGCACAGAGCCCTCCAACCTGATCACGTCCTACCTGCTCCTGCCGCATCCCGACTTCCCGGTCATCGCGGTCGCCTGGACGCTGCGGCACGAGATCCTGTTTTACGCGCTCTTCGGTCTGGGCATCTGGCTCGGCCGCCGAGCACTGATTGCCCTGGGAGCGCTCTGGCTGGTCGTGATCGTCATCGCCCAGATCATCCCGGCCGCTCCGTGGTGGCTGGAATTCCTCGGCAGCTCACTCAGCCTGCACTTCTTGCTCGGTTGCCTGGCCGGCGTCTGGCTGCGCCGCAGCCGCACAGCGCAGCGCACCAGCTGGCTCGTGATCGGCCTGATCCTCCTGCTGACGCTCGGCGCCGCCGCAGTGCACACGCAGTTCTACGACACCGACTGGTACTCCCTGGGGCATCTGCCCTTCGGCATCGCCTGCGCGCTCCTGATCGTCGCCCTGGCGCAGCGCGAGCAGGCGGGCGGTATGCGCGTGCCGCGCTTCCTGATCGAGTACGGCGATGCGTCCTACTCGCTCTACCTCTGGCACGGCTTCGTGGTGGGGGGGCTGTGCTGGCTCTGGACCAAGCTGCCCCCGCCGGTGCAGGCCTGGCCGGTGACCTGGCTCGTGCTGACCTTCCTCGCGAGCGTTTACAGCTCGCTCCTGCTCTACCGCCTCGTCGAGCGTCCGCTCGTGCGCTGGGTGCAGGGGTTCGCGCGGCCCCGCACATGAAATGGCACACGGCAGCCCATTGCTGCCGTGCGGCCCGCGGGGAAGTCCTCTCAGATGCTCCGTCCGCCGGCGCTGGCCTCTAGGGCCGGGCGGGGATGCGGTCACGCGTCCGCGTTGCGCTTCACTCGTCGTCGCGGACCTTGCCGCGGATCAACAGGAAGATCAGGGCCATCCCGAAGAGGGCGGCGACGAAGACCAGCAGTTCACCGAGGGAGATGCGCGGCATGCGGTGTCAGGTACCTGAAGACTGCCGACGATACGGTGTTGGGTGCGCGGCGGATATAGGGTGTCCGGTACGCGCAGACGGTTGGTGGATCGGGCGGTGGATCGGACCGCGCGTTGGTGTCAGTACGGTGTCAGGTACCTGATGCCGCGTTTTTGCTCTCCCCGCGCTTACGGTGCCAGGTACCTGATGTCCGAGTGCCGTAGACTCGGTCGGCGAATCGAGCGAACCACTTTTCCGGCCTGCGCGTGTGCGCGGCCAAGACGGGTGGTTGTCTGTGGGCTGTGCCCGGGTTGTGAAACGGGCCGCGGCAGTCTGTGCCGCGTAGCGGATGCAGATCGAACGTCGCAGTACGGTGCCAGGTACCTGAGGCCACGTTCTTGCTCTCCCGGAGGCACTCCGGTGCGCAACTCCGTACCGGTTGAGCCAAGGCAGCCGTGCAAATTCGGTGCTGCCGACAGAATGCGTCGCTCGGCCGTTCTGCCCATCAACCCGATGACAGGTTGATAGGTTCGGCGGGGTCCATTTGAATTGCGGAGCGGGCGACGAATTTATCTCGGGATGCAATTCCTCTGATTTTGTGTGTTGCACCTGGAAAAACTTGCTGTAGGCTCACTTGAGTCTTCTTTCTTTCGCTCGTTTTCGTCTTCCAAGTCCTCTCGCGAGGGGTCCGTCCAAACTGGCCGGAAAGCGCGGGGGGTAGCGGGTTCACCATGGGTGGTGTTGGTCCCTTTCAGCAAGGTCTTCGGACCGTGCGCACCGTCGTGGCGTGTGCGGGAGTTTTGGTGTCTGTTGCCGGTGTCTGCCAGGCGCAGCAGGTGATGTGGAAGGACAACCCGATCACAGGAAAGGTGGTCGGGTTGACCTACATCGGGTCCCCGTGGCTGGCCAGCGAATCCGAGGCGGTGGGCTACGGCGGTCACCTCCTAACAATTCGCAGCGCGGCGGAGAACAACTGGGCGTACAACGAGTTCGGCTCGTTCTTCGCATCGTCCGGCTCAAGTGTTGTGTGGATCGGACTTTCAGACCATGTCGTGGAGGGCCAGTGGGCTTGGTCGAGTGGGGAACCGGTTGGCTACACCAACTGGGTCACCGATCCGCCCTTGCAGAATGCGAGCTACGACTTCGTCTTCATGGCATCACTCTATGGTGCGCGTTGGTCGGAGTATGGCCAAACGAGCTCTGCGGGCCGGGGGCTGATCGAAGTGCCGCATCGCCCCGCGCGGAGCTGGTCTTGGCCGATGGCGCAGGCAGCCATTTCGCAAAGGAGCGTTACCGAACTGGTGACACTCGATTGGGATGGTGATTCCGATCAAGATCTTGTGGCATGTGCTTATTCCAGCCCCGGGGCTACGGGCGTAATCCCTTTTCGAAACGACCTCAGCGCTAGCCTCACAGCGTTGTCGGAGCTTGGATTGCCAAGCCCGGCATTCGGTGGAATTCAATCGGCCGTGGCTTTTGATCTCGGCAACGACGGTAAGGAGGATCTGGCGATTAGCCAGGGCGGCAGGGTGATTGTCTATCCAAGCATCAACGGATCGCTCGGGACACCTTTCATCCTCCATGCGGCAGGTGGGGATGGTGCAGTAGGAACTTGTGATGTCAACAACGATGGACTTGACGATCTGCTCTACGTGTCAAGCCATTCCTCCGGGAATCCTGGGAGCATTCGTACCTTTGTGCAGACGCCTCAAGGGAGTTTGATTTCCGGCAGCACTATGCCAAGTACGCAGGCAAACATTGTTAGGGTGCGCTGTGCTGATGTAGACAACGATGGAGATCAAGACCTGATCACCGCTGGCGTTGGCCACGATCTGTGCTTCTATCCCGGGTCCTCTGGGGGTGGATTCGTGTCCACTCCCGCTGTGCTCATCAACAGCGGAATGGGCTGCAACGAGGTGGAGTTGTGCGATGTTGATCACGATGGCAGGCTCGAGATCGTCGCGCTGGAAGCGAGTCAGAGCATCACGGTGTTCCGATTGACCGGTGGAGCATATTCTCCGGTTCAGAGCTTCACTCAGGCTTCAACACAGGGCAGCTTTTCCATTGCGATCAGTGATGTCGACTTGGACGGTAATCCGGATCTTCTTCTTGGCAGGGCCTCATCACAGACTCTCTACCATGGCAACGGTGTCGGTTTTGCCTCGTCAAGTCCTGTCAATCTCTATGCGGAAGGACCCACGTACTATGGGATTCTGGAAGCCTGCGATGTCAACGGCGACTTCCAAGACGATATCATCGCATGCACGGACTACAACGATGCCATCAATGGCGTGTGGTGGATCAAGCCTCAGGTCATCCTCAACGAAGGCCGACAGGACTGCAACGCCAACGGCATCGAAGATCTTGCCGACATTGCGAGCGGAACCGAGCAGGACTGTAACGGGAACTCCGTTCCCGATACCTGCGACTTGATCGCCAACTATCCGGACTGTGACTTCAATGGCCTTCTGGACTCATGCCAGATCGCTCAAGGCGCTTCGGATTGCAACTTGAATGATGTGCCTGACTCCTGCGACATCAGCGTTGGTTTCAGCTCTGACCTGAATCAGGACGGCATCCCGGACGAGTGTGCGGTGGACTGCAACGCCAACGGCATCGGTGACAGCATCGAAATCGCCTTCGGCTTGACGTCGGACTGCAACGCAAACCAGGTGCCGGATGACTGCGACATCAGCGCGGGTGCTCCCGATTGCAACAATAACGGCAAGCCCGACAGCTGCGACATCGCCGCCGGAACCATCGACTGTGATGGGGATGGCCTCCTTGATGTCTGCGAGACGGATGCGAACAACGACTCCATCCCCGACGACTGTCAGGACGGTGGCACTCCCTACTGCTTCGGCACGGGCACCGGGGGGTGGACGCCCTGCCCCTGCGGCAATGTGGGCCAGAGCGGCAACGGCTGCCCCAACTCCGTCAACGCTGCGGGTGCCAACCTGACCGCGGTCGGTTTGCCCAGTCGCGTGGCGGATACGCTGCTGTTCCAGGCAAGCGGCATGCCGGGCTCGGTGACGGTGCTGTTCCTGCAGGGAACGGGATCGTCGAACGGTCTGGTGTTCGGCGACGGCCTGCGCTGCACGAGCGGTGGCACGATCCGATTGGGTTACACGACGACGAGCGGCACGGGTACGGCGCAGTTGCCGCAGAGTGGCGGCACGGCTGTGCATGTGCTCGGTCAGATCGCGGCGACGGGAGCGGTGACGAGGTACTACCAGACCTACTTCCGCGATCCGGATCCGAGCTTCTGCACGACCAACAAGTTCAACTGGAGCAACGGCGTGTCCGTGATCTGGGTGCCGTAGTACGCAGTACGGTGTCAGGTACCTGATGCCTAAGTGCTTCGGGTGAATCGCCGGAGGTGTTCGTCAGGACCGGGGCGTGGCCTCGCTCCTGCGCGTTTGGGGATGTGAACGAATGGGGCCGTGGTGGGGGGCCGGCGTGCCGAGTCTGGGAGGAGAGCCCCTGGTGACCAGAGTGCGATTGAGCATCAGGTACCTGACACCGTACGACACCGTAAACACCGCAAATCGCCTTTGGCGTCTGGCGGGCTGCGGCTTTTGGGATAGGATCTCCCAAACGCAGACCCGCTCGCATCGCGCGGTCCTGCGAGGGGGTGACTGGAAAATCTGAAATGAACGCCCGCACCGCAATTCCGTCCCGATCCGCCACCCGTCTGCCCGCTTCCCTGCTTGCCCTGCTGCTTGTGGCGAGCGCTTTCCTGCCCCGTGCAGGGGCGCAGTCCACCTGCGCCCCGCAGGTGCTGTGCGACTCCACCGCCGCCTGTCCGCCGCCGGCGTGCGGTGCGGGCGTGATCCAGCAGCAGACGGTGTCGGTGAGCCTCGCGCCGGCGCAGCCCCCGTTCAGCGGGGTCACGCTGGCTGTCCCGCGCTTCACGGCGCTGCCGGGCCAGGTGCTGCTGATGGCGGAGGTGGTGGTTGAGGCCGAGCTTGCCAACAGCAGCATTCAGGCACGCAGCCTGACGAGCCAGCCGGTCGGCAACCAGCAGTTCCATATGGCCTCGGTTGTGCAGTTCGCGGGCAACTTCCCGCCGTTCCAGAGTCAAGGTGCGGTGCTGCTTCCGCAGAGTCCGGTGTACACGGCCAGCTTCGGCGCGACAACGTGGCCCGGACCGCCGGCCAACCCGTGCGATTTCAGCAACCCGCAGGACACATTCGTGCAGACGAACATCAGCAACCTCGACGGCAAGCGGGCCTGCATCACGGATCCTGCGCTGCTGAGCGCGGTGTTCACGGGCAGCCCGGGCCAGACAGTCGACTTCGCCTGCGTGGGGCTCGACAACTCGACGCACACGGGCGGTGGCAGCATGTGCATCGTGTTCCTCAACTTCACGAAGCTCACCGCGCGCATCACCTACTCGTATTGCCAGCCAGCGAGCATTGTCTCAGTCACTCCCGCTTCCGGGCCGCTGGAGGGCGGGACGCCGGTGACGGCCGTGACGACGGGCTTGCAGCCGGGACTGTCCGCGCAGGTGGAGCTGGGCGGATTCACGACGAGCGGAACGGTGACGGGCACGGCGGCGACGCAGTCGGTCAGCTTCCTGACGCTGCTCGCCAATGCGAGCGGCAGTGCGAATCTGACCATCACGCAGGGCTCGAGTGTTGCGTTCCTGCCAGGGGCCTTCAGCTTCGACCCGGCACGGGTGACGAACTACTGCACGGCCAAGCTGACCAGCCAGGGCCTGCTGCCGCACATCTCGTTCATCGGCTCACCCAGTCTCAGCGTCAACAACTTCGAGCTGACGCTGTCGAATGCTCTGCCGAACAAGACAGCGCAGTATGTGTACGGCCTGAGCGCCAACAATTTTCCGATCTGGGGCGGGACGCTGTGCATCGGGACGAGCATCGTCCGCGGCCCGGTGGTGACAACCAACGCGAGCGGCCGGGCGATCGTGCCCTTCGTGACCACGCCTGTGCTGGTGGGCTCGACGAGGTACTTCCAGTACTGGTTCCGGGATCCGCAGGATCCGGCGGGCTTCGGCTACGGACTTTCCGAGGGACTCAAGGTCGAGTTCTATCCGTAATACGGTGTCCGTACGGTGTCAGGTACCTGATGCCTGAGTGCCTCGGGTGAATCGCCGGAGGTGTTCCGCAGGACCGGGGCGTGGCCTCGGTCCTGTGCGCTTTTGGATGTGAACGAATGCGGACCGTGGTGGGAGGCCGGAATGCCGAGTCTGGGAGGAGAACCCGTGGAGGCCAAGGGTGCGATTGAGCATCAGGTACCTGACACCGTAAATCTTAAAGGAGCTGTTGCTGTCGGTTGTTCGACTGGTACTGCAACGAGCACCGCCACAGTGGGATTGGCATGATGACGTCGGCGAGCGTGCATCAAGGACGCGCCCAAGAAATCCGCAGACAACGAGCGGCTGTCCTCGAAGCAGCGTGGCGATCTACCCCGGAGAGTCGCTAGAAAGCCGCAGCCGCAGGCTATACCCTAGGCTGCCTGGATCAGCCCGCCTCAGAGAGCCGCGAGTGCACAGTAATCTCAGAGTACACAGTAATCTCAAATGTATTCTGTCTCAAAGTCGTTGACAGCTACCGTTCGAGTGAATAACGTTATCACCTCTGCGCTGCTCGTCGTGAAGCAACCAAAAGTTCGTTCAAGAACAAAGAAGCAGGACGCCCGTGAACATCAGTCGCTTTGTGACCGCCCTCTGCACACTAGGTTGCATCTCTCCAAGTTATCCATCACCGCTGACGGCACAGGCGGGCGGGGTGTGTTCGTGTATTCTCGGCAATAAATCCCTCAAGCATGTGGGTCGGTGCCCGCGCAGTGCACTATCAGTCCCGCAGGCAACGCTATTTGGTTTGTTCCGTCCGCTCAGGTAAATGGAAACTGCTCAAGTCCGCCGTGCGCGCCCAAGAAGTGCTCGGCGACGATCAGCGTGGTCATGACCGGAACGTCCAGCTGTCGTTACAAGGTGCTCGTCGATGATGTAGAAATTGGCGCAGGCGTACCAACCGAGGGGCAACCCTTTAGTGTCTCTCACGGCATCGACCTTGAATGCGGTCAGCAAGCAATATTCGAAGTTCAACTTGCCGGCGTCTGTCAATATAAGCAGACCTATACCTGCCATGCCTGCACCCACTGACCCTTCCCACGGTACCGCTGGGCGTAGAACCCTGGTGTCAGCGTCAATCCTTGCTGCCATTGCAATGAGCTTGCTCGGGCTGATCTGGTGGAGCCTGAAGGACACGCCGAGTCCATCAGATTCGCTTATGCGGACCACTTCGGATGGACAGCGACTCGAAGGAGCTTCGCAGTCTGTCGAAGCGCAGGCATATCATGGGCGGGCGCCGCTGGTTTCGGCTGTCTTGGAAACTGTGCCCGATGTGGCCGCGCAACCACAAACGCTCGAAGCTGCGCCGCAAAAGCCCATCTACAACGGAAGCTTGCTCCCTCGCGCAAAGGCATGTTTGGAGATCCTCTGGTGCAATCCAGACTCCAAGTCCTTAACGGCCGACGAGTTGGCCCAACTGGACGCACTCATCTCGACGTACAACACAGATGTGACGCTCGCACAATCCAACCTAATGCTTCGCATCCAAGAACTTGCGGCCGCCATGGTTCAAGCAGGGCGGTATACAGTGCGCGCGACTGGCGAGTCGTCCGCTATCGTGCAAACGCCGGGAGTTCAGCAAGTGGACTTTGCTGTGCAAGGACCTTCTGCAAAGGTCGGCACGGTGCTTGTCGAACACGAGAACGATCCTGTGTGCGTTCAACTCCATCAGGATATGGAGACGTCTTTCTCGGCAGGCATGAACGCAATCCAAAACTACATCTCGGTCAACGCTCGTTAGGAACCGTGATCCCGACCCCCCTCATTGGTCTCAATTGCCGGGTACGGTGCCGGGTACCTGATGCCTGATTGCTTCGGGTGAATCACCGGAGGTGTTCGTCAGGACCGGGGCGTGGCCTCGCTCCTGCGCGTTTGGGGATGTGAACGAATGGGGCCGTGGTGGGAGGCCGGAGCGCCGAGTCTGGGAGGAGAGCCTCTGGAGACCAGAGTGCGATTGAGCATCAGTTACCTGACACCGTAATCGGGGGATGAAGCATCCGGTACCTGACACCGTACTGACTGACTCTTGACAGGCCGAGGGGTCTAGGCGCACCTTTGCTACCTCATGACCAAGCCGCTGGTCATCGTCGAATCGCCCGCCACGGCCAAGACCATCTCCAAGTTCCCAGGTAAGGACTGGTGTACGGGGCCAGGGACCTGACGCCTGATGGCTTCGGGTGAAGCGCCGGAGGTGTTCGGCAGGACCGGGGCGTGGCATCGGTCCTGTGCGCTTTTGGATGTGAGCGAGTGCGGGCCGGGATGGGAGGCTCCGTTGGGGGAGGAGAGCCGTGGGAGGCAGCGGAGCGATGGAGCACCGGGTACCTGACACCGTAACGGG
>SYGM01000046.1 GCA_005799545.1 Planctomycetia bacterium | reverse complement strand
GGCCACTTCGACAACGAGATCGACATGGCGGGCCTCGCCAAGATCCGCGGCATCAAGCGCATCAACGTCAAGCCGCAAGTGGACGAGTGGCGCTTCTCCGACGGCCACTCGGTGATCGTGCTGGCCGAAGGCCGCCTCTTCAACCTCGGCTGCGCCACCGGCCACCCCAGCGTCGTGATGAGGAACTCGTTCACGAACCAGGTGATGGCCCAGATCGAGCTCTACGGCGACAAGGAGAAGAAGTACGACCGCTGCGTCTACACGCTGCCTAAGCACCTCGACGAGAAGGTCGCCAGCCTGCACCTCAAGAAGCTCGGCGCGAAGCTCACCAAGCTGACCGACAAGCAGGCCGACTACATGCACATGCCGGTCGAAGGCCCCTTCAAGCCCAACCACTACCGCTATTGATGAGCAGATGACGAGCAGGACCGGCCGATTGGCGCCCAGCCCCACGGGGCATCTGCACCTCGGCCACGCCCGCTCGTTCCTGCTTGCGTACTGGCAGGCGCGCTCCCCGCATGCGAAGGCATCCGGAGCGCGCCTGTTGCTTCGCATGGAGGACCTCGACCTCGAGCGCGTCAAGCCCGGCGCGCTCGAGGCGACGCTTGAGGATCTGCGCTGGCTGGGCTTGGAGTGGGACGGTGAGCCTTGGATCCAGAGCGAGCACCGCGCCGCGATCGATGAAGCCGCGCTCGAGCTCCTCGCCGATGGTCGCGCCTACCCCTGCGTGTGCACGCGCCGCGAGATCGAGGAGGCCGCCAGCGCACCGCAGGCCGGCATGGCGAGCGGTCGCTATCCGGGCACCTGCCGCGGCCGCTGGCGCACGCTGGAAGAAGCACGCGCGGAGACTGGCCGGGAACCCGCGCTGCGCTTGTGCGTGCCGCCGGGATCCCTGCGCCTGCACGATGATTTCCGCGGCGACTTTGAAGTCGATGTCGACGCCGAGGTCGGCGACTTTCCGATCCGCACGCGCAGCGGCGCGCCCGCCTACCAGCTCGCCGTGGTGATCGACGACGCGCGCATGGGCGTCGAGGAGGTCGTGCGCGGCGATGATCTGCTTTCCTCCGCCGCGCGGCAGTACCTGCTGCAGCAGGCACTCGGCCTGCCGCACCCGCGCTGGTGGCACGTGCCGCTGGTCTGCGATGAGCACGGCCACCGACTTGCCAAGCGCACCGACGCGCTCAGCCTGCGCGAGCTTGCACGGCGCGGCGTCACGCGCGCGGAGGTACTGCAGTGGGTCGCGCGCGTCAGCGGTCAGGTACTCGACGCCGGGCTATGCTGCCCGGACTTTGACATGCGCCGCGTGCCGAGGGAGCCGGTGCTGTGCAGAAGCACGGACTGGCCAGCCAACCGCTAGCCTGCGGATTGCCGGCGACAGGTGGAGATGCCGAACAGGGTGTAGAGCGGGCAGCTGCCCAGAAGTCCGGTCAGCAGGGGAACCACGCCGATCCAGCCCCAGGGCGTCTGGGGGCCGAATGTGGTCAGCGACATCAGGACCAGCCCGAGGGCGACGCGCAGGGTCCGATCGAGTCCGCCTTCGTTGGGAGTGAGGATTTTGGTCAACATGGGGTGAAGAAAGCTCCTTGTGGACGCCGATCCTGACGCTGACCAGAGCGCATTACCCTCCCCCGCTGACCGCAGTCCGATACGCGCTGAGTGCGTAGACTTGACAAGCGGCCAAGGTGGGGTATGTTTTTTGGCCCAACCGATCCTCGGTAGCTCAATGGTAGAGCACCCGGCTGTTAACCGGGTTGTTGTAGGTTCGAGCCCTACCCGAGGAGCCATCCACGCTCAGGCCGCGTCCACGCGGCCTGAGTGCTTTCCGCCCCCAGCATGCTGACTACCAGCATGCTGATTACGGCGTCCTCCCCACCTGAAGCGGGCCTCGCGACTGAACGGCTCACCGCGATCATGTACGCTCATTCTGAATGGGAAGCATCGGGACCATCTTCCTTCGTCTGGGATGCACGGCTTTCGGTGGCCCGGCCGTGCACCTCGCCTTGTTCTACCGCGAGTTCGTCGAGCGGCAGGGCTGGATCGCACGCGAGCGCTTTCTGGAGCTGCAGGCGCTCTCACAGCTGATCCCGGGCCCAAACTCCACTGAGCTGGCCCTGCTGCTCGGCGCGGAGCGCGGCGGTCGTCGCGGCCTGCTGTTCGCGGGCCTGTGCTTTGTGCTGCCCGGCGTGCTTCTCAGCGCACTGCTCGCCGCCCTGCACCTGCGTTACGGTTCGCTCCCCGAACTCGACGGCGTTCTGCGCGGCGTTCTGCGCGGCGTGCAGGCGATCATGCTGGCGCTGCTGGGCTGGGTTGCGCTGAAACTGGCGCCACTGGGTTTCCAGAAACCCTCGAGCACCATCCTGCTCGCCGCATGCCTGACCGCGGGCGCTCTCGGTGCGGATGACTGGTGGATCCTGCTGGGTGCTGGCCTCGCTGCATGGCTCCTCGAGCGTGCACAGAGAGCCACAACCGCGCTGGCCGTAGCCCCGCTCGAGTTGTTTCTCGTGTTCCTCAAAGTGGGCGGCCTGCTGTACGGCAGCGGCTATGTGTTGCTGGCCCTGCTGGAGCAGGAACTCGTGGACAAACGCGCCTGGATCTCCTCGCAGCAGCTGCTGGACGCGATCGCCATCGGTCAGGCCACGCCGGGGCCGTTGTTCAGCAGCGCAACCGTGATCGGCTGGTGGATCGATGGCGCAGGTGGTGCGGTGCTGGCGACCCTCGGCATCTTCCTCCCGGCTTTCGTGCTCGTGCTGTTCTTGGCGCGCCTGCTCCCGCGGCTCACGGAGCACGCCGCGGTACGCGCGTTCCTCTCCGGTGTGGAATTGGCCGCCGTCGCGCTGCTGGTGCTGGTCACCGTGCGCCTGAGCATGACGATGCTGCAGGAGGGCTGGACGATCGGACTGGCGCTCGCCGGTCTGTTGCTGCTGTTCCTCACCAAGATCAACCCGACCTGGTGGATTCCGCTGGGCGGAGCGGTTGGCTTGTGCTTCACCGGCGGTGCGGCGAATGCCCAATCGCTCACGCTGCAGCAGCGCATCGACGCGCTCACCGAACTGCCGCCGCAGACAACACCCCATGTGATCGAGCTGCCGCAGGGCTCGATCGAGCTCAAGCAGAGCCTGCGCATCGGGCCCGGCATTCCCCCGCTGGAACTGCGCGCGCACGCGCAGGGCAGCGAGCTGCACGGCGCCATGGAGATCCTCGAGCCGCAGTGGGAGGCCGCCGAGGACGGCCTGCTCGAACTGAGCCTCAGCCCTGCTCAGCGCGAGCGCCTCGCGCGCGAGTGGCAGGGACCGGTTCACTCCGGTCACGGCATCGCCAGCACGGCGCTCGAAAGCCAGCTCTTCGTCGGCGGGCACGCGCTGACCCTGGCACGCTGGCCCGACTCAAGTCTCGCGCCGATCGAGAGCCTGCGCGATGGCGGTTCCGTGCCTCGTCAGTCCGAGCCTGACATTCCGCTCGCCCAGCGCAGTCATGAGCCTCCGCGCGGAGCGCGCTGGGGCCTTGCTGATGCGCAGCGTCTGCAGCGCTGGGCGGCCGAGCCCGAGCTGTGGGCCAGCGGTTATTGGAACTGGGATTGGTCCGAGGAGCAGCTGCCGCTGCGCGCGGAACCGGCGCAAGGAGAGCTGCAGCTGCTCCTGCCGCATCGCTACGGCGTGGCGCAGCGCGGGCGCTGGTACCTGCGCAATGCGCGCTGCGAGCTTGACCGCGAGGGCGAGTACTGGGTCGATCGCAAGGCGGGGCGTGTGTGGGCGCGTCTCAGCGCCGCGCAGCGGCAGCAGCCGGTGCGCCTGAGCCTGCTCGGGATGGCGCTGATCGAGCTTGAGGGCGCGCGCGGGTTCACTTTGAGCGGCGTGCGCCTTGCCCACGCCCGCAGCGCAGGCCTGCGCGCGAACAACTGCGCAGCGCTCCGCATTCATGACTGCGAGTTCACCGGGCTTGGCACCAGCGGCTGCGAAATCGAGGGTCGCGAAGTATCGGTGCGCGGTAGTCGCTTCCTGAATCTCGGCGGCATGGGCGTGCGCTTGAGCGGCGGCGATCGCCCGACGCTTGCGGGCAGCGCTTCGCGCATCGAGAACTGCCGCTTCGAAGCCAACGGCGCGCTCTTGCGCACCTATCATCCCGCCGTGCAGCTGGAAGGCGTGGGACACATTGTGCAGGGCTGTGAATTCAGCCACCTGCCGCACTTCGCCCTGATGGCCTACGGCAATGACCACCTCATCGAGGGCAATCGCTTCCATCATGTGGTGCAGGAGACCGGCGATGCCGGCGCGATCTACTTCGGCTGCGACTGGACTACGCACGGCAATGTCATCCGGCGCAATCTGTTCCATGACATCGAGGGCAGCGAAGCGCGCTACCAGAACGCGGTCTACCTGGATGACATGGCATCCGGAATCCTGGTCGAGGAAAACACCTTTGTGCGCTGCAACTGGGGCATTCTTGCCGGGGGCGGACGCGACAATCTGCTGCGCGCGAACCGCTTCATCGACTGCCGCAAGGCGCTGCACTACGATGCGCGCGGAGTCGGCTGGATGGCTTCTGCGCTCGCGGATCCGCAGACCTCGACCATCCTGCGGCGCTGGCGCGCCATGCCGCTTGAGAGCGAGGCATGGAAGCAGCGTTTTCCGAGCCTTTCGAGCTATGTTTCCGACCGCATGGGCCGGCCCGTGGGCGCGCGGGTGCTCGACAATGAGCTCATGGGCACGCCGCTGGGAACGATCGAGGACCGCGAGTGCGTGCAGGAAAGCGGGACGGTGTCACGGGAGCACGAAACCGGGTTCGCCGAGCGGGTGATCGCGCAATGGAGGCCTTGAGCCCAACTGGGAAACGCCCGCCGCTTTGCTAGTCTGACGGGATGAGCGCGACCAGCCTGCGTGATTTCTATCCCCCCATCGAGCCCTTCGATTCCGGCTATCTGCAGGTGTCGAAGCTGCACCGCATCCACTACGAGGTCTGCGGCAATCCCAAGGGCAAGCCGATCGTCTTCCTGCACGGAGGTCCCGGCGGCGGCAAGGACCCCAACCAGCGCCGCTACTTCAACCCGAAGAAGTGGAAGATCGTCCTGTTCGATCAGCGCGGCTGCGGCCTCAGCCAGCCCTTCAGCGAGCTGAGGGAGAACACGACTTGGGATCTGGTCGGCGACATCGAGAAGCTGCGCCGGCATCTCGCCATCGAGCGCTGGGTGGTGTTCGGCGGCTCCTG
>SYGM01000045.1 GCA_005799545.1 Planctomycetia bacterium | reverse complement strand
TGTGGGGGTGGCGCGGTTTGTGGTGGTGGGTTACGTGGTCATCTAATCTATGTACGGCGGCACCGCCACCCTCAAGGTTGATGTGCGTGTGATCGCCACGACCAACCGCGATCTGCACGCTGAAGTCAAGGCTGGCCGCTTCCGCGAGGACCTTTACTACCGCCTGCATGTCTTGCCGATCCAGCTGCGCCCCCTGCGCGAGCGCGTCGAGGACATCCAGCCCCTCGCGCTGCACTTCGCCCAGCACTACGCCAAGAACGCCGGCCTCGAGATGCCGACCTTCACGCAGACGGCGATGGAGTGCCTGCAGGCTTGGCACTGGCCCGGCAATGTCCGTGAGCTCGAGAACGTGATTCAGCGCGCCGTCGTGATGCTGCGCCACTCCAACATCGATCTCGCAGACCTGAGCTTCGGTCCGGCCGCTGTCGGCGAAGAGTCCCAGACGGGCACGGTTCCCACGTCGAGCAGCATGCCGACCGAGAACCTCGGGCCGGCGCTCGCCAACCGTACGATCGAGGAGATCGAGCGGGTCGCCATCCTTGCCACGCTCAGCTCGACGAGGGGCAACAAGACGGAAGCTGCGCGCCGCCTGGGCGTCACGGCACGCACCTTGTCCAACAAGATGAAGCTGTGGCGTTCGACGGGTCTGGTTGCCTGAACCGCAAGTCGCGACGAGAGGAGTACCTGCCATGGATATCGGTGGTGATCAGTCCAAGCTGCTCTTGAAGCTGATGTCGGCCAGCTCTCTGCGAGGCCGGGTGCTGGCGAACAACATCGCCAATCAGAACACACCCGGCTTCCAGAGGCAGCTCGTCCGCTTCGAGGAGCTGCTCACCGACTCCATGGCACAAGGTCGCGATCCTCTAACGGTCGAGCCGAGCGTCGAGTTCGACAAACTGACGCCTGCCGGCCCTGACGGGAACAACGTCAGCCTCGAAGTCGAGAACAGCGCCGCGCGGGAAAACCGCCTGCTGTTCGAGCTGTACGCGCAGATCTTCCAAAGCCGCATGGGGCTCATTCAGAGCGCCATCGAGTCCTCGCGCTGATTCCGAGCAAGGAGCCTGACATGACATCCATCCGCGACATGTTCACCACGCTGCGCATCTCCGCTTCCGGCACCGCCGCCGAGCGCATGCGCATCGATGTGATCTCCCGCAACATCTCCCACGCCGAAGTGACCCAGATGCCGGACGGCAGCGGTCCTTACCGGCGCCAGGTGGTGAGCTTCGCACCGATCCTGGATCAGAACCGCAACGGCCAGTCGGTCGGCGTGCAGGTGCGCGGAATTCTCCCCGACATGCAGACTCCCATGCAGACGCTCAACGACCCCTCGCACCCGGACGCCAACGAACAGGGGCTCGTGACGTTGCCCAACGTCAACGTCACGCAGGAGATGGCGGATCTGATCGGCGCGATGCGCGCCTACGAAGCCAACCTGAACGTTCAAGACGGTTTCATTCGGAGCGCCGAACGAGCGCTGCGCATCGCGCAGTGATGATCAAGACGAAGGAGGAGTGAGCCATGGTGGAACGCATTGGAGGAGGCTCGCTGGCCAAGGCAGCGATCGAGGCGGCGCTTAAGCGCCAGGCGGAGCTGCGCTCGCGCCTGCAGCAGCCCGAAACGGACTTCGCGAGCCAGCTGGGAGCCGGTACCGCCGGGTCGGCCGGCCCCTCGAGCGGGCCTGCCAGCGTGGCAGGCACCCCCACCGAACCCAGCCTGCTCCAGCAGGTCAATCAGGAGGTGCGGGCCTCCGACCGGCTCACGGAGCAGGTTCTGACGGGTCAGGTGACCGATTTCGCTCAGGCCGCTGCACAACTGAAACAGTCCGACCTCGCTTTCCGTTTTGCCCTCGAGGTCAGAAATAAATTCGTCGATGCATACCGGGAAGTCATGCGCATGAGCGTGTGAGCCCTGAGACGAGACACCCATGAAAGACAACCTCCAAGGCCTCTTCGAACAGCTCAAGAACATGGGCGGCGCCACCAAGGCGATCCTCGCCCTGTCCTTCCTGCTGGTGGCGGCGGTGATCGGGCTCGTCACCTACAGCGCAAACGCGCCCCACTTCCGGCTGCTCTACTCGGGTCTCGACGCACGGCAGCTGGCGGCCGTCCAGTCCGCGCTGGCCGGAGGCAACATCCGCTACGAAGTCAGCCAGCCGCCGGGTCCCTTCGTCGTGCAGGTCGAGGACGCGCAGTACTACCAGGCGCAGAACCTCGTCGCGATCGCCGGAGCGATGGAAGTCGCTCCCGAAGGCATTCAGGCCAATCAAGCCGGTGCGACGGATGTGTTCCTGTCCGCCGGCGAGCGTCAGCAGAACTCGCTCAAGCGCGAATGGCAGGAACTCGAGAAGCAGCTGCAGGAGCTGGCTTTCGTGCAGCGCGCACGCGTCAGCACCTCGATCCCCGAGACCAGCGCCCTGCGCCGCAGCACGCCGATGACCGTCGCCGTGACGCTGCAACTGCGCAATGTGTCCGATCTCTCACGCAGCCAATCGCAGGCGGTCGCCAAGCTGGTTCGTTACCGCTTCAACGTGCCAGCCGAGAACGTGGTCATCTGTGACCAGGACGGGCGCAGCCTCTACGACGGCACGCAGGAATCCGGCCTGGGTGCCGTCGCCAACGAACTCTTCGATCACAAGTCGCGCTACGACTCCGAGCTTGCCCGCCGCACCAACGAGGTGCTCGCGCGCGTATTCGGACCCGGACTCGCTCACATCGTCGTGAACTCGGAGTGGAGCCACGCCCGACGCGAGAGCATCAAGGAGACCGTCGATCCGGCCAACAAGGCCGTGGTCTCGAAGACGGAGAGCAAGACTTCCGCGCCCGGCGCCGCGCCTTCGGCCGCCGGCGGCGTGCCCGGGGTGGCCGGTTTCGGCGTCGACAACGCCGCTCCTGGTGCACAAGCGAACCCTGCCAGCGGCGTTGCCACGACCTCCGAAGTGCGCCAAAACACGGTCGTCGGCAAGGAAACCAGCCTCGTCAGCGAGGAAGCACCCGAGCTGCAGCGCCTCACGGTTTCGCTGTTCCTTGACGCCAGCATCGAAGACAAGCGCGCTGACCTCGAGAAGGTCGTCAAGACCTCGGTGGGCTTCGTCGAGCAGCGCGATGCGCTTGGCTCCCTGGCGGCCCCCTTCGCCACGCTCAAGCGCGACGATCAGGGCAAGCTGCTGCCGCCGCCCGAACCGCTGCCGGTGGAAGGACCCTCGCGAATGACCGAGCTGCTGGTCGAGCGCAGTGTCGAACTGGTTGCAGCCGTGATCTTCCTGTTCGTGCTGCTCAAGGCGCTCAAGCGCAAGCCTCATGACGGCATGCAGCTCGGCACCGCCGGCGGCAGCGGGCCGGATGGCGGTCTGGGCGGCATCGAGGAAATCGGCGACCCGCGCATTCGCGAGATGATGGCCCGTCGTCAGATCGACGAGCTCGTCAAGAACGACCCCGAGCGCGTGTCCCTGATCCTCTCGCGCTGGGTTGCCGAGGACATGAAGGCTTCGAGGAACTGAGATGGCGGACAAGAAGACCAACGAGCCCGCAGCCCCTCTGCCCTCCACGCAGAAGGTCGCGGCTTTTCTGCTGAGTCTCGACAAGCAGAGCTCCGCGAAGATCCTGAAGCTGCTCGATGCCAAGATCCTCCCCGATGTCGCCACCGCGATGACCCAGCTCGATGAGCGGCTATCGAAGAGCACGGAGATCGACGGCGTCTACCGCGAGATCTCCCGCAAGCTGAACATCGGCGTCGGCGTGCGCTCGCAGGATGAGCACCAGCTCGCGCAGATCCTCGAGGCCGGATTGGGCAAGGACGGCGCGCGCAATGTGCTGCAGCAGATCGAGGAACGCCGTCGCATCGAGCGTCCCTTCGCCCTGCTGGAAGATGAGCGCGTTCATCTTCTCGCCGCAGCTCTGCGCGAGGAGTCCAACGCGGTGATCGCGGTCGTGCTGGCACACAGCGCGCCTGAGCGCTCGGCTGAGGTGCTCGCAACGCTGGAGCCCGAGCGGGCGCTGGATGTCGTCATGCGCATGGCTTCGATCCAGCCGCCGACGACCGAGACTCTGCTTTCGATCGCGGGCGAGATCCACCAACGCATGCAGGACATCGCCAAGCGCCCCAAGGCTCCCGACGCGACGCTCGCGATCCGCACCGTCGCGGAGATGCTGACCTTCACCGGAGAGACGGTCGAGAAATCCGTCATCGGCGGGATCGTCGACAAGGACGAGCCTCTGGCCCAGCAGGTCAAGGAAGCGATGTTCACCTGGGACAACCTGGCCGAGGTAGACAAGCGCGGCATGCAGAAGATCCTGGGCTCGATCGAGACCAAGACGCTGGCGATCGCGCTGAAGGGCTGCAGCCCCGAGATCGAGACCAACATCCTCAACAACATCTCCGAGCGCGTCCGCACCATGGGTGCCGACGAGCGCGAGCTGGCCGGCGCCCTGCCGATGAAGACGATCGTCGAGGCGCGCAACGAGATCATGAAGGTCGTCCGAGCGATGATGGAAGCAGGCGAGTTCAAGCCCGCGAAGGCAGGTGAAGAGCTTGTCAGCTGACGCACACATCTTGCTCGGGGGCGACGCGGCTGTGCGCTCCGCCCGGCTGGTCACCGCCGACGAAGCCGCGCTGCGCACTCGCTGGAACCAGGAACTCGAGGCCAGAAGCTTCGCCAACGGCCGCGCACTGGGACAGCGCGAGGCTTTGGCAAGCCTCGCCCAGCTCCTCGAACGCGCGGTGGCCGATCTGGACGCACAACGCGAGCAGGCACTCACCCGCCTTGCGCAGGATGCCGCCACACTGGCCGTGGAAATCGCGCGCGAGCTCACGCGTTCCGAGATCCGTGCCAGCCGGCACGACATCGAGCGGATCGTGCGCGAGGCACTGGCTGCATCCGGCGTGGGCCGCGGTGAAGCGCTGGTGCACGTGCATCCTTCCGACGCCGCCCGACTGGCGGAAGTGCCCTTCCGCGCCAATACGCGCATCGAAGCGGATCCGGCCCTGCGCGCCGGCGATGTGCACGTGACCTGCGCTCAGGGCGTGCTGGTGCGCGAGATCGACGAGGCGCTGGGCAGCCTGCGCGAGCGCCTGCGCCAGGAGCTCTGCCCGTGAACGCAGCGCTGTTCGAGCTTGAGCGTCTGCGCCCTCTGATTCAGGCCGCCGGCAAGCCGCTGTATCGCGGGCGTGTGGCGAATGTCTCGGGCATGCTGGTCGAAGCGACCGGTGTGCCTGCCGCCGTCGGAGAACTGTGCCGGATCCAGCGCGGCGCCCAGGGCCCAATCGAGGCCGAAGTCGTCGGCTTTCGCGGCTCACAGACGCTGCTGATGCCGCACGGTGACGTTCAGGGCATCGCACCCATGCAGGAAGTCGTCGCCCTGGGACGGCCTTTCAGCATCGCCGTCGGCAACGAACTGCTCGGGCGCACGCTTGACGGGCTCGGCAAGCCCATCGACGGCGGTGCGACGCTGCACCCGCGAGACATCCGCGCCGTGCGCGTCGACTCTCCGGATGCGCTTTCGCGTCCGCCGATCGAGGAGACGCTGCAAACGGGGGTGCGCGTGATCGACGGGCTCAACACGATCGGTCGCGGCCAGCGCATCGGCATCTTCGCCGGTTCAGGCGTAGGCAAGTCGACGCTGCTCGGCCAGATCACGCGCGGTACGGATGCGGACGTGACGGTGGTGTGTCTCGTCGGCGAGCGCGGACGCGAAGTCGGCGGCTTTGTGCGCGAAGTGCTCGGAGATGAGGGCATGCGCAAGGCCGTGCTGGTGGTCGCAACCTCCGACCGCTCCCCCATCGAACGCTACATGGCCCCCTTCGTCGCGATGACCGTCGCGGAGCACTTCCGCGATCAGGGCCTCAACGTCCTGCTCGTGATGGACTCGGTCACCCGCTTTGCGCTCGCGGCGCGCGAGATCGGCCTTGCAGCCGGAGAACCGCCGACCGTGCGCGGCTTCCCGCCGAGTTTCTTCGCCGTGATTCCCAAGCTCGTGGAGCGCATGGGAAGGACACCGCTTGGCAGCATCACCGGACTGCTGACCGTGCTCGTCGACGGCGACGATCCCAACGAGCCAGTATCGGACACGCTGCGCGGGCTGCTCGACGGACACATCCATCTCTCGCGTTCGATCGCGCAGAGCGGCATGTTCCCCGCAGTTGACGTGCTGCAGAGCCTCTCGCGCCTCATGCCGAGCCTCGCGAGCCGTGAAGAGCTGGCCAGCGCCGGATTCGTGCGCTCGTGCCTGGCCGCATGGAAGGAAGGCAAGGACCTCGTCGAGATCGGAGCCTATCGTCCCGGCACGAACCCGCGACTGGACACTGCCATGGCGCACATGGAGGCCATTCAGGCCTTCCTCCGACAGGACATGCATGAACACTCGCCGCTTGTGGAAACCCGCGAATTGCTCGCCTTGCTGAGCGGAGCGGCGAAGTCATGAAGGGCTTCTCCTTCCGTCTGCAGCGGCTGCTGCGCGTACGCGAGCTCGAAGAGCAGACGGCACGCGAGCGCTGGGCACTGCAGGAACGCGAAACTCAGGCTGCGCGAACGCAGGCCGAGGCTGCCCGTCAGGCCAAGCGCGACGTCTGGCAGGAGCTGCGCAGCAAGGCGGATCGCCCGCTGCAGCGCCTCGCGCTGGAACAGACCCTACCGGGACTCGATCAACGGTTGCAGAGCTGCCGCGAGCGGCTGGACGCCGCACAGCAGCGCGCGGAGTCCGAACGCAGGGCCTGGGTGCAGGAACGAGCCCGCGTCCAGAGCCTTGAGCGCCTGAAGGAGCGCGATGCCATGCAGTTCCGCGTGGATGCGCTGCAGCGCGAGAACGCGATTCTTGACGAGGTGGCTTCCGGCCGCGAGGCACGCAAGGCCGCCGCCGATTCGGCCGATGAGAACCAGCGAGGTGATGAGCAATGAACAACGCCGCGAAGTACGCACTGCTGGCCGGGGGCGGCCTCGTCCTGACCTTCGGATCCTTTGTCACCTTCGCCGCGCTCTCCGGAGCGCCGCTGCACGAGGTGGCGCTGATCAAGAAGTTCGTTCACGCGCCTGAGGAGGTCCGCGACGAGCACGGTGCGCACGCCGACGCAGCCCCTGCACACGCATCGCCCCAGGCCGTCGAGTCCGCGGCACAGGAACACGCCCCGACCGAGCACCCCGAACGCCAGCCCAGTGCTCGAGCGATCGAAGCGAGCATGGGCGCGCTCGGTGCCTTCGTGATCCCCGCCCCCTACAGCAGCGAGGAGTTCAACGAGCTTCAGAAGGAGCTGCGCGACGGCCAGAAGTCGCTGCGCGAGCGCATGGCGCGGATCGAAGCGCGCGAGCGTTCGCTCGATGAGTGGGAGCAGTCGCTCCAGCAGCGCTTCGACGAGCTCAATGAGATGCGCGAGCAACTCGTGCAGCGCGAGACGGAGCTGGGGCTGCGCGAATCGGAAGCGAAGCGCGATCTGGAATCGAGCAAGGCGACCGAGCAGCAGAGCTGGAAGGATCTCGCCAAGTTCTTTGAGGAGGGCGATCCCGCCGATCTCTCAGGAAAGCTTGCCGGATTCCAGCCGGACGAGGCGGCCCGCATCCTGCATGCGCTGCCTGACGAGCGCGCGAGCGAGCTCGTCAACGCGCTTCCTGCCGAGAAATACCACGCGTATCTGGCCGCCTACCGCGTTCACTCCTCGAAGCCCGACTGAGGCTCGAGCGGTTCACCCCGCGCCAAAGTCTCCCGCACGCGACGCGCCACCCGCGCGTCGCGCTGTTTCTGGGCCGGCGTCCGACGCGCCTGCGAGCGCAGCGGCATCGCAATGCGCGGATTGCCGCGCAGACGCTCGGCATTGCGCCCGAGAAACTCCCAGTACATCGAGGTCAGCGGACAGTTCTTGGCCGGATCGAAGGCGCAACCGGAGCAGTAATCGCTCATGCGGTCGATGTAGGCGGCTCCGGCCACATAAGGCTTGGTGGTCATCAGACCGCCGGTGCCGTAGGTCGCCATCGCGAGCACGTTCGGCTCCACCACCCAGTCGTAGGCGTCCGTGTACGCGGCGCGGAACCAGTCGCTCAACGCGCGCGGCTCGACGCCCAGCAGCGTCGCGATGTTGCCGATCACCATCAGGCGGGTGATGTGGTGGCTGTAGCCTTCGCTCCAGACTTCCTGAAGCACCTGATCCAGACAGCCCAGCCCCGTTTTGCCGCCCCAGAAGGCCGGCGGCAGCGCCAGTTCGGCGCGCAGCACGTTGCTGTCGAGCGGCTGACCGCTCAGGACGCGGAATCCGTCCGTGGCTTCGTGCACATGCCGCACGAATTCGCGCCAGCCCAGGATCTGGCGCACGAAGCCTTCTTGACTCGCGAGCGGAATCGGCAGTTTGAGAGCGTCCGCGACGACGCGCGAGGCCTGCAGGCGCTGCAGATTGAGCAGCGGCGCGATCCGCGTATGGAACAGGCCGCTGGAATGGCGCGACATCGCATCCTCATAAGGTCCGAAGTGCGGCAGGCACTGCTTGCGCGCCCATTGCCACAACCGCTCGGCATCCTCCAGCGTCGCCGGGAGGTGCTCGGGACGCAGCTCTCCCGGATGGGAGGCGTAGTCCCGCTCGATTAGCGCGCACACTTCGCTTGTGATCTCGTCAGGCCGGAATCGCGGCGGCTTGGGCGCAGCGGGTTCACCCTTCCATGGCTTGCGGTTCTCTGCATCGAAGCTGTACTGCCCGCCCGTCGGCTTGCCGTCCTGCATGAGAATGCCCGTGCGCTGGCGCACGCGTCGATAGAACGCATCCATGCGCCAAGGCGCGGACTTGAGGCTTGCGAAGTCCGCCTGCGTGCTGAGCCAACCCTCGTGCGGCAGCTCCGCAATGGCGCCTTTCTCGATCAGCGGCGCCAGCTCCGCGCGCAGTTCGCGCTCCGCGGCGCGTTGCATGGCGAGCGGTCCGAGTTTTGTGCTCAACGCGGCCAGCGTCTGGACATAGCTCTCGCGCGCGAACTCATAACGCACGGCGACTCCGCGTCGCGCCTGCTCGAGCGCGAAGTGGCGTTGGTTGGCAAGCACGAGCGCGAGCTTCTGGCGATGGTAGGGCCGCAGCGCGGCCTTGTGCGGGCTCTCGATCAGCACGATGCCCAGCGAGCCCGCGGGCTCCTGAGCCAGCGGACCGATCCGGTCGGAAAGCTGGTCATAGGGCACGTACAGCCAGCGCCGGGCACCAGGCTGGCGGGGCGCGGCAGCGGCCAAGGCGGACAGAAACGGACCCATGCTGCTGCTTTCGCCGGTCCCACCGGACGGATGCGGACACCATAAAGAATTACTGGATAAAGACTTACACACCACCCACCCAGTCATCCGCAGGCCGATCAAGGGATCGGGACTTTCTTCCGATGAGGAAAGCAACGACATCCCGCATGGACACTGCGATCACACCGGAGGAACGGGCCGCGCTGGCCGGACCCAGGGAGGCTTTGCCGGCCCCCGCGGTCGAGGCGCGCGACTTCCGTCACCCCCGCCGCCTGGCGCCTGAGCACGCCGCGCGCATCAAGCGCGTGGCGCAGCGCGTGCAGTTGGAGCTGGAGAACCAGCTGCAGGCCGCAGCGCGCGGCAAGTCCAAGGCCGAGATCGTCGCCGTCACCGAATCGAGCGTTTCGGAGATTCTCGACAGCCTCAGCGAGCCGTTCTGCCTGCTGATCTACGAGACCGGCGGGCAGACCTCATGGACCGTGCTCGACACGAACTTCGCCGTCGCACTGGCGGAGCGCATGCTGGGAGCACCGCTCGGTCTCTCGGGCTCGCGTCGACTCACGAGCGTGGAGATCGGACTGATCCGATCCCTCGTCACTCGTGCCGCCCAGACCGTGCTGCAGGTGCTGGGCACGGAACCGAAGAATCCGCGCTTCGTGCAGGATCGCGAAGCGTTGCATCTCGCGCAGGAGCTCTCACCCAAGGCCGATCCCCAACGCCTCTCGATTCAGGTGGCGCTCTCGACCAGCTTCGCGGACGGCATGCTGCGCATCTACACCAGCGCCACGCCCGCGGTCGTGGAAGCGGTAGCGCCTACGCCCGCTCCAGCCAAGACGAAGCCGGCGCTGCCCGCGACACTCGCGGATGCGGAAGTCGAGCTGCGCGCGGAGCTCGACTGCGTGGACATTCCCCTCGACGCGGTGCTCGCGCTCGAAGTGGGCGACGTGATTCCGCTCACGGTGCAACCCGGCGAGCCGATTCGCATCTGCATCGAGGACGATTGCTACGGCAAAGCCCGCTGGGGCGAGCTCGATGGCAAGCTGGCGCTGCGCGTCAGCGAATGGAACAAGCGCAGTTGAACGGGAAACAAGCCATGACCGACGCGAACACCGCCTCCAACCTCGAAGCCACCATCGATCAGGCCACGCAGGCCGTTGCCGTGAGCCTTGCGGCCACTCCGCGGCTCGAACAGGCCCCGCTGCAGGGCGAAGCGATGGGCGTCGACGGCCTGATGAGCGTGCCGGTAGGCGTGCGTGTGGAGCTCGGTCGCGCGCGCATGACGATCAGCGAGTTGATGAAACTCATGCCCGGTGCGCTGGTCGAGCTCGATCGGCAGGCCCACCAGCCCGTGGATGTGCTCGTCGGCGGCAAGCTCGTGGCGCGCGGTGAAGTGGTCACGATCGGCGAACAGTACGGCGTGCGCATCACCAGTGTGGTGAACGGCACCTGAGCCGAGTACGCTGCGCCGCATGCGCGTTGCACTGCCGCTGCACGGCCCTCTGTCCGTTCTGCCGCTCGGCCTTCTGCTCGGTCTTCTGCTCGGCCTGCTGCTCCCCGCCTGCCGGGTGCCTTCGGCTCCGGAGCCTGCCCAGCCGCCCAACATCGTCCTGATCCTTGCCGACGATCTGGGTTATGGCGATCTGGGCTGTTACGGCCAGACGAAGATCCTCACGCCTCATCTCGATGCGCTTGCCGCAACCGGCGTGCGCTGGACGCAGGCCTACTCTGCCGCTCCTGTCTGTGCACCATCGCGGTGCGCAATCCTGACCGGCCGCCACATGGGTCATGCCGCGATCCGCGACAATCACGAGCTCAAGCCGGAAGGCCAGCAGGCGCTGCCCGGCGGCGAGATCACGCTGGCGGAGTTGCTGAAGACGCGCGGCTATGCCACCGCCGGTGTCGGCAAGTGGGGACTGGGCCCGCCGGGCAGCGAAGGCGATCCGCTGCGACAGGGCTTCGATCACTTCTACGGGTACTGGTGCCAGCGTCACGCTCACAGCCACTATCCGACCTACCTTTACGATGACGGCCGGCGCGTGGAGTTGCCCGGCAACGATCCGAAGGCCACGGCGAGCGCGCAGTACGCGCCGGATCTGTTCCTCGAACGCGCCGTGCGCTTCCTCGACGAGGTCAAGGACCAGCCCTTCTTCCTGTACTACGCCACCACCGTGCCGCATGTCGCCCTGCAGGTTCCCGAGGACTCGCTGGCCGAATACCGCGGGCGATTCGACGATCAGCCGTACGACGGCAAGCAGGGCTACATTCCCCATCCAACGCCTCGCGCAGCGTACGCGGCGATGATCACGCGCCTGGATCGCGATGTTGGACGCCTGCGTGAGGAACTGGGCCGGCGCGGCATGCTGGAGAACACGCTGATCGTCTTCACGAGCGACAACGGCCCCACCTGGGCAGGCGGCGTCGATCAGCGCTTCTTCGCCAGCGCGGGCGGATTGCGCGGGCAGAAGAACCAGTTGTACGAGGGCGGTGTGCGTGTGCCGCTGATTCTGAACTGGCCGGCGCGCCTGACGACGGCCGGCACCTGCACGCAGCCCGTCGCGGGCTGGGATCTGTTCCCCACGCTGGCGCAGGCGGCGAGCGTGCCGTCCATCCCCGTTCACGACGGGCAGGATCTGCTCGGTGCATGCGATGCGAAGGCCGAGCGGGAGCTCTACTTCGAGCACGCGACCGGAGGCTGGCAGGCGTTGCGCATGGGTGATTGGAAGGCGCTGAGACGCAACGCGATCCGCGATCCTGCGGCACCGGTGGAGCTTTACAATCTCGCGGAAGATCCGGCGGAATCGCACGATCGCGCTGCGGAACAACCGGAACTCGTGCAGCGTGCGCTGGCTCGCTTTGCTTCGCGCACGGGCGCGCTGCTGCCGCAGTGGGATTTCCCCGCGCCGGCGCGCTGAGGATTCAGCGCGGCGTCGCGCTCTTGCCGGCGAGCTCTTCCAGCTTGAGGCGCACCGCCAGGATGTAGGGCGCTTCGCCGGAGGTCCACGTGCCGTAGGTCGTCAGCAGCAGCGTGCCGTCCTTGAGCACCTCCACGCCCGGGTAGCCGCAGTCGGCGGAACGCTTGTTGTCCGCCAGTCGCACCAGATACTCGCCCGGCTTGTTCTCGCAAAGGTCGGCGTAGGTTCCCACCCAGGCCACGAAGTCGCCCTGATACGGAGACTTGGTGTCCATGCAGCGGAACGCGATCACGAGCCGGCCATCGGGCGTGTAGCGCGCGGTGTGGCGGTCCCCGTTGAGCCAGCGCGGCAACTCGCGCGGAGCGCTCCATGTCGTGCCTTCATCCGCGGAGACGAGCGCATGCGAACCCTTGCTGCGGCGGTTTTCGCGCAGCAGCATGGTCCATTCCCTGCCGTCGGGCGAGCGGGCGATGCCGGGCTCGCAGAGGTGGATTTCGCTCGAGGAATGCAGCACGCGCGGCGCCCCCCAGGTCTTGCCGCCGTCTTTCGACTCGGTGCTGAAGAGCTTCATCTCGCTGGAGAGCTTGCCGCCCGCGACGGCGAAGCGGCCGTCATCGTGGAAGTAGGCCAGCAAGCGTCCATCGCTCGTCGTCACGAGATCGCCCATCACCACGATCCCGCCCCACTCGCCGATCGGCTGCAGGCTGGTCCAGGTTCGGCCCTCATCCTCGCTCGTCGCCATTCGGGCGGGGTAGAGCCCCGAAAAGCACAGCAGGCGCATGGCGCCCGTCGTGGGGTCCTTGACGCGGTGCAAGGTCGGCGTTTCGAGGCTTGTGACCCAGTTTTCGGGCGTGGGCAGGCGCTCCGACTAGGTCTTGCCTCCGTCATCCGAGCGCTTGAGCACGATCGCGCCCCTGCCATGGCCCTTGGGATAGGCCGCGAGGATCGTGCCGTCGCCCAAGGTCACTGTCGAGACATGTCCGAGGTACTGGCCTTTCTCGGAATCGACGATGATCTGGCGCTCCTTTTCGCCTGCAAGATCGATCAGGGCCGGCGCGGGCACAGGAGCGGGCACAGGGTCCTGAGCAGGAGCTTGAGCAGGAGCTTGAGCAAGCACGGCGAAGAGCAGTCCGGTCAGCAGCATGGCCGGAACATCCTGCGATTGTGCAGCCCCTCGCGCTAGTCTGGCGTGCATGCGAATTCCGCACCTATTGATCGCTGCGTTGCTGCTGAGCGCCTGTCAGTCCGCCCTTGTGAGCGTCAGCCCGGCGCCCACCCCGGACTGGCTGGTCGAGACGGTCGACACCCCCGCCACGGCGCGCTGGTCGCAGGACCGCTCGACCCTTGTGCTTTCCAACGGACTTGCGGAGCGGACCTTCACGTTCCGTCCGCACGGCCTCGGCAAGGATCTGCGCGGGGTTGCCACGACCTCGCTGCGCCATCTGGGCAGCGGCGAAGAGTTCATCCGCGCCGTGGAGCCGGAGGCCGTGCTGGAGATCGACGGGCGTCGCGTCCAGGTCGGAGGACTGAAAGGCCAAGTCAACCGCGCTTTCCTGCGCGCGACCGATGTCGAGCAGCTGAGCGCCAACCTCGATTCGCTGCCGCTCTACGACATCGAAACCGGACCGATCCCCGAACGCATCGCATGGAAGCAGCCGCGCTGGTCCACGAACTCCCACTGGCCGCCGGCCGGACTGCGCACGACGTTCATCTTCGGCCCTGGAACCGGTGTCAACTACAACTTCCGCGTGCTGGTGCACTACGACCTGTACGAAGGCCTGCCGCTCTTCGCCAAGACGGTGGTGGTCGATGCCGGCGCACAGAGCTGCGTGTTCGTCCTGCAGGGCATCGAGAGCGAGCGCCTGGCGGTGGTCGAGGTGCAGTCCTCCGTGGAACAGCCGCAGCGCTGGACGGAGTCCAACCTCCATGTCGAAAGCGAGATGGGCATGTTCGGACAGGCCACGCAGACCGGCAGGGCGGCGGTGCGCTGGGAACACGATCCGGCCTTCGGCACGCAGGTCAACTACGAGCTGAAGACACCGTGCCTGCTCGTGTGCGGGCCGCCGTCGGGTCCGGGCGTCGAACTCGGTCCCTGGAACGAGCATGCGCCCCTGCGACAGACTGTGCTCGCCGCGCCGGCGGTCTTTGAACTGCTGCTCGACTCGCACGATCGCGAGCGGCGCGGGCTCTCCAAGCGCCGCATGTATCGCACGCTGGCACCGTGGAGCACGGAAAATCCGATCCTGATGCACGCACGCACCGCCGACCCCGCGGCCGTGCGGCTGGCGATCGATCAGTGCGCCGAAGTCGGCTTCGAGATGCTGATCCTCTCCTTCGGCAGCGGCTTTGACATGGAGAGCCGGGACCCGGCCTACCGAGCGCAGATTCGCGAGCTCGTCGACTACGGTCGCACCAAGGGCGTCGAACTGGGCGGCTACTCGCTGCTCGCGAGCCGCGCGATCTCGCCGGAGGAGGATGTGCTGGCTCCTCAGACGCTGGCGCGCGGCAAGGCGATCTTCGGCAACTCGCCCTGCCTGCGCGGCAACTGGGGCACGGACTACTTCGAGCGCATCGAGTCCTTTCTCAACGAGACGGGCATGATGGTGCTGGAGCATGATGGCTCCTATCCCGGCGACGTTTGTGCGTCCGAGCAGCATCCCGGGCACCGCGGACTGGCGGACTCGCAGTGGCGGCAGTGGCGCCAGATCATGGACTTCTACGCGCGCTGCCGCGGTCGCGGTGTCTACCTCAACGTGCCCGACTGGTACTTCCTCGGCGGCGCGAACAAGTGCGCGATGGGCTATCGCGAAACCAACTGGTCGCTGCCGCGCGCGGAGCAGATCCTGCACGGACGCCAGAATCTGTACGACGGCACCTGGGAGAAGACACCCAGCATGGGCTGGATGTTTGTTCCGCTGACCGAGTACCAGGGCGGCGGCGCCGCCGCGACGATCGAACCGCTGAGCGAGCATCTGGATGCCTACGAGGCGCACCTTGCCAACAACTTCGGCGCCGGCGTTCAGGCCTGCTGGCGCGGACCGCGCCTGTACGACACGCCGCAGACCCGGGATCTGGTCAAGCGCTGGGTCGACTTCTACCTGGAGCACCGCCGCATCCTCGATTCGGATCTGATCCACCTGCGTCGCGCGGACGGACGCGACTGGGACGGCTGGCTGCATGTCGACCCGCAGGGGCGCGAACGCGGTCTGGCGATGCTCTACAACCCGCTGCCGGAAGAGGTCCGGCGCGTGATCACGCTGCCCCTGTACTACACCGGACTGCACGGTCGCGCTGAGATGCGTATCCGCGACAACGAAGCGCAGTCCATCGAGCTGGATGCTTGCGGGACTGCACGGGTGGAGGTCACGATTCCGGCCAAGGGACACACGTGGCTGATCTTCACCCAGCAGTGAACGAACGGGATGACGCGATCGAATTCGTCGTGACGCTCGGGCGGGCGCTGCATGTGCACGGAGCTCCCGCTCCCGCCGTCGAGCAGGCGATGGAGCGCGCCGCGAATCGCCACGGAATCGAAGGGCAGTTCTTCGCAACACCCACCTCGATCTTCGCTTCCTTTCCCGATGATCCGGCCCGCCCGTATGCCAGCGCCCGCACGCTGCTGGTGCGGGTTCAGCCGGGATCGCCGAATCTCTCCAGTCGCGCGCGCATCGAGGAGATCGTGCGTCAAAGCGAGCAGGGTCTCATCTCCGCCGCGGCCGCACGCGCCGGCCTCGCACAGGTCGAACGCGAGCCCGCTCCCTATTCCAGGCCCGTCACGCTGGTCGCCTTCGGACTGAGCTCCGCCAGCGCCGCGGTGTTCTTCGGCGGCAACACGCATGAAACCTGCATGGCGGCGCTGCTCGGCCTGATCGTCGGCCTCTGCTATCTGGGCGCTCAGTACTCCTCGCGGCTGAGCCGCGTCCTGCTGCCGACGGCGGCTTTCCTCGGCGCGTCCATCGCCTCCCTGATCGAGGGCTGCTGGGGTGCACGGCCTGAAGTCTCCGTGATCGTGGCCGGGCTGATCACCCTTCTTCCGGGACTGACGCTGACCACATCCATCAGCGAGGTCGCCGTCGGTCACCTCGCCAGCGGAACAGCACGACTGATGGGCGGGATCATGACGCTGCTGGCGCTGCTGTTCGGAGCCGCCATCGGCGGCCGTGTGGGAACGCTGTTCAGCGAGGAAGCCGCGCAGCCGCAGCTGCCGCTGGGCTTCGATCTGCCGCCGTTCTCCCTGTATTGCGCGCTGCTGATCGCGCCGGTCTGCTTCGGCGTGCTGTTTCAGGCGCCGCGGCGCGACATGGCGTGGGTCATGCTGGCGAGCGTGCTGGGATACTTCGGCTCGCTGCTCGGCCGCGATCTGATCGGCGAGCACTTCAGCGAAGCACTGGGCGGCTTCGTCGTGTGTCTCGTCAGCAACGCCTACTCGCGCTGGTCGCTGCGTCCGCCGGTGATTCCGCTGGTTCCGGGCCTGCTGCTGCTGGTTCCCGGCGGCATCGGTTTCCGCTCCCTGTTCACCATGCTGGACAAGGACGTGATCTCCGGCGTCGATACGGCATTTCGCGTGGCGCTGGTAGGCATTTCGATCGCGGCGGGATTGCTGGTCGCGAACGTGATCCTGCCGGCCCGCAGCAGCTCGGAGACTACTCCGCGCGCACCTTGACGGTTTCGCCGACGTTGTTGAGCAGCTTGCGCAGCTCGTCGTAGTCGGCGTGCTTCATGCGCACCCAGGCATTGGCCATGAAGCCCGCTTCCACGCCCTGCGTCGGTGTGCCCGGCGGCGGGAAGTGACTGTCGATCAGATTTTCGCCGAAGCGGCGTTTCATTTCCTCGACACCTTCGTAGCCGCGGATGCGACCGTCGACATCGGGACGCAGGGCGATCAGGCCGGTGGAGAGCCGGCGCGAAGCGCGCGTGTCCGTCTTGCCGTGAACGATGGCCTTGGCCCATTCGGCGTAGATGTCGAAGTCGTTGGCTGCGCTGTAGAGATCCCAGGTGCGCACGCCCGGAGGGCGGCAGCCGATCTCGCTGAACTTCAGGCCCTTGGGGCCGAAGAACCACTCCATGTGCGTGGCCGAGGTGTGAATGCCGAGCGCCTCGATCACCTTGCGGCCCATTTCACGCAGCTCGCGGTAGGGCTCGGATTCGATGCGGTTGGTGCAGACGATCTGCGGCGAGATCCAGCGCGTCCGCATCGCCTCGAGCACGTTCGGGAAGTAGTGACACGCGAAGTCGTGCACGACCTTGCCGCCGATGGTGAGCGTGTCGTAGAAGCCCTCGTGGCCCTCGATGAATTCCTCGATCGCGACATCCCTGCCAGCGGCGAGACCGCTTGAGCGCAGCGCACTCTCCAGCTCGGCGTCGTTGGAAGCCTTGTAGGTGCCCGAAGCACCCGCCGCGTCGCGCGGCTTGAGGATCACGGGGTAGCCGACCTGCTTGACGAACTCGCGCGCTTCCTTCACGTCACGGGTGCCGATGGATTGAGCGCAGGGGATGCCGGCGGCGCGCAGGGCATCCTTCATCGCCGGCTTGTCGCGGCACAGAAAGCTGGTGCGCACGCTCGTGCCGGGAATCGTGCAGGCTTCGCGCACGCGGGCCGTCGCCATGATGTGCGCTTCGACGCTGCACTCCAGACGATCGACCCATTCCCGCGTCTGGATGCGCCGCACCGTTTCGAGCAGCGCGGGCTCATCGACTACGGAGCGGACCTGCTCGTAGCGGTAGAGCCAACCCTTCAGCTCGGCATCGAGACTGCCGAGCGGTGACTCGCCTATGCCCGTGACGCGCGCGCCGACGCTGTGGAGCGCGCGGACGAACTCGCGCTGGTTGCGGGGAAAGGCCGGCTCGACGAAGAGAACGTGCATGCGTGCGTGCTTCCTAGACGCCCTTGGCAGGCGCCTTGCGGACCGTTGCGGGCGGAGTCAGCGTGACGGTCGCGCGCGGAGTCGTCAGCGGCGCGCGCGGGGGCAGCAGACGGCGGTACAGGGCGATGTACTCCTCGCCCTGACGCTCCCACGAGAAGTCTTTTTCCATGCCGTTGCGCTGCAGCACCTTCCAGGCTTCCTGATCCTTCCAACAATCCAGAGCGAAGCGCATCGTGTTCATCAGCGCGTCCGCGGAGAACTCTCCGAAGAGGAAGCCGGTGCCCGTGCGGCTCTGAGGATCCCATTGCTCGACGGTGTCGGCGAGACCGCCCGTGCGCCGCACGATCGGCACCGTGCCGTACTTGAGCGAATACATCTGGTTGATACCGCAGGGCTCGTAGCGCGAGGGCATCAGAAACATGTCCGCACCCGCTTCTATGTGGTGAGACAGATCTTCCTTGTAGCCGCGATCGTAGGCAACCTTGTGCGGGAAGGTGTTCTGGAGCCAGGTGAAGTAGCTTTCGTACTTCTCCTCGCCGCTTCCAAGCACGACTACGCGCATGTTTTCGCGCTGCAGCAGGACAGTGAGGATCTCCGCGAGCAGCTCGAAGCCCTTCTGGAAGGTCAGGCGCGACACGATGCCGAAGACGGGCGTGGCGGGCTCGTAGCTCATGCCGAAGCGCTTCATCAGCGCCTCCTTGCACAGCGCCTTGCCGGACATGTCCTTGATGGTGTAACCGTGCGGAATCAGCACGTCATCGCGCGGATTCCAGTCCTCGTAGTCCACGCCGTTGACGATGCCCGTGATCGAGTCCGAGCGCTGGCGCAGCACGCCGGCGAGGCCCATGCCCAGCTCATCGCCCTGAATCTCCTGTGCGTAGGTGCGGGACACGGTCGTGATCGCGTTCGCGTAGACCAGACCCGTCTTGAGATAGTTGATGCGGTTCTCGTTGAGATCCTCCTGCCACAGCAGGTAGCGATCGCTGTCGAGGCCCAGACCGGACACGGTTTCCGCGGAGAATGTGCCCTGATAGCCGATGTTGTGGATCGTCATCACCGTGCGGGTGTTCTCGAACAGCTTGTCCCAGCCGTAGTGCGTCCGCAGGTAGATCGGGATCAGGCCCGTGTGCCAGTCGTTGCAGTGCATGATGTCCGGGCTCCACTGCGTGTGCTGGCACATCAGGAAGGCCGCGCGCGACAGCAGCGCGAAGCGCAGGTGCTCGTCCGCGTCCTGCGTGTAGATGCCCTCGCGCTCGTACAGCTCGGGGCAGCGCACCAGCCAGATCTTGGCCGAGGAGCGCGGCAGCTGCAGCGTCGACAGCGAGAACCAGTAGGTCCTGCCTCCCAGCCGGATCGGAATGTCCTGGGCGTCCGGAACGGGGTAGAACTCGTGTCCGCCGTTCTTGATGCGCGAGTACATCGGCATGACGATGCGCACATCGTTTCCGCGCTTGGAGAGGAAACGACCCAGCGCGGCGACGACATCGGCGAGACCGCCCGTCTTGGCGAAGGGCGTGCACTCCGAGGAGACCAGACAGATCTTGAGGGCTTGGTTCATGAGCCCGCCCATTCTATCGGCGGCAGGGGTGAATGGCGCAGCGTGGCGTGAATCGCTACCCTGAGCGCAATGTCCGCGCCGGTGAATGTGATCTTCGTGGTGCCCTTCATGCTCGAGTCGAGCCTGCGCTTCGCGCGAGCTGCCGCGCGATTGTCAGGAGTTCGCATCGGCATCCTCTCGCAGGACCCGGCTCACAGACTGCCTGAGGACCTGAAAGGTCTCGTCAGCACCTTCCGGCAGGTGCAAAACGCCATGGAAACCGAACCGCTGGTCGAAGGCGTACGCGCCATCGCGGCGGAATGGAATGGCCGCGTCGATCGCGTGATGGGCATTCTCGAACAGCTGCAGGGACCGTTGGCTGAGGTTCGCGAACGGCTGCAGATCCGTGGCATGGATGCAAATGAAGCGCTGCATTTCCGCGACAAATCCGTGATGAAGGCGCGCCTGCGCGAGCACCAGCTGCCCTGTGCCGCCAGCGGTCTCGCGACGAGTCCGCGTGAAGCGCTCGCCTTCGCGGACCGCATCGGGCTCCCGCTGGTCGCCAAGCCCCCGGCCGGCGCCGGTTCGCGCAACACTTTCCGCGTGGAAAACCGCGCGGAACTCGAGGCCCACCTTGCCCAGCAGCCGCCGAGCGCCAAGGCGCCGCTGATGCTGGAGGAGTTCATTCAGGGCGAGGAATACTCCTTCGACACGGTCACGCTGCACGGCAAGCATCTGTTCCATTCGATCTCGCGCTATCGTCCCGGCCCGCTGGAGGTGATGGCGAACCCCTGGATCCAGTGGACGGTGCAGCTGCCCCGCGACATCAGCGGTCCGGAATTCGACGCCATCAAGCAGGCCGGACCGCGCGCGCTCGATGTGCTCGGCATCCACACCGGACTCACTCACATGGAGTGGTTCAGGAAGCCCGGCGGCGGCATCGCGATCTCCGAGGTCGCCGCGCGTCCGCCGGGAGCGCAGTTCACTTCGCTCCTGTCCTGGGCGCATGATCTCGACTTCTACACCGCGTGGGCGCGGCTGATCATCTTCGAGGAGTTCAAGGCCCCCGAGCGCCTCTACTCCGCCGGCGGGGCCTACCTGCGAGGTCAGGGTCGCGGCAAGGTCAAGGCCGTGCACGGCTGGGAGCAGCTGCAGCGCGATCTCGGCCCGCTGATCGTCGAAGCGAAGATCCCCCAACCCGGCCAGCCCGCCAGCACGAGCTACGACGGCGAAGGGCACATCCTCATCCGCCACCCCGATACGCAGGTGGTCGCGGACGCCCTGGCGGCCATCATCTCCAAAGTCCGCGTCGAACTGGCCTGAGCGACCGCATCCGCCATGAACATCCTGTATCTCTCGCCGGGTTTTCCCGAGGAAATGAAGTACTTCACGCACGGGTTCGCCCATGTCGGCGCACGCGTGTTCGGCGTCGGCGACACGCCGCGCAGCGCGCTGGATCCGTACGTGAAGAAGCACCTCACGGACTACCACCAGATCGCGAACTGGCAGGATGAGACCGCGGTGATCCGCGACCTGCACTACTGGCTGGCCGGCAAGCACATCGATCGCGTTGTCTGCCTGTGGGAGCCGGTCATGATCCTCGCCGCGAAGCTGCGCGAGTCGATCGGCGTGCCCGGCCTCAACGTCGAGCAGTCGATCCCCTTCCGCGACAAGGTCCGCATGAAGGAAGTGCTGACCCGCGCGGGCCTGCGCACGCCGCACAACGCGCGCTGCCACAGCACGAAGGAAGCTCGCGAGGCGGCCGAGCGCATCGGTTATCCGCTGATCGTCAAGCCGGTCGCCGGCGCAGGCTCGGCGGACACCTATCGCGCCGATGATGCCAAGAGTCTCGAGGAAGCTCTGCGCAAGACGCAGCATGTCCCCGAAATCAGCGTCGAGGAGTACATCGAGGGCGAGGAATACACCTATGACACCGTGTGCTCCAACGGGCGCATTCTCTTTGAGAATGTGTCCTGGTACCGGCCCAAGCCGCTCACCTGCCGACTCAACGAGTGGATCAGCCCGCAATCGATCGCGCTGCGCGATCTGGAAGCAGCGGATGTGCGCGTGGGCGTTGAGCTCGGCCGCAAGGTGATCGCCGCGCTGGGATTCCAGGACGGCATGACGCACATGGAGTGGTTCCGCACCCCCAAGGGTGAGGCCGTCTTTGGCGAAATCGGCGGTCGCGCGCCTGGCGGGCGCATCGTGCACGCGATGAACTACTCCTGCGATGCGGATCTCTTCGCGGGCACGGCGGAGGCCATCTGCCACGGCCGGATCACGCAGGACCTCACCAAGCGCCACAACTGCGCGATCGTCTTCAAGCGCGCCATCGGCAACGGCCGCAAAGTCACGCGCTACGACGGCCTCGAAGCGCTGCTGCGGCGCTATGGCAAGCACATGCCCGTCGTGGACCTCACGCCGATCGGTGAGGCGCGGCGCGACTTCACCAAGGTCGTCGTCGGTGACGGCTGGATCGTGGCGCGGCACCCGGAACTCGCCGCAACGCTGGAAATGGGCGACCGCATTGCTGCGGAACTCAGGGTGATCGCCGAGGGATGAAGCCCTCCTCCAAGGCCAATCGCACCGCCGCCTTCCAGCGGCGCGTGATCCTGCTGGGACCGCAGCGCCTCTTCCCCACGCTGATTCAGGCTGTCAGCGCTCTGGAAGCCGAAGGTCTGCCTGCAGGCCGCATCGCCGCCGTCACTGCCGGCTGGGAGGAGCGCGAAGGCGAGGATCAGGAGCTTTCCGCGCACCTGGGCGGCCGCACGATCAATCTGCGCATCTGGGAGCGCGGAGAGGATGCCTACGGCCGCGACAAGGAGCTGCACACCGCGGTGCGCGAACGCAACGAAAAGCTGCGCGTGCTGCAGGAGCTGTACCAACTGCGCCTCGCCCACCTCCTGAGCGCCGCCGATGCCATCCTCGCGCGCGGTCTGCCGCCCGGTCTGCAGTCGATCTATCAGGAGGAGTGCGAGTCGGCGATCGAAGCCGTGCGCGCCCTCGACCGCGAGCACCTGATTCGCATTCGCGAACAGCACACGCTCTTCGAAGAGCGCTGGAAGCCCTTTGAGCGCGAATCCGTTACGCGTCACCGCGATGAGCTGGGCAAGCTGCTCGCAGACTGTTCGCTGGTGTGCATCGCTGGCGGCCATGTTTCGATCCTGCTGCGACGCCTGCGCCTGTTCGGATTCCCGCAGCTGCTGCAGCAGCAGCCGCTGATCGCCTGGTCGGCGGGCGCGATGGTGGCCGCTGAACGCGTTGTGCTGTTCCATGACGATCCCCCGCAGGGCGCGGGCTCCGCCGAGGTCTACGAGGCCGGCCTGGCGATCGCCAAGGGCGTGATTCCCCTGCCGCACGCCGACAAGCGGCTGGAGCTGGGTGATCGCCGGCGCGTGGCGCTGTTTGCACGCCGTTTTGCGCCTGATTTGTGCGCTGTTCTGCCGCCGAAGACGCGCACGGACTGCATCGACGGCGTCTGGAGCGCGCAGAGCGGAACACGCTTCCTGAACGCTGCGGGCGACCTGCGCGAGCTGGAGGTGCGCCCATGAGCGGCTTCGTCCAGGAACTGCAGCAGCGCGCGCACGAGGATCCGATCGCCATCGACCAGTGGCTGCGTACGCGCAAGCTGCCGCACGTCGACGGCCGCAACGTGACCTTCGTCTTCCACGGCGCGGCCGACTCCGTGCACCTGCGCCACTGGATCTTCGGTCTGCCGACATCACAGGCTTTCACGCGCATTCCAGGCTCCTTCCTCTGGCACATGAGCATGCAGCTGCCGGAGAACTCGCGCATGGAGTACAAGCTCGAGATCGTGCGCGGGCACGCCCAGCAGCTGATCCACGATCCGCTCAATGTCGTGCAGGGCCACGACCCTTTCGGCGGGAACTCCGTCGTATTCGGTGCCGGCTATCAGGTGCCGGCCTGGACGCAGCATGACGCGGAAACGCGCGAAGGCCACATCGAAGAGCATTCGATCCACTCCGAGGCCTTCGGCGGTACGCGACACTACAGCCTCTACTTCCCTGCGCGCTACCGCACCATGCGGCGCTATCCGCTGTTGGTCGTTCACGACGGTCTGGACTACGTGCGTTTCTCCGCGCTGAAGACCGTGCTCGACAACATGATCCACCGGCTCGAGATCCCCTCGATGCTGGTGGCGCTGACCCAGTCTCCCGACCGCTTGCGCGAATATGCCGACGATCCGCGTCAGGGCGAGTTCCTCGTGCGCGAGCTCGTGCCGCATCTCGAAGCGAGCTATCCGCTGCTCGGAATTCCCTCCGCCCGCGGACTAATGGGAGCCTCCTTCGGCGCCGTCGGGAGCCTTTCGGCCGCGTGGCGCTTCCCCGGCTTCTTCGGCAACCTGATGCTGCAGTCCGGCTCGTTCGTTTTCACCGACATCGGCAGCCACGACCGCGGGCCGGTCTTCGACAACGTGGTGCGCTTCGTGAACGAATTCCGCGACAACCCCGGCCGCCCGGCCGAGCGCGTCTTCATGAGCTGCGGACAGTACGAGTCGCTGATCTACTACAACCGCTCGATGTTCCCGCTGCTGCAGTCGACCGGCATGCACGTGCGCTTCAGCGAGTCGCGCGACGGACACAACTGGGAAAACTGGCGGGATCGGCTGCGCGAGGGCCTCTCGTGCCTGTTCCCGGGCCCGCTGTGGTTCGTGTACGAGTGATTCGGATCACTTTTTCCGGGAAGCCGGGCTGCGCTTGACCGTGCTCTTCGCGACCTTCGGTCTTGGCCCCTTGATCATGCTCTCGTAGTGCGCGATGTACTGCTTCGCCTTGATCGAGCGGACCGTCTTGCCGATCAGCTCCAGCGGCAGATCCTCCAGCTTCTTGAAGCGCAGGCAGGCCGCGCCCATGTCGAGCTTCTTGCCGGTCTTCTTCCACTCGGCTTCGAACTTGGCGCGCAGCTCCGGGTTGCCGTAGACGCACATCAGGTAGAGCGACATGTGACCCTTCTGTGAGGCGAGTCCGGCGAAGGGCAGGGGCTCCTCCGGCTTGCAGTGGTAGCCCGGGGGGTAGACCGAGTGCGGGATGGCGTAGCCGATCATCCCGTACTGCATGCACTCCTGAATGTCTTTGTCGAGGTTGGCAAGGAGTACCTTGCGGACGGCCTCCAGGGCTGTGCGGCGGTCTTCGGGCAGGCTTTTCAGGTACTCAGGGACGGTCTTGGCCTTGTTTTGCATGACAGGGGTCCATTTTAGGGCCTCTCGGACCCCCTTTTCGGCTCTTCCGCCGCTTTCCAGGGCCTGCCCCTCGACGAAAGGCCCCCCCTTCGCTAGACTCCTACCCCCTCAAAGAGGAATCCTATGGCACGCAGATGTCCCATCACCAAGAGCGGCACCACCGTCGGCCGCCAGATCGCCCGCCGCGGTCTCGCCAAGAAGGACGGCGGCGTCGGTCTCAAGACGACCGGCAACACCAAGCGCAAGTTCAAGGTCAACATGCAGTCCAAGCGGCTGTGGGTTCCTGAGATCGGTCGCTTTGTCCGCGTCAAGCTCTCCACCCGCGCGATGAAGGAAGTCGATGTCCGCGGCGCCTACGTGGTGCTCTCGGAGAACGGTCTCCTGCCGAAGTCCGGCAACAAGAAGCGCGCTTCCTGAGATTCGATTGTCATTGAGGGGCTCTGCGTCATGCGCCTGACGGCGCCGCAGGGCCCTCCGTCTTTCACAGCCCAGTCTTTTTCGCCCCACCCTCCATCCCGCATCCACCATGGCAGTCCAAACCCGCAAGATTGGCCTTTCACTCGGAGCCGACACCTGCTGGCCGCTTTGCTTTGAGGGCATTCTGCAGGAACTCAACCCGACGGTGCGCGTCGGCAAGGACGAGGTGCGCTTCGCCGTCGACCGGGTGCGCATCAAGCCCTTCAACCTGCGCGACAAGGTCGATTACGACCTCGTCATCGATCGCCTGACCTACTGGTACGCGCCGACGCGCGAGTGGCTCAAGAAGGCGATCCTGATGGACGGGACCTACGTGTGGAACAACCCCTGGTCGATCGAGTCGAACCAGAAGCACACGGCCTATGCAGCCATGATGGCGCTGGGGATTCCGATTCCCGAGACCTGCATGGTTCCTCCCAAGTCCTACGAGCCCAAGGCGGACCTCGCGGTGACGCTGCACCGCTATGCGGACCTCTTTGATCTGGGCGATGTCGGCCGGCAGCTGGGCTTCCCGAGCTTCATGAAACCCTACGACGGCGGCGGCTGGGTGGGAGTCACCAAGCTCGACGACGAGGCCAGCCTGCGCGACGCCTACGAGAAGAGCGGCAAGAGCCTGATGCACGTGCAGAAGGGCGTGATCCCGTTCGATCGCTTCGTCCGCTGCGTGGGTCTGGGCCCGCAGACGCTGCTGATGAACTACGACCCGAGCGCGCCGCTGCACCAGCGCTATTGCCTGGACAAGGATTTCGTCTCCGCGGCGGAGCGTCGCCACATCGAAGACATCACGCTGACGATCAACGCCTTCTTCGGCTGGGATTTCAACAGCTGCGAAGCGCTGCTGCAGGAAGGGACCTGGTGGCCGATCGACTTCGCCAATCCCTGCCCGGACAGTCAGGTGACCTCGCTGCACTATCACTTCCCCACGCTGGTCAAGGCCAAGCTGCGCTGGGCGCTGTTCACTGCAGCAACCAAGCGTCCGATGAGGAAGACTCTCGACTGGGAGCCTTTCTACGCCATCCGCGACAAGCACTCGGACACGGCCCAGCGCATCAGCGAGTACGGCAAGCTCGCGCGCGCGCACTTCGACGAAGAGCGCTTCCAGGAATTCTGCGAGCAGCAGCTCGCCGGCCTCGACGAAGCTGCCTGGAACTGGTTCGGTTCGGAAGCCTGCCGCGATGCCGTGCGCAAGAAGGTCGAGATGATCTTCCCCAAGCACGAGTGGGACCAGTTCACCGAGCATTTCTTCCAGTCGATCCAGAGCTGGCGCGCCGACGACAAGGCCGCGCGCGAGCCGAAGGTTCGCCAGCATGTGCTGGCCGGCACGGAGGCCGAAAAGGCCGCCGCAAAGCCCAAGAAGAAGCGCTGATCAGCCTGCCGTCGGCAGGAACTCGTCGATGTACTTGGGCATCATGTTGCGCCAAGTGGGCCAGTCGTGGTTCCACTCGGTGCCCCACTCATCGACGCGGTTGGGAATGCCGCGCGCGCCCAGCGCGCCCGCGACGCGCCAGGACTCTTCCGGGTCCTCCCACTTGCCCTTGCCGTGCGTGAGCAGCACGAAGCGCGAGCGCAGCTTGTTGAGGTGATCGCCTTCGGAGAGCTTCGGCAGGAAATCAAGCGGGGACGACCAGTACCAGTCGCCGGGCTTCTGCCCCTCGCCGAACTTCTTCCAGAGGTCGTAGGTTCCGCTCATGCAGATCGCCTTGGAGAAGACATCCGGATGGCGGCAGATGGCGGCCAGCGCGTTGTAGGCGCCGATCGAGGCGCCCGCGACGACGATCTCCTGCGCGTCGTTGCGGCAATCCTTGCGGATCGCGGGCACGACCTCGTTGTAGATGAACGCGAGGTACTGGTTCTGGACGCTCGCGGCATGCACCGGTCCGCGCTTGTCCTGAATCCAAGCGCGGCCGGCGACGGAGTCCACCGAGTAGAGCTTGATGCGCTGGCCTTCGAGCTGCTTGGCAAGCGTCTTGATCATGAGGAAGCGCTCGCACTCCTCGGCATCGCCGGCGGCCGTCGGGAACAGCAGGACGGGTGTGCCCACCTCGCCCCAGCGGCAGAGCAGGACTTCCTCGTTGGACAGGCGCTGGGAGCGCCACTTCTCGGTGGCCTTGGACATCGCGAAACCTCGTTCTCTTGAGAATAGCGCATCCCCGCCCGTGCGGGGTGCGCCTAGCTGAACTTGAAGCGCGAGGGGACCACGGTGATGCCCGAGGGCGTCACTGTGAACAGCTTTTCATCCTTGGCGCGGTCGAAGCCGATCTCGACACCCGGAGGAATCTCGGTCCACTTGTCGACGATCACACGGCGCAGTTTCGCGCCGGGCCGCACGACCACTCCATGGAACAGCATGGACTCGTCCACTTGGGCGCCTTCCTGAACGCGCACGCGATTGGAGAGGATCGAGCGGTGCAGGCTGGCACCGGAGATGATCGTGCCTGGGGACAACAGCGAGTCCTTGACGTGGGCGTCGAGTACGCACTTGGCCGGCGGATCGTTGTGCCACAGCGTGTAGATCGGCCAGTCCATGTCGTACAGGTTGAACTGCGGCGTCACATTGCACAGGTCCATGTTCGCGTCGAACAACGCGTCGATGGTTCCGACATCGCGCCAGTACGGATTGACCTCGCCGGGCTTGTGGCGGAAGTTGTGGGCGTAGACAGGCACCTCGCTGATCATCGCGGGGAGGATGTCCTTGCCGAAGTCGTGGCTGGAGGCCGGGTTCGCCTCGTCGGCGAGCAGACGGCGCTTGAGCTCCTCGGTCTCGAAGATGTAAATGCCCATCGAGCCCAGACAATGGCCCGGATCGCCGGGGATCTCCTTGGCTCCGTTCTTGGGCTTCTCCACGAAGCCGGTGACGCGATTCTTGGCGTCAACCTCGAGGATGCCGAAGCGCGAGGCGTCCGCGGCGGGGATGCGCACGGCCCCGATGGTCAGCTTGGCGCGCTTGATCAGGTGATCGCGCAGCATCCATGAGTAATCCATCTTGTAGATGTGATCACCCGAGAGGATCACCACGTGCTTGGGTGCCTCGTCTTCGATCAGCTGCAAATTCTGCGTGATCGCATCGGCGGTGCCCTTGTACCACTCGCCGGAGAGGTGGTGCGGTGGCAGCACGCCGATGAACTGCTCAAGTCGACGCGGCAGAAAGTTCCAACCGAAGCGGATGTGCTCTTCGAGCGAGCGCGCCTGGTACTGGGTCAGCAGCATGATGCGCCGCAGGCCGGAGTGGATGCAGTTCGACAGTGTGAAGTCGATGATGCGGTAGGCGCCGCCGAAGGGAACCGCCGGTTTGGACCGCTTGATGGTCAGGGGTTTCAGCCGCTCGCCCATCCCGCCCGCGAGGATCAGCACGAGCGTGTCCTTGAGTTCCTGTGTCAGCGCCATGATGTGATGTCTCGCGATTCCGTGCGCGGATCATGCCAAGGGGCAGCTTCTCCGGATAGCTCGCTGCCGATTCCCTACTTTGGGACGGATCAGGCAACCAGATCGACGATGCGCGCGAGGAAGAAGCCGTCGGCACCCTGACCCTGATAGCGCGGCATCAGCAGGATCGAGCCCAGCGGGCAGCGGATCTCGCGCATTCCGCTCTTGCCACCCAGCGCCAGCAGCTGTCCCTGGCGGACCGCCTGAAAGCTTTCGAAGCCGG
Source organism: Planctomycetia bacterium (assembly GCA_005799545.1). Classification (GTDB taxonomy): domain Bacteria; phylum Planctomycetota; class UBA1135; order UBA1135; genus SYGM01. Next base: position 6,967 of record SYGM01000045.1, on the reverse strand, counting down.
GCAGCATCGTGAAGCGCTCGCCATCGGCGATGTGGTAACGCAGGCAGATTTCCACGGCGGGCGGCAGGCCTTTGACGCTGCGTTCCAACCGTTCGCGCATGGCCTTGAGGTCGACACCTTCCAGCTCCTCGAACATGCCCATCGACTGCATCAGCAGCCACAGGGCGGCCTCGTGGTGATAGACAGTCTGGGGCGCTTCGTTCTGACCGCCCTCCAGCACCAGACAGGGGAACTCTCGCGCGGCAGCGAAATCGAGCACCGTGCCCTCGACGTTCTTCAACAGTCCGAGAATGGCGGGCACCGGCAGGCATTGGGCGACGCGCTGGTTCGCGATCCGGCCGTCGAGCACCGTGAACGGCGGCCCGCCGCCTGAAGTGGAGTGCAGATCAAGATGCAGCACCTCGCTCGCCGGCTGCGCCAGTTCTCGCTCCATCTCTGCCAGAAGTTCGCGCTGTTCACGCTGCTCCGAGTTGTCCGCGGCCGGATCGGCCGCAAGCAGTGCACGCACGGCACGCGCGGACCACAGGCGGTTGAGATCGATGTCGATGAAGCGCACGCCGCGCTCCAACGCGGAGCGATTGCCGATCAGGCCGACGATGCGGCCCTGAATGCGCGGCTGCAAACGCTCCAGCGCATCGAACACGCGCCGCAGGGCCTCGACGCCCGCCGGTTCGTTGCCGTGGACAGCCGCGGTCACCAGCAGCAGCGGTCCGCGACGACCGCTGTCGTAGGCGCCGATACGGCGACTCTGCGCTGCTGACATGCTGCGGCCTACTCGTCGTTGAGCCAGCGCTCAAGCAGCGCCGCGGAAAGGTCCATGAAGTCGTGCTCGGTGATGATGCCGACAAGCCGGCCTTCCGCGTTGACGACCGGCAGGCAGCCGATGTCGCGCTCGCGCATCAGCTTCATGGCATCGAAAATGGAGGCTTCCGGTCGGATCGTGATCGGATCCTTCTTCATGATGTCGCGCACCGGAACGCTAGTGTGCGTCTGGCCGCGGGACATCAGCCGCAGGATGGAGCGGAACGAGAGCAGTCCCAGCAGATGACCGTTCTGGTCCTCCACGGGCACGTAGCGCAGGTGTTCCCAGTCCATCAGGCTCGCTGCCAGATTGACGAGATCCTCCGGGTGCACCGTGAAGACATCGCTGGTCATGATCTGTTCGACCGTCTGGAAGCTGCCCGGGTCGGCGCCCGTGGCTTCAAAGCCCGCGAGCTGCCACTGCGCCACGGGCAAACCTTCCTCCTGATTGCGCTTCATCGCGGAAGCGAGCGATCGGCAGCGTTCCCCGCGCTTGCCGCGCTCGCCCATGGCGGCGAAGGAATCCAGCGCCCACTGCGCGCCTGTGCGGCCGATCTGCACGCGCTCCTCGAAGACGCCGAGGTAGCGCTCGATGTCCGAGCTGTTGACCTTCGCGGCCTGCAGGCCCTGACGCGCCAGCGGCAGGAGGTGCTCCAGCACCAGCTGCTCGCAGGCCCAGGTCTTCCCGCGCAGCCAGCGCACCCGGCTGTGCAGACCGTAGCGCGCCACCGTGACGAGGTTGTTCTTCGCGTCGTCGAAGGAGATCTGGTTGCGGATGTCCCCGTATTCCGCCGGCAGGGCCTGCATCAATCCGAAGAAGAAGGCTGCGTTGGCGATCTCGTCGATCACGCTGGGACCGGCCGGCATGATGCGGTTCTCGATGCGCAGGTGGGCCTTGCCGTCCATCACGCCGTAGCAGGGGCGGTTCCAGCGGTAGACCGTGCCGTTGTGCAGGCGCAGAGCCTTGAGCTGCGGAATTCCGCCGCGGGCCAGCACCTCCAGCGGCGACTCTTCCGGCGCGGAGGCGATCAGCGAGCGGAAGCGCGCGACGTCCTCCCGGAAGATCTCCATGATCGAGTCCTGCAGCCAGCGCTCGCCGAAGTTGACGCGTGAGCGTCCGCCGCGCTGGGCCTTGACCTCCGAGCGCGTATCCACGGATTGCTGGAAGAGCGCGACGCGCGTCTCGTGCCACAGCCGCTTGCCCATCAGGATCGGCGAGTTGACGGCGCAGGCCAGCTGCGGCGCCGTGATCAGCTGCGCGATGTTGTAGAGGCGCGCGTAGTCCTGCGGGTCGCACTGCCAGTGCACCTGGAAGCTCGTGTTGCAGGCCTCCAGCATCACGTTCTCATGACTGAGATAGAACTCGTCGACGCCCTTGATCGCGGCATCGAAGTGGCCGTTGCGCAGCGCCACCATCATTCGGTTCAGCTGGTAATAGCGCGGGATCGGCGTCATCCACTCAAGCCCGAGGTGCTGCTTGTCCAGCGTCGGGAGAATGCCGCACAACAGAATCTGCGCGCCTTCGCGCGATGCCGCCATGCGTGCCAGCCCGATCATCTCGTCGAGCTCGGCATGCATCTTCGAGAGACAGTCGCCGCCCAGCAGCTGCGGAGACAGGTTCGTCTCGAGGTTGTACTGCGCCAGCTCCGTGGTGAACGGCTTGTCCTTGAGATGCTCGAGGACCTTGAGCACGCAGGCTTTGGGACGCAGATTGGCGTCCACGAGGAACAGCTCCTGCTCGGCTCCGATGCGGCGCACGCCCTTTTCGAGACGCTCGGTCTCCAGCATGCGCTCGAGCGCGTGCACGTCCTCGAGCAGCGCGCGCACGTACTCGCGCATCTGCACATGGTCCAGTTCCGTCGTGATGGTGTTTTCACCCATGTTGTCTTGGCTGCTTTGCCTCGGGGGGGGGCTTGGTTTGCGAGTCAGAGGCCGAAAGCGCGGCACTCGCCTGCGGAGCGGTTTTCGAAACGGTGCGGGTCGAAGAAAGGCGCATCGAAGGCGCTGACCGGATGGCCCGTGACCATCTCGGCCACGCCCTCGCCGACGCTTGGCGCGAGCTTGAAGCCATGGCCGCTGAAGCCCGTGACAAGGAACAGACCCTCGATGTGCTTCCACGGGCCGATCAGCGCCTGCGCGTCGGGGGTGATCGTGTACAGACCGGCCAGCGTGCCGGCCTCTTCAGCTCCGCCATAGACGGGCAGTCGCGCCTCGAGCTGCTCGCGAGACCACGCGCAGAACTCGGAGCTGACGGTCTCACGCGCAAGATCGGGATTTTCGATCTCCTCGTCTTCGTGATAGTCCAGCCGTCCCACGCGCGTGCGGCCTTCCAGCGTCACGCAGCGCGAATACGCGTTGTGCTCCAGATCCAGCAGCACCGGATGCAATGCGGCAGGCAGCTCGCGCGGACGCAGACGCAGGCGCGGGTCGAGCGCCGGATCCTCGAGTGCCGCACCTCTGGAATGATCGGGTGTGGCGAAGAAGCTCTGCTCGGGACGCACCACCCGCAGCGGAACGCGCACACCCAGCGGCTCCAGCAGGCGGCGCGACCATGGGCCGGCGGCCAGCACGAGCGTCTCGCACTGGATCGGACCGACATTGGTTTCCACGCCCACCACGCTGCCCGCCCGGGTCTGAATCGATAGCACTTCGATGCCCTGACGCACGGTGGCCCCGCGCTCGCGCGCCAGCGCTGCGAACGCTTCCACGGTGCGCACGGGATCCGCCCCGCCACCTTCGGGTTCGTAGGCGGCCAGCGTGCCGTCCTCCACTGCAATGCCCGGGGCGACGCGCTCGATGTCACGACCGCGCAGCAGATCCACCTTGATACCGAGCTCGCGCTGCATGAATGAGTTGCGCACCACCAGTTCCTGCTGCTCGGGTTGACGCGGCCCCGCGAGCGTGAGCACGCCCATGCGCTGGAAGCCGATGAAGCGGCCGGTGAGTCGCTCGAAGTTCGAATACACGCGCAGGCTGTCGCGCGCCATCGCCGCCAGCGGACGGTCGGAGTACTGCTGTCGCAGGATCGCCCCCGACTTGCCCGTGGAGCCCGCGCCCAGACGGCTCTTTTCGAGCAGCATCACCGGCTCTTCGTGCGGATCGAGGCGCATGGCGAGGTGCCAGGCGATCGATGCGCCCATCACTCCACCACCGACGATCAGGACCTTGGCTCTCATTCCGCGCTGATGCTACCGCACTTGGTGCCACTGCACCCGATGCCCCGAAAAAACAGCCCCCTTCGACCGGCGGGCGGTCGAAAGGGGCCGAACTGGAGGGAGAAGATCAGCCCCGACCGCGCTGGTGCACCGCGTGAGGGGATACGCGTGCAGCACTGTCATGAGCGGAGCCGTTTGTCGATCGACTCCCGCCCTCAATTCCGGAGGGGGGTGGCGGATGGGGGCGGAAAAGCAGGAAATGCGGTCGAAAAAAAATGAGGGCCAGCGCGTTTGCCGCACCGGCCCTCGGGGATTCTGCCCCCCACGGGGGGCCGCTTGGGCTCAATCCACGCGCCAGAACGCCACCGCGTTGGTGGTGTTGCTGTGGCCCGCGCCCGCAGCCGGGTCACGGAACCAGGCCTGAGCCCCGCGCTCCGCACCGATCGGAATCGTGCTCATCGGAGCCGTGTTGAAGTTGCAGTTGAAGATCGCCACCCCGCTGGAGTCGGAGGTGACCGCGCTGAAGCGCTGGATCGGACCGCTGACCCAGCGTTGTCCGTCGCCGAACACCGCCGGAGCCCAAAGGCGTCCCGCGCCGTAGAGGAAGATCGTGGTCTTCAGCGCCGGGAGACCCTCGGCGCGCAGCTGGAAGTTGTTGACGTTGCCGCCAGGCGTGCCGTTGGCGCTGATGCGCGCCTTCTGACCGGTCGAGTTCGCGTTGGTGCCACCGAAGACATAGGTCGCCGTGGTCGGCGCCGTGATCTTCTGGTTCATCCACACGAAGGTGCCCGCGCAGCGGCCGTAGACCATGTCCATGTCGCCGTCGCGGTCCAGATCCAGGAACGCGATGTCGTAAGTGCCGACATGATCCGCGGAGCTCATCCCCTTGACGCCGCGCCAGTTGCCGTTGGCGGCGCTGCCGGCCTCCTCACGCATGTTGATCGCACCACCGATGGCGCCGCCGAGGTTGTGATAGATGTGCGTGCGACGATCGCAGCCGCCGATGTCGACGTCGACATCCGCGAAGATCGCCTCCGGCCACTGATCGCCGTCGAGGTCGACGATGTGGTTGGAGCCCGCGAAACCGTCGTCACCGCCGGTGACGAACTGGTAGTTGGTGAACGGCCCCCAGTTGACGCGGCCAAGGCTGTCGTTGCCCTGGTTCAGGCGGAAGTTGTCCAAGCCGTCGTCGCTGATGATCACATCCGGCTTGTTGTCACGGTTGAGGTCGCCGGCGTCCGAGTGGTACGTCGCGCCGCTGCCCATCGACTGGTGCAGGATGGTCGGGAAGTAGCCCGGCTGCGCGGGGTTGTTGTACGAGATCTGGCACGAACCGGACTGGCCGCGGACGATGTCGTTCAGGCCGTCGCCGTTCATGTCCATGATGTTGGCGGCTGTGCCGAAGCCCGATGCCAGCATCGAGTCCGCCATGCGCGTGTTGCCCGAGTCGATGAAGAAGCCGTTGCCGTTGTTGATCAGCAGCTTGTCTTCGAGGCCGCCGTAGTCGGCGAAATACAGATCCGGGGCACCATCGCCCGTGACGTCACCGGCATCGACACCGCAGAAGCGCGGAGCGATCGGGAAGGTCGGAATACGGGCATCTTCGTAGCGGAAGCCCTGCCACTGGCCGTTGACCGCACCCTTGTTGATGTACACGCGCGGGTGGCTGATGTGCTTGGGCAGACCATCGCTCATCGTCGTGCAGGTGATGATGTCCAGCCAACCGTCGAGGTTGACGTCCGACAGCACCACGTCGCGGTCATTGGTCGGCGTGAGGAAGCCGTTGTCGCCGGCGACGTCCGACTCGCTGGCGTACTCGCCGCTGCGATCCACGAGCAGGCCACCTTCATTCATCAGCAGGTAGTTGGGGAAGCCGCCGGCAACCGTGAAGGGCAGCTTGCGCACCATGACAACGTCGGTCCAACCGTCGTTGTTGACGTCGCCGGAGGCAAAGTCCTTCTCCTGCGGGTCGGTGAGGATTGCGGTGGCATCCGCGCCCGTGTTGGTCTTGATGCGGCCCGTGCCCGGGGCAAAGGTCAGCCAGTTGTTGTCGAACTGGGCTTGGGCAGCGGTGGTGAACAGCGCGCAAACAGCGCCGACGCGGATCCAAGAAGCGATCTGGCTCATGGGGAGTAGCGTAGCACTCCTCATGAGCCAGCGGGGAGGGGCTCGCGCCCCAAAAAAGAAGCGGATCAGGGACCGGTAAAGGCCCGCTGCAGGACGCCGAAGTCCTCGAGGTCGAAGTCGCCGTCCTGATCGAAGTCCGAGACCGCGCCGACATCATCGGGCAGGATCGGACTGGCCGGTGCGGGACCGCTCACCAGAGGACGGAGGAAGAACCAGTCGACCTCGTCCACGTTGTTGTTGCCCTCGTAGTCGAACTCCAGACGGCCCAGCGACAGCAGGAAGCTGGTCAGCTGGTTCTTCTGGACGGCAGACAGAGCGTTGAAGGCATTGCGGGAGGCGAGACCCTCGCTGTCGTGCAGCAGGATCGCCGAGGCGATGTTCTGCTCCGCGGTGCCGCCCGAAGCACGCATGTCGTGCCACAGACCCAGCGTGGCGCGGCTGCGCAAACCCCACAGCGGGGTGGTGCGCATCTCGGTCTCGGTAACCGAACCGTCCACGATCTGATCGCTCGCCGGACCGATGTCGTGCACGAGGAAGTCGCTGTACGGGCGGAAGCTGATGTTCGCCAGACCCGGCTCCGCGGTCGGCGGAGTGGTGAAGGGCGTGCTCAAGTGGCACTTGTTGCAGCCGATCGCGTCGAAGATGGCCGCGCCGCTCATGCCGCTGCGCGGCGTCTGCGGCGGCGGAGCCAGCAGGCGCTGGAAGTCGGTCATGCGGTCGATCTTGAACATGCCGCCGGCATCGGTGACATCCTCGGGGTCCGCCACCGTGTCGCACATGGCGAGCTGCGCCTGATTACCGTTGGGAGCATTCTCCACGGGCAGCAGGCGATTGGTGAGGCCCATTTCGTTCATCGACGCATCGGCCGAGAACGACAGCACGGT
>SYGM01000044.1 GCA_005799545.1 Planctomycetia bacterium | reverse complement strand
CGGGCACTCCGGCGGCGTGAAGGGTTTCAAGGGTCTCCTTGCCGGGCGGTGAAGGGTGTCCCGGCAAGAGACCTGACGGTGCCGGCCCTAAGACCTCGCGCTTTTTTTGGAGCTTTGAGACCCGAGACTGGGAGCAGTATCCCCTAGGGGCGCTGCCACCTCGCTTCAGCGCCAATCACGTCAAAACTCCCCGTCCCGCTCGCGCCCGGGTTGAGCAACTGGGCGCGGACCTCGAAGTCCTGCTCGGTCAGCGGAAAGCGCATCAGCTCGAATTCGCGGGATCCCGAATCGCCGATCCAGAGGTCGGTGCGCGCGAGGCAGGGTTGCACCCGGCTGCGGCCCGTCGGATCGAGCCAGCGCGAGCTGCCGTCGGTGGACTGGAGGCGGATCGAAAGGTCTGCGCTGAGAAGCGGCGACTGGTGCTTGCAGAGGACGCGCATCCAGCCGTTGGACTCGGTCAGCGTGAGTTCGGGAAGTCGCGTTGCGGATCGCAGCACGAGCAGATGGAAGGGCTCGGGCGGCGGTTGAACGAGTGCGCGGACGAAGCTCTGGATGGGAACGGTGATGAGGGAGTAATGCTCGAGCAGGGAACGAATCTCGGCTTCGCGCTCGGGTTGCTGATCGGGCGTGTCGAACTCGCTAATCCACTCGGAGGCCAGTTCCTCCGTGGTCGGCACTGAGGTCACGGGGCGGATGCGCGGAATGATGACGGGCAACTGCTCGCGCAGAGCATGCGCGATGTCGACGCGCGTGCGGCGTGTCCACACGCCGCGCGGTTCGTGGTAGGGGATCGGGTTGGTGCGTCCCAGGAGATCGTGCACTTCCAGACGGGAGATGTAGGCGATCGCCGCCGGCCAGGGTGAGAGCACGCGCGTGTCGGCGGGCATATTCTGACGCAGGTACAGGCCGACGGAGCGCAGTCGCTCGGTGTTCTTGAGTTCCTCGATCAGTCCCGCGCGCGCGAGCGGTGCGTCATAGCCGGCCCGCGCGCTCCCCGAGGACTGCATCCAGCGCAACTGCCAGCTCCCGAGTGGAACAGGTCCCAAGTCAACATTGCCGCGGCTTGCCAGTCCGGTGGTGAACAGGCAGGCGGCGAAAAGTCCGATCGCCGTTCGCCGGAGCAGCATGCGTGCATCCAGCGCGACGATGAGACCCTCCTGAACGGCGATGTAAAGCAGCGGCATTACCACGGCGAAGGCCTGCGAGAACACGAGCGGGGAGCGTCCCCCGGCAACGCCGAGTGCCAGCAGCAGGACGGCCAGCAGCAGGGCTCTGGCTCCCATTCCCCCGAGGCGGCCGCGGATCAGGCCCGCAAGGGGGAACACGATCAGCAGCGGGATGCTGGTCGTGCGCAGCAGCTCAAGCAGGCTCAGCCAACCTTCCGAGTACTGTCCCGGCAGCGGCTTCAGCAGTCCATGGAAGGGCAGCCAGGGCTCGGTCGAGCGCGCCCACGCGAGTGCGCACAGTCCGACTCCCAGGGCTGCACCCAGGAAGGGTGCTAGGGTCCGCGACCAGCCGCGCGTGCGGAGTTTCGGCGCGTAGATCAGCAGCAGCGCCATGGCCACGAAGCTGCCCTCCACGCGCGAAGTCACCAGCAGCAGCAGGCCCAAAGCCAGACGCCAGGGGTGATCGCGCTCCGCACTCCAGTAGCACAGCATGCAGGCAAGGGTGTACAGCGCGATCTCCGTACCGCTGCCGCAGGCCGTTGCCGCGATGCCCGAGGTCACGAAGCACAGCGGTGCGATCAGTCCGGCGATGCGGTTGGGCCGGATGCGCGAGAGCAGGTAGACCGTCAGCAGGCCGCAAAGAATGCCGATGGTCTGGCAGAACAGATTGACGTGGTTCGTGAAGCGCTCACCGAGCTGCGCGATGAGTATCCACGCCAGCGAGGGATAGCCCTCGCCCGCGCCGCCGGATTCACCCCAGTGCAGCTTGCCGTCCATGGCAAGATTGCGCGCGTACTCGAACACAGCGTAGGCCTGGTCGTGCGGAAAGGCGAAGTTGCCCAGCTCGTCGATCTGGATGGCGAGCACATGCGCCAGCAGCATCGTCAGCGCAAGGAACACAGCGAGGTTGCGGTTCACTGTCCGGATTCCTTCCCGGCCGCAGGCCCTCCGGAGACGATGCGCTCCCGCAGATACTGATCCGGCCCGAGGCGCAGGCTGCGCACGGTCTGCCAGCTTCCGGCCTGCAGCTCCAGCACGTACTCATCGGGCGGCAGCGGCGCGATGCGCAGTCGACCGCCTGCGTCGGTAGAGACTGCCGGCCACCACTCGCGCGAAGCGCCATTGCCGCGCAGCAGCACCAGCACGCCTTCCTGCGGCGCACCCTGCCCATCGCGACACTCCAGATCGAGCACGCCCAGCGCAAGATCCAGCGTCAGATCACCGCGCTCCTGCTCATGTTCCAGCTCGCGTGCGCCCGATGTGCCGGCGATCGACTGCAGCAGGTCCGGGCCGGAGGAGGAGTGCGCCCAGTCCGGCAGCACCACCACGCGGTAGCGCCCGGGGAACAGCGCGTCGAAGGCGAAGCGCCCGACGGCATCACTGCGTGCGCGTGCAGGCGGTGGAGGATCGATGCGAGCATTCTCCACGGGCAGCAGCAGCACTTCGAGGCCCCCGAGTAGCGACTTGTCCGCGTCCTCCTCGTCGCTGCGCGCCACCACTCGACCCGAAAGCCGCGTGGGTGCCCTGCGATCCAGCGCGGGAGCGGGCCCTAGGGCCTGCTCGACGCGCAGCACGGCCTGCGTGGCATCGGCATCCAGCAGGCGCGTGCACGGGACCTGTCCCTGCGCCACGAGGTGCACGCTCAGCTCGCCCGCAGGCAGGCGCTCCAGCCGGAAGCGTCCTTCCTTGTCGCTGAGGCACCACGCCGGCACATCACCTCCGCGCGCAAAGACCAGAGCATCCGCCAGCGGACGGCTGGCCGCATCGAGCACGACGCCCTCCAGTGTCCTTGTGAGCTGAGTCACCGCCAGCGGCTCAAGCGCTGGCGGCTGCAACTGCGGTGCTGACCATGCATCCGAGGGCGGTTCCACCATGCGCAGCGTCGACCACGCGATCCCCAGCCCGAGCAGGGTGCCGACGGGGATCAGGATGCGGACTGCCTTTCCAAGTCGCATGGGCGCGACAAGGAGACTATGCCGGATCGCGTCGCGATGCCACAGCGGCGAGCAACCCCCGCAATTCCATCAGCAGGCTCTGCGCCGCGGGCGATTCCGAAGCATCGAGTGACTCCAGTCCGGCTTCGAAGTCCTCGAGCCCGGATTGACCGCGCAGGCGGTAGCCGCAGAGGCGCACGGCGAGTTGCAGTCGATCGCACAGGCGAGCGAAGCGCGCTTCCGCCGTCTGACCCTCGGCGTACTCCCGGAACAGCTCGCGTGCGTGCGGTGAGAGCGGACTCAGGACCTGATCGGCTGCCTTGCTCTCCGCGTGGGCCTTGGCGCCGGGCGGCAGCAACCCGGCCGCACTGCGCGGCCAGTCGCCCAACACCGCTTCGGGAGCATCGTGGACCAGGAGCAATTCCAGCACCCGGCCCAGGTTGATCGCGGTCGCGGCCTGTGCATGCAGGCTCAGGGCGAGAAATTGCGCCCCGAGAATGTGGCCTGCGATGCGCTCGGGTTCTGCCACGCCATGCTGGATCCAGCCGGTGCGCGGCAGATCCTGCAGGGCTTGTAGGGTCAGAAGGGCTTGGAGGCGGGGGCTGTGCATGAGGCAGAACCGGCTGGAGGGCGGTGGACGGCCGACCCGGGGGGCGGCTGGAGGGTAGATGCGGGCGAAGGGGGGAAGGGCTGGGGCAGCCTTTGGGGCAGCCTTTGGGGCAGCTTTTGGGGCAGCTCTTGGGGCAGCTCTTGGGGCAGCTCTTGGGGCAGCTCTTGGGGCCGTAGAGAAAAATGGGGCGTTTGACGGGCTGGGCAATGCATACCATAGTGGAAGGTCGCGTCCCGCGTTCACGCTGGCGCGAACCCTCCTCCATGCTGCTGCGTCTGCGCCGGGCCCTGCCCCCTCCCCAGTTGGAAGCCATCCTGGCCCTTGCCCGGGATCTGGGGTACCGAACCAGCTTCGTTGACGAGAGCAAGGAGTTCCTGCGCCTCAACGGTGCCGGAGCCGCGCACCACCCTTCGCGCTTCGAGGACCTGGTCGGCGTGGCGGCTGTCCTGGACCGCGGCGGTGCCCGCGAGCTGCATGAGCGCCTGTCCGGTCAGCCGGACACGATCGTGCAGGCCCACCAGGCTCGCTTCGGAGGCCCGCATCTCTCGCTGATCGCCGGACCTTGTGCCGTCGAGGACTGGGAGCATCTGCTGGCCATCGCCAAAGCCGTGCAGTCCGGCGGTGCCCAGCTGCTGCGCGGGGGAGCCTACAAACCGCGGACCTCGCCCTATTCCTTCCAGGGGCTGGGCGAAGAGGGATTGGCTCTGCTGGAGCGCGTGCGTTCGGCCACCGGCATCGGCATCGTCACCGAGGTGCTCGACCCGCGTGACGTCGAGCGCGTGGCCCGCGTCGCCGACATGCTGCAGATCGGCGCGCGCAGCATGCAGAACACGCCGCTTCTCAAGGAGGTCGGGCAGGCCGGCAAGCCGGTGCTGCTCAAGCGTTCGTTCGGCGCGACCGTGCGCGAGTTCCTGCTGGCGGCGGAGTACATCCTCGCGGAAGGCAACTCGCAGGTGGTGCTGTGCGAGCGCGGCGTGCGCGGATTCGATTCCGTGACCCGCAACCTGCTCGATGTCGGGGCCGTCGCGCACCTCAAGAAGGTGACGCACCTGCCCGTGATCGTCGACCCCAGCCATGCTGCCGGTCGAGCGGATCTGGTGCGCAGCCTGGCGCGTGCAGGCATCGGCGCGGGAGCCGACGGATTGATGCTCGAGGTGCACATCGATGTCAGCGAGGTCCACTCCGACGGTGCGCAGGCCATCACACCCGAGGTTTTTGGCGCGATCGCGCAGGATGCGGACCACATCGCGGCGCTGGACGGCCGTCACTTGACGGGCACCGTGGGCGCTCCCCGTTCTCGCTGAGCTTCTTGCGGCGTTTGGGGCATTCCTGCCCGCGCTGTTTCTGTTTCCCGCGCTGATTTCAGAGGCTATTCCCACTGCCAGCTGCGCCTGCACCCGGTCGCCGCGCTCGCTGCCCATCTGCAAGATTCGCGGCCGACGGCCTTGCTCGGTATCGTAGGCGCATGCACTTCGTCGCCGGGAATTGGAAGATGAACCTCGACCGCAAGTCCGCGCTGGCACTTGTTTCGGCGCTGCGCGAGCGTGCGGGGCAGCGCACGGACCTCGAAATCGCGGTCTTTCCGCCCTTTGTCTATCTCGATGAGGTCGCCCGCTCGCTCGCGGGTTCGCGCATCCAACTCGGCGGCCAGAACTGCTGCGATGAGGAAAAGGGTGCCTTCACCGGCGAAGTCAGCGCCGCAATGCTGCGCGATGTTGGCGCGGGTTGGGTGCTGCTGGGCCACTCCGAGCGCCGTCACCTTTATGGTGAGAGCGATGCGCTGATTCAGGCCAAGGTGCAGCGCGCGCTCAGCTCCGGTCTGCGCGTGATGCTGTGCGTCGGGGAGACGCTCGGCGAGCGCGAGGCCAAGCGCACCGAGGCCGTCATCGGCGCGCAGCTGAAGGCCGGCCTGCAGGGAGTCAAAGCGGCGGATCTGGACCGCATGGCGGTGGCCTACGAGCCGGTCTGGGCGAGCGGCTCGGGCCGGACGGCGAAGCCCGACGTCATCGGCGCCATGCACCGCCACATCATCGTCCAGCTGCAGCGCCGCTACGGCAAGCTGGACGGCCTGTCGCTGCTCTATGGCGGCTCGGTCAAGGGCGACAATGCCAGGGAGATCCTCGGCATCGACGGGGTCGAAGGCGCG
>SYGM01000043.1 GCA_005799545.1 Planctomycetia bacterium | reverse complement strand
CGGCACGCGCACCTGCGCCATCAGCGGCGCCTGGGTCGCCCTGCACGATCTGTTCAGGCACATGGAGGCGCGGCGCTGGCTGCGCGGTTGGCCGCTGCGCGCGCAGGTGGCTGCGGTTTCGGTGGGAGTCGTCGGCGGCGAGACGCTGTGCGATCTCGCCTACGTCGAGGACTCCAAGGCCGAGACCGACATGAACCTCGTGATGACGGGCGAAGGGCACTTCATCGAGGTGCAGGGCTCCGCCGAGGGCGCGCCCTTCACGCGCGCGGAGCATGATGCGATGCTCGGCATCGGCGAGAACGCGATCCGCGAGCTGTTCGCCCTGCAGCGCGCCGCCGTCGGCGCATGAAGCTGCTGCTCGCCAGCAACAACCAGAAGAAGCTCAAGGAGCTCACCCGCATCCTCGAGGGTCTGGAGGTCCGGCTCGTGCTGCCGCGCGAGATCGGCGGCATTCCGGACGTCGACGAGGACCAGCCGGACTTCGCGGGCAATGCACGCAAGAAGGCGCGCAGCGCCGCGCTCGCCAGCGGCATGTGGGCGCTGGCGGATGACTCGGGCCTGGAGGTCGAGGCCCTCGGCGGAGCGCCGGGGGTCTTCTCGGCGCGCTACGCGGGCACGCATGGCGACGATGCGGCCAACAACGCGCGGCTGCTGCGCGAGCTCGCGGGCATCGCCGATGAACGGCGCGGCGCGCGCTTTGTCTGCGCGCTCGCGTTGGCAAGGCCGGATGGCTCGTCGGCACTGGAAGTGCAGGGCACGGCCGCCGGGAGGATCCTGCGCGCGGCGCGCGGCACGCACGATTTCGGCTACGACCCGCTGTTCGAGTTCACGGAACCGGGCTTCGCGGAAACCGGCCGGGGCTTCGCCGAGCTGGAAGCGGAAGAGAAGGCGCGGGTGAGCCATCGCGGCCGCGCGCTGCGCGAGCTCGCCAAAAAACTGCCGAGCGCGGTCGACCCACGCTCGGCATGAAGAGAGAGGGCTCGCGCCCCTTTTTTTCGACGCTACTGGGCTGTCAGCGACAGCGTCCAGTTGCTCAGGGTGCCCGTGTCGGTGACATCGAGATCGCGCACACGCAGGCTCCAGTTGCCCGTGATCGACTTCCCGACGAAGGCCGAGAGCGATTGGGCCGGCACCGTGAGGTCCGGGAACTCCGTCGTCACGTTGTCCGTGGCGCCGCCGGTGCGGTTGTGGAGCAGCACGCTCGTGCCGTCCGGTCCGATCAGCGTCACCTCAAGGTCGCCCTTGAACGTGTGCGGAATGGTGGTGCGAACCTTGACGCCCGCCACTGTCCCCGTACGCGTGATGTTCATGGTGCTCGTGATGCCGGTCGTGTTGTTGTCCGGGATCGCGAGGTTGGGCGTCAGCGCCTGCTCCCCGTTGAAGGTGATCTTCCACGAGTTGAAGGTGCCCACCGAACCCGCGGCACGGTCTGACACGGTGAGGCGCCAGTTGCCGGCCGTGTTCTTTCCATTGAGCGTGGTCAGCGTCTGGTTGGGCGTGGTCACGATCGCGTAGGTCGTGATCACGTTGGCCACGGCACCGCCGGTGCGGTTGTGCAGGATGCGGGTCGTACCGTCCGGTGCCGTCAGCGTCGCGATCAGCTGGCTCTTGTTGGGGTGAGTGATCGTCACCTCAACGGAGACCGAGCTGATCGTCAGCGAATTGGGCACCGCGATGATGTTGTTGACGCCGGTGGTGTTGTTGTCCGGGATCGCGAGGTTCGGCGTCGCGCTGAACGTCTTGACCGGATTGGAACCCGCGGGCGGGTTGATGGTGAGTCCGACCGTCGTCGTGCGCACCAGCGTTCCGCTCGTGCCCGTGATGGTCAGCGTCTGCGTGCCCAGCGTGGCGGCCGCGGTCGTGGTGACCGTCAGCACCGAGCTAGTGCCCGCGGCCACGCTGGCCGGGGCGAAGGAGTAGCTCACGCCGCTGATCGCAGGCGTTGCGGCGAGGCTGATGCTGCCCGCGAAGCCGTTGAGCGCGCTGGAAGCAATCGTGAAGCTCGTCGAACCGCCCTGCGACACCGAGGCAGAAGCCGGGCTGGCGCTGAGACCGAAGTCCGGCGTCGGAGCCGACTCCACCGCGTTGTACGCGAGCAGCGCGAAGTCCTGGTCCGTCGTGTCCGCGTTGCCGGGAACGCCGTCGCCGGCGATGTTCGTTCCGCGCACCGTGATGCTGAACGAACCGGTTGTGCCTGCGGGGAGGAACACGCTCTCGAGGTTGTTGCGCACATCGGCAGTGCCGCCGCTGATCGAGTTGGCGCCCGAGAACACGTTGCCGCGATACAGCGTGCCGTTGACCGTCACCTCGAGGTCCAGGTTGTTGACATAGGCGTTGCCGGTCGTGGGACCGAAAGCATCCGTCCATGCCAATGCAACGCGGAAGGGAGTCGCGCTGCTCGCGATGTTGCCGCTGACGGTGTATGTGCCGCCGGTAGCGCCGATCACCTGTGTCTGGTCAACGCGGATTCGGGCAGTGGAGTCAAAAACACGGCCGAGGTTGACGCTTCCCATGCCCTGGTTGTTGGACCAGAGCGTGTCGTTGGCGCCTACGCCCGTCATGTGCGTCGCGCTGGCAACCAGCGTTGCCTTGGTCATCGCCGGACTGGGAGTGGGCAGGCTGTTGTTGGCATGCCACTGGCGTACGAGCGCAGCCGCACCTGCGATTGCGGGAGTGGAGTGGCTCGTGCCGCTCGACCAGCAGTACAGCGTCTGGCCCGTCGGCCAGTACTGATTGCAGACGCCCGCGCCGTTGTAGGCAGTGGAGCGGCTCGCCGCACCCTGGATGTGCGTGCCCGGGGCCATGATCTCGGGCTTCTTGCGCGCGTCCGAGGTCGGACCGCGCGAGGAGAAGCTGATCACATCCATGGCGTTGTCCGCGCCGGTGTTGCCGATGCCGCAGCCGTCACTGCCGGTCATGCGGTAGTTTTCGGCCGCGCCCACCGTGATGATGTTCTTGGCGGTGCCCGGCGGGTGTACCGTCGAAGCCAGCGAGCCGTCGTTGCCGGCGGCGAAGATGATCGAGAATTCCTGGTTGCCCGCCGTGCCGCTGAGCGCGTCACGCACGGCCTGATCGTGCGCCTGACTGTCCGTGTTGTATGTCGTGCCCGAGGTGTAGCCCCACGAGTTGGAGCTGATGCGCGCACCCGCGTTGTAGGCCGCAGCCAGACGCGTCAGCGTCGGCTGGTTGAAGACGCCGGCGCCCGAGTTGGCGAACACCTTGGTGTTGCCGATGCCGACCCATGGCGCGATTCCCAGACCGTAGTTGTAGCCCGAGGCATCCTCGGCGGCCGTTCCGGTCAGGTTGTTGTAACCGCCGATGATCGAAGCATTGATGTTGCCGTGACCCCCGCCGCCATCGGCGAGCGCATCACCCGAGTAGTTGTTGTTGAAGGTGACACGGCTGGCACCCGCAGATGTTCCGCCGACACGGAACTCAACATTGACATCCGTGGTGCTGCCGCGGTCGACGCCGTCATCCACGACATCGACGCTGAACGGGAACGGACTCGCGCCGGGGAAGCCCTTGGAAGTCAGCCAGGCAAGGTAGCCCGGGCCGGAAGGCTGAGTTCCGGCGGCGTTGAGATTGCCGGCCATGATCTGGCCTTGCGCTTCATCGAACAGACGCGCTTCCAGCACCGGCTCGATGGCGAAGACGCGCGGATCCCGTGCGAGTTCGTGCACATTGGCTCCGTCGAGCTCCAGCTTGACATTCCAGTAGCCGATCACGGGCTCCGGCTCGCCCAGACCTGCGATGGCGATGCTGCCGAGCGAACGCGCGAAGGCCTCGCCTTCGCGGTCGGCGATCACCTGCACAATCACCGGGTACGCCCAGGAATCCTGGAAGTCGGTGCCGCGCAGCTCCGGGCGCAGCTTGAACGCCGGCTCGTACGAGCGAATGGATAGCACAGCGGCTTCGCTGCGCAGACCGAGCACTCGCGCGTCGCTATGCGGATCGGTCTTCACCACATAGGCATTGTTGGCGATGTAGCTGACGATGTGCGCGCCGGTTGCACGCAGCATGTCGCTCCAGGCATCTTTGACGGGGCCCGCGAACTGCACAACGCGCAGGCGTGACTCACCGTCTGCGGGAGCGCCATCGGGAGCGCGCAGATGCGCAGGAATGGTTGCCAGCAGCGCATCCGTCGTCGCGGGACGCGCTCCGTCGAGCACATAGCCGTTGAACTCGATCAGTGTGTCTTCGTCGCGCAGTTCCGCGCCGAGCGCACGCAGTCCTTCCACCCCGCCGACGCGCGTTGCATCCACCCAAGCCCAGGCGAAGGCGCCGTAATCCTCGCTGGCAAGCACCGCATTGCGCTCCAGCAGCACCTGCAGTGCGTTGGAGCCCGCAGGAATCAGCACGCGGTGCAGCGGACCGGGGGCGATGTAACCCTCGGGGATGCTCCGCAGGAAGGGCACATCAGCCGAAGAGGATTGAGTCAGGCCGGGGAGAGAAAGGGCACCAAGCGCGATGGCCAAGGTAACCGCACGCCCGAAGAGAGGGACTCGCATGAAGGGGGGCTCCGGAGAGATGAGAAGGAGAGGACGAACCGCAGGTTTACCTGGACGGGACGAACCTGCGCTGATTTTTGTTTCCTGACGGATCAGAGTCTCGCAGCAGATGCCGCTTCTGGGAAGAGTACAGGCACCTCGCGGCCCGGGTCGCGCTGCGGCACAATGCCTACCCCGCATGAGCGAGTCCCCCGCCGAAACCCAGTCCCGGAGCTTCGAGGATCTGGTATTCGCCTGCCTGGAACAGCACTCCGAGGGAGGCAGTCAGGCGGTCGAGAACCTATTGGCGCGGCACCCGGCACAGGCCGCGCGCGTGCGGTCCGAACTCGCCCGCCTCGCCCGCCTCGGACTGCTGGGTGCGGAGCCGCACAGCACCGTGCCGCAGACTCTGGGCGGTTTCCGACTGATACGGCGGCTGGGCGAAGGCGGCATGGGACTGGTCTGGGAGGCGGAAGATCCGACACTGCACCGCCGTCTCGCGCTCAAGATGATCCGGCCGGATCAGCTGCACTTCAGCGGCTCGCGTGAGCGATTCCGCCGCGAAGTGGAAGCCATCGCACGTCTGCAGCACCCCGGCATCGTTCCGATCTACTCCGTCGGTGAGGATCAGGGCATCCCCTACTTCACGATGGAGCTGCTCGACGGCTGCACATTGAGCGATGCGCTGCGCGAGCTCTCCGGACGCAATCCCCGCCAACTGCACGGACGCGATCTGGCGCGCGCGGTGGAGTCGCGCCTGGAACAGCAGGGAAGGCCGTCGCGCGCCGAGGGACCGCTGTTCGAAGCCGAATGGCCTGATGTTTGCGTGATGATCGCGCGACAGGCCGCTGAAGCACTGGAGCATGCACACAGTCGCGGCCTGATTCACCGCGACCTGAAGCCCTCCAACCTCGCACTGACACGCACGGGGCGCGTGCTGCTGTTCGATTTCGGTCTGGCGCGCGCTGAAGCCGCCGATGGCATGACGCAGAGCGGCGTGCAGCCCGGATCGCTGCCGTACATGTCGCCCGAGCAGGTACGCGGTGATGCCAACCTCGATGCGCGCAGCGACATCTACTCGCTCGGTGCCACGCTGCATGAGTTGCTCGCACTGCAGCCCGCCTTTCCTCCCGACAGCTGGGAGCAGATGCGCGAGCGCATTCTGGGTGGCGCCTGCATGCCGCTGCGCAGGCTCAACCCCGACCTGTCCTGGGATGTGGAGACAGTCTGTGTCGTGGCGATGGAGCGCGAGCGCGCCCGCCGCTACGCCACCGCGCAGGACATGGCGCGCGATCTGGGCGCACTGCTTTCGCGGCGTGCCATCGAAGCCCGCCGTCCGGGCCTCGGCCTGCGAACTCTGCGCTGGACGCAGCGTAATCCGGCGCAGGCCGTCGGTGCGACGCTGGGTGTGTTGCTGCTGATCGCGGGGCCGGTGGGCTGGGAGCTTTCCCGCGCGCGCTCGCTGGAAGAGATCACTGCCGCCTACGAGAAATCTGAGCAGGATTTCCGCCTCGCGCTCTCCGCGATCGGCCATGTGCTGCGCGACACGGCCACCGAGGACCTGCGCGATGTCCCGCGCATGCAGCAGGCTCGGCTGGTGGCGCTCGACCGAGCGCTGGCGCTCTATGAGCAGCTCTCCGCTTCACGGCGCAATGACCTTGAAGTGCTCGCCGAAGGCGCTCGGCTGCGCACCTCTCGGGCCTCGATTCTCGAGGATCTTGGGCGACGCAGCGAAGAACTTGAGGAACGCAAGCGCGCGCTTGAATTGTGGGAGCGCGTCTATGCTGCGCAGCCGACTGCCGAGAATGCCAGCTGGCGCATCGCGGCGGAGGCTGCGGTAGGAAAAACCTGGAGCGGTCTGCACGACCCGGAGCAGGCGCTGGAGATCCTGCGCGCCGCATCCGCCAGATGCCGTGAGTGGAAGGCCGAAGGGAGCCTCCTGCACTGCACCTTGTCCGTGCTGATGGCGGAAGCCGAGGCATGCGTTCTGGCGGGAGAGATCGAGGCTGCCCGCTCCGTGCTCGATGAGGCCTCCGCTCATGTGGAGAGCCAGCGTTCGCGGTACCCGGATGACCCAGACTGGGCTTGGAGCATGGGCCGGATCGAGGGTTGGCGTGCCAGCCTGTTCCGCCGCGGAGAACGCGGTCAGGACGCTCTCGAGCACTCCCGCCGCAGCCTTGCCGAGTTCGAATCGGCCGAACGACTGATGCCCGATGTGCGGCACTACAGCTTCGATGTCGCCGATGCACTCAGCGAGCTGGCTGACTACCAGTTCGAACTGGGCCAGCACGATGAGTCCCAGAGCTCGCTGGATGCTGCGCTGGCGCGCATCGATGGGCTGTTGAAGGACTTCCCTGACTCAGGCCGCTACCAGCAGGCCCGCAGCGATGTCCTGAACAAGAGCAGCATCCACGCGGGCCGCCTCGGGCGCTTCGAGCTCGCCGCCGGGAAACAGCAGGCACTGCTGGAAATCGCGGAGGCCAAATTCAGGACCGATCCGCAGCGCTGTGATCTGGCGCTGCGAGCTGCCACGGCGCATGTCAATCTGGCCGCCTCGCGCATCGAATTGAAGCACGACAGCGCGGAGCTCATTGCGCACTACGAGCGCGCGCTGAAGGTGCTCGAAATCTGCCCGCACGAGCTGACTGATGACAACACGACGGGTTCAGTGGGATCGCTGGCGCGTTACGGGCTCTCGCGGGCGCGACTGCTGACGGGTGACTTCGGATCCGCGCAGGCTGCAATCGAAGATCACGCGCGCACGATCGGAACGAGCGCGGAGCGCATGCGGTATTCGGCGGATCTGTGGAATGAGTACGCACTTGCGCTCGAGCAACAGCGGCCTGACGAGCTCGTTGCGCGCGCCTTCGCGATCGAGCGCATGTTCCAGCGTCTTGGCGAAGCGATCGCGGCCGGTTACACCGACCGAGGCGAACTGGAAAGCACCAAGTCACTCGACGTGTTCCGCGATGACCCGCGCTTCGTGGAACTGCTCGGACGCATCCAGAGCAACTAGCCTTCGTTGCCCGTCTCGGTCCCCATTTCCGCAGCCATCTTCGCCAGTGCGCGGTGCAACAGGCTGCGCACAGCAACTTCGCTCTTGCCGGTGCGTTCCGCGATCTGCGCGTGACTCAGACCCACCACGCGACTCAGCAGGATGATCTCGCGATGTTCCTCGCTCAGCATGGCCAGCGCTGCTTCCGCGCGCGCGAGATCCTCGCGGGCGGCGGCATGGCGGCTGGGTGTCACCAGCCCGGCGTAACCCTGCAGCAGCGACTGCGCCTCGGCCTCGCTGGGCGAAACATCGGCATCCCCCGCCCGCTTGGCGCGACCGTGGTAGCGCGCACGATCGACGATCTTGCGCTCGGCGGCGAGAAACAGCCAATGGCGAAAGCCCGCCTCGTCGCGGTAGTCGTGCCGGCCGATGTCCTGCAGCACCTCGCGGCAGGCCGACTGAACCAGATCCATGCTGCCGTCCCGGGCCAGCAGATTGCGTCCTGCATGGGCGCGCACGAAGGCCAGCAACCCGGGCAGGTTCTGCTCCAGAAGCTCCTCCAGAGCCCTTTCGCTGCCGCGCGAGGCCTCGCTGACCAGCTGGCGGTGCTTTTCGGAGGGCTGCATCGGTCGCTTTCAGCCTAGCACGGCCGGACCAAGGCCCGGTTTTTCAAGAAAGCGCGCCACGGATCCCCGGGCATGCCGCCTGAGCAGGTGTTCACCCAGCCCCACGCCCCTGCCTCCAAGGAATCTCCGCCATGATCCGAAAGCTCTTCTCGAACCTCCCCTTCCTCCTCACCTCGCTCTGCCTGCCTCAGGCGGCCGCCGCCCAGAACGGGATGCTGGCCCCCGGTTCGCTGATCGTCTACCCCCTGATCGACAACTCGGGCACCTCACAGACCTGGGTCACGGTCACCAACACCAACCTCTCAAGCGCCTCGGGCACGGTTCGCGTCAACTTCGCCTACATCAACGGCAGCGACTGCGGAGAACTCAGCCGCTCCAAGCTGCTGACGCCGGGCGACACGCTGACCGTCAACACCAAGCTCGACAACCCGAACATGACCGCAGGCTATTTGTATGTCTACGCGACCACGGCCACGAGTTCGGCAGCGATCAGCTTCAACCATCTGATCGGCACGACGCGCGTCATCAACACCGCCACCACGACCGACATGGAGTACCAGCCCTTCGTGTTCCCGGCCATCGGCGCGCAGGGCGCGCTGACCGACCTCGACAACGACACGCGCCGGGACTTCAACAATCTCGAGTATGCGGCGGTCCCCAACCGCCTGCAGTTCCCGCGCTTCACAGGGCACTACGAGTCTCTCGGAACGGTCGGATTCGCTCGCAGTTCGTACATCGTCCTCGTGAGCCTCGCAGGCAGTCAGTTCACGAACAGCGTGGACTTCGCGATCTACAACGACAACGAGGAGGCCTTCAGCGCCCAGACGAGCTTCACCTGCTGGACCAAGCGCAAGCTCAAGGACATCAGCACCGCATTCACGCACAACTTCCTGCTCTCGACCAATCACAACGCTTCGGAGAGCTTCAACTCGCGCGAGACCGGCACCTTCCGCATCAACGGACGGCAGGCGAGCTCGACCGGAGGCACGATCACGGATCCGGCCATCCTCGCGCTGCTGATCGAAGAGGTCAGCACCGTCGGCGGCGATGCGGTTCTGCCCTTCGCGATCGGCACACAGACCAACGGCGACCTGCTCAACACGGGCAGCCTCCCCGACACCAACTGAGCCGGCGGGGAGCACTCCCGAAGGCCCGATCGGGTGCGCCGCTGGCGCAAACCCGGGCGGGCCTTTACCCTTTGACGGACCCCATGAGAATCGGCACTGTAAAGGATGTTGCTTTTCTGCTCGCCGCCCCCCTGCTGGCCTGTGCGGCTGTTGCGCAGAACGGCGTGCTGGCGCCGGGCTCGCTGCTGGTCTACCCGCTGCTCGACAACTCGGGCAGCTCCGTGACCTGGGCGACGCTGACCAACACCAACCTCGCGAGCACCTCCGGCAGCGTGCGCGTGGAGATGGTGTACATACGCAGCACCAACTGCCTCGAGACCAACCGCCTGCGCACGCTGACGCCGGGTGACACACTCACCGTCAACACGAAGCTCGACAGCTCCGGCCTGACCACCGGCTACCTCTACGCCTTCGCGCGCAGCACGAGCACGGGCGCTCCGATCAGCTTCAACCACCTGATCGGCACCACGCACGTGATCAACACGGCGACGACCGCCGACTACGAGTATCAGCCCTATGTCTTCCGCGCGATTCCCGCGCAGGGCGCCATCACGGATCTCGACGGCGACGGCCGGCGCGATCTCAACAACCTCGAATACCAGCCCGCGCCCGACATGCTGTTCTTCCCGCGCTTCACGGGCCATGTCGACAGCCCCAGCGTGCGGGCCTCGCATCTGGTGCTGGTGAGCCTCGCCGGCTCGGTCTTCAACACCTCGACGAACTTCATCGTGCTCAACGACAACGAGGAGCAGTTCAGCTCGCAGACGAGCTTCACCTGCTGGACGCGCAAGCGCCTGAAGGACATCAGCGGCGTTTTCACCAACGGATTCCTGCTTTCGACCCTGCACACCAGCTCCGAGAGCTTCCAGTCCCGCGAGACGGGCGCCTTCCGGGTCGCCGGCGGCAGCGCCAGCTCGAGCAGCGGCTCGATCTCCGACGCGCCGATCCTCGGCCTGCTGATCGAGGAAATCAGCACCGCGGGCGGCAGCGCGGTCCTGCCCTTCGCGATCGGGGCGCAGAACAACGGCGACCTGCTGAACGTGAGCAGTCTCCCCGACACGAACTGAAAGGGAGAAAAACGGGCAGAAAGCGCGTCACGCGGCCGCGGCATGAGCGATGGGGGGGTGTCCCCGGGAAGTACCCGCCGGACACCCCTTTCCTTCGCCATGAGCCACAACCACACACAACCGCTGCTTCTTGCCGCCCTCCTCGCCCTCATTCCGGCCGAACTGGCCTCCGCACAGGATGCTGTGCGGAATGAACTCCTGCCCCTCGCCATCCCCACGGGCGAAGTGCTCTGCGATCAGCCCGGCGATGGCCGCATCTGGGCGCTGGGCAGGACCTACAAGGCCAGCTTCGGCATCGAAGGCGCGACCTACATCCCTGCCTTCGGATCGCAGGCCCCGCACAACTTCCCGCTGCGTTTCGAGCTCACCGGCCTCGAGATCGGCGGCGAGCCGCTGACCTTCGCCCAGGGCGCACAGCCGGTGCGCGACGGTTCGCGCATCGCCTTCCAACGCGGACCGGTCGAGGAGCGCTATGACCTCGCGCTCGAGCACATGGAGCAGAGCTTCGTGATCGATACGCAAGGCCTCGCGGGCGATCTGGTCGTGCGCGTGCTGGTCGACACGGAACTGCTCGGCCAGGCCGACGAACTGGGCCTGGTGTTCCACAACGAGTTCGGTCACGTCAGCTACTCGCAGGCCTTCGTCGTCGAGGATTCGGGCGAGCGCATCCCCGTGACGACGCTGCTGGATGGAGCGCTGATCGAGATCCGCGTTCCGGCGGAGACCGTTGCGGCGGCAGACGGCAAGCTCGTGATCGACCCGCTCGTCAGCACGGACACGATCACGGTCCAGACGGTCGAGGATGAGATCCATCCGGACATTGCCGCCGGTCTCCCGGGGCTCAACTGCATCGCGATCGAGCGCGTCTTCAGCGCCGCCGACCATGACATCTGGAACTACATGGTGGACGACAACAATGTCGTCGTCGCCGTCCGCGCGCTCGACATCACGAGCGCGAACTGGACGTTCCCTGCGATCGCCTTCAACCGCAGCGCGCTGCGCTGGATGACCGTGGCGGAAGTCCAGCTGCCCTCGGGCAAGTACGAGATCTTCGGGCGTCAGCTGGGTCAGGATCAGAACCTCGGACCGGTGCTCGCACTGACGCCCGCCGCAGGCGACTTCCGCAAGCCCGCGCTGGGCGGCGACCTCAACTCGGGCACGGGCACGAAGTTTCTGATGGTGTGCGAATTCGCCTGTGCGAACTGCGCGAATCCGCAGTGCAGCCTGCGCGGCGTGTTCGTCTCCGATGCGGGCGTGATCAGCGCGCCGTTCCTTGCGGCCTGCTGTGCCACCTGCCCCACGGGCGCGCTGAAGCGGCCCGCGCTGTCCAAGACCAACGGACGCGGCGTCGAGAGCGAGCGCCTGTGGGGTCTGGCCTATGAGCGTGCCAGCTCGGTCTTCCTCGGTGACGCGGACCTCTTCTTCCGCCGCATCTCCTACTCCGGTGAATCCGGCGAAGCCGTGCTGGAACTCGACACGACCACTGCCTACACCAGCGGTCCGGCCGTGAGCTCCCCGGCCGGCGAAGGCTCCAGCCGCGTGCTCGTCACCTACACCAGCGCGCCGACTTTCACGGGCGTCAGCTCGATCCAGGCCAAGCTGGTCGAGATGGGCGATCTGTGCTGCCCCGCGACGATGCAGGTGCTCGACTCGCAGCCGGTCCGCGCGCTGTTCGCAAGTCCGACCAACGAACGCGAGTTTGCGAGCTGCGTCGACTCCGATGGCCGCTCATTCATGCTGGGCTGGAGCGAGAACAGCGCGATAGCCGGTTCCAACAACAACTACAACGTGATGGCCCAACTCAACATGGTCGCGGAGCGACTGATGCCTGCGGGGAGCCTGCTGACGCAGATCAGCGCGGGCTCCCTCGACAACGCCGCCATCAGCGCGGACACCAAAATCGGACTCCCCGACGGCCTCGCGCCCTCGGCTCGCTACTCGATGATTCTGGAGCTTGACACAGGCGCCGGCCGCATCTCCCTGCTTGCCAACCAGATCGCCGCCACCCCGTTCACCCTGTTCTGCAACCCGGGCACCAACGGCGCGATCCTCTGTCCCTGCGGCAACGCCCCCTCCGCCCCCAACCGCGGCTGCAACAACTCCAGCAGCACCGGCGGAGCCAGCATCAACGCCACCGGCAACCCGGATGCGGATACGGTCACGCTGCAAGGCCAGTTGATGCGCCCGAATGCGACGGCCATCTTCCTGCAGGGCACGATCAACCTGCCCTCCGGCGTCGTGTTCGGCGATGGCGTGCGCTGCGTCGGCGGCCAGATCCTGCGCCTTGCGGTCAAGACGACCAACGGGATCGGCGCGGCTTCCTACCCCGCCATCGGCGAGGACAGCATCCGCCTGCGCTCCAACGCGCTGGGCGCTCCGATCCCCGCGGGCAGCGTGCGCGGCTACCAGATCTACTACCGCGACCCGCTGACCATGGGGTGCCCGACGACCTTCAACATCACGAATGCTCTTTCCACGCAGTGGTGAGCCTGTTCGGGAAGCACCCGAAAGGCCCGGCGGCCGCTCCCGGAGGGGGGCGGCCGCGTTTTTTTCAGGAAAAGCGCGGTTTGCGCGCCACGCGCGACGGGACCTGTCGCCTGAGGGGAATGAGAACGCAGACACCCCCTCCTCCCACCCACGGACCATCATGAAGCGACACCTCATCCTCCCCCTGTTCCTGCTCCCGCTGGGCACCGCCGGCGCCCAGGAGCACGCCCTCCGGACCAACTCAGCCTCCATGCTCCCCGCGCTCACGGAAGTGCTCGTCGACCAGCCCGGCGACGCTCGCATCTGGGCTCGCGGCGGCAACTACAAGGCCAGCTTCGGCACGGAGGGCGCGCGCTTCGTGCCCTTCTTCGGCTCGCAGGCGCCGCGCAACTTCCCGCTGCACTTCACGCTCGCCTCGATCGAAGCCGGTGACACAGCGCTGTCGATCGACAGCAGCGCACCGGCGGAACTGGACGGCCTGCGCATCACCTACGCCCGCGGCCCGGTGCTCGAGCGCTATGACCTCGCGCTCGAGCAGGTCGAGCAGAGCTTCGTGATCGACACGAGCGGACTCTCCGGCAACCTGATCCTGCGTCTGGTCGTCGACACGGAGCTGCAGGGTCAGTTCGACGAGCAGGGCATCGTGTTCTCGAACGAGCATGGCAGCGTTTCGTATTCGCAGGCCTTCGTCGTCGAGGACTCCGGCGATCGTCTGCCGCTCCAGACCACGCTCGACGGCTCGACGATCGAGATTCAGGTGCCCGCCGACGCCGTCGAAGCCTCGAACGGCAAGCTCGTCATCGATCCGATCATCAACATCTCTTCGCTGCCGACGCAGGGCTTCGAACTGCTCAACCCGGACACCGCATCGGGAGTCGAGGGCGAGCGCTGCTATGTCGTGGAGAGCATCTACAGTCAGACCGACCACGATGTCCTGGGCTACCGGCTCAGTGAAAACGACATCGTCATCTCCAGCGTCTCGATCGAGTTCACGGACATGGATTGGCGGATGCCGAAAGTGGCCTACAACCGCAATTCGCAGCGCTGGCTGGCCGTGGCTCAGGCTCAGCCCACCGCAGGCAAGTACGAGATCTACGGGCGTCAGTTCACGATGGGCGCCCAAGTGGTGCTGTTCCCGCAGTTCTCGCTGACGCCGTCCGCCGGCAACCACTACAACCCGACGCTCGGCGGCGATCTCAACCCGGAGGCGGGCACCCAGTACGCCATGGTCTGCGAGTATGTGTGTGACACCTGTCCCACCACCTGCACCATGAAGGGTGTCTTCGTCTCCGGCACCGGCAGCATCGTCGGTCCCGGATTCACATGGTGCCCCAACCTGCCCAGCGGTTCCCGCTATGTGCGTCCTGCGCTTTCGAAGACCAACGGCATCGCCCCGATCGCGAGCCGCTACTGGGGGCTGGCATATGAGCTCTCGAGCGGCCTGCTCTTCAGCGACACCGACCTGTATTTCCGCCGCATTCCCTACGGCGGCCCCGGCGGCGAGTCTCCCCTGACCATCGACGGCGGCAGCGGCTACACGACCAACGCTTCGGTGAGTTCGCCTGCGGGCAGCGGTGCGGACTCGGGCCGCGTGCTCGTCAGCTACACCTACACCCCGACCTTTGCTGGAAACGCCACGATCCGCGGCGCGTTGGTGAAGATCGGCGATCCCGCCAGCACCCTGACCATGCAGGTGCTCGATACCCAGGACCTGATCGAGCTCGTCGGCGCAACCACGGCCAATCAGCAGGGCTCCAGCACGACGGACTCCGATGGCGCAGACTTCGTCGTGGCCTGGAGCGAGACCAACACCTCGACTTCGAGCAATTTCATCGGCATCAGCACCGTGACCACGATCGGCGACCAACTGGCCCCTGCGGGAGGCACGAGCTCCGCTTACTTCGGTACCAACGAGCGGCCGACCGGCGTCAGCGCCCTGGCGAAGTACTCGGCCTCGGGCGTTCCGATCCCCTCGCGCATGTACTCCGTGGCAGCGGAAGCCGACGATGCCAACTCCGTGGGCATCGCCGAGGCTCTGCTGTACGCGCCCGGTTACTTCACCTACTTCTGCTCGCCGGAAACGGGAGCCACGCTGCCCTGCCCCTGCGGCAACGCGCCCTCGTCCCAAAGCCGCGGCTGCGACAACTCGAGCAACACGGGAGGCGGCTCACTGTCGGGCAGCGGCTCTCTCGAGTTGGATTCGATCAGCCTCAGCGCAAGCTTCCTGCGTCCCAACGCCACGGCCATCTTCCTGCAGGGTGATGTCGCGGTTCCGACGGGAGTGACTTTCGGAGACGGCATGCGCTGCGCCGGCGGCCAGCTGCTGCGTCTGGCGGTCCGCACGACCAGCTCGGGCGGCCAGAGCACGTACCCTGTTGCCGGCGAGGACAGCATCCGAATCCGCGCGAACTCTCTGGGTGCACCGATTCCGGCCGGAGCCAAGCGCGTGTACCAGGTCTACTACCGCGATCCGCTGAGCAGCGGCTGCGCGGCGACCTTCAACATCACCTCGGCCGTGCAGGTGCAGTGGTGAGAGCCCGGGAGGGCGGCTCCTGAGACGAATTCGCGGCCGCCCCACGGGCGGCCGCGCGCTTTCGGCGGTACGCCGACT
Organism: Planctomycetia bacterium; assembly: GCA_005799545.1. Taxonomy (GTDB): domain Bacteria; phylum Planctomycetota; class UBA1135; order UBA1135; genus SYGM01. The sequence goes on along the minus strand of SYGM01000043.1, from coordinate 89 downwards.
CGTGAGGGCGGTCTTTCTGCTATTCTCTTCGCCCCTTTCCGAAGGTCAGGCAGCTTGGACACCCGCTTCATCCGCAACTTCTGCATCAT
>SYGM01000004.1 GCA_005799545.1 Planctomycetia bacterium | reverse complement strand
GTTTTCCCGGCTTGCCGATGCGGCCTTTCAAGGGGAAACTTGAGGGATGCGCACTCTCTTGCACCTTCTGACCGCTCTCGGCCTTGCCTCCGCAGCAGGAGCCCAGATCACCATCGTCACCCAGTCCAGCTTCAGCTTCACACCCTCCACCGTGACGGTGCCGGTGGGCGACACGGTGCGCTGGGTCTGGACCAGCACAGCCCACACCGTCACCGAAGGCACCGACGGAATTCTCGACTGGGATGAGCCCATCATCGGCTTCCTCAACGCGACGCAGACCAGCTTCGATCACGCCTTCGATGCCAACTTCGTGCGCGCGAATCCGCGCGCACTCGGCCGGTACGACTACTTCTGCGAACCGCACTTTCCCGGCATGAAGGGCATCGTGTTCCTCTCGGCCACGGGCACCAGCTTCTGCTCGGCCGATGGCACCTCGCCTGTCCCCTGCCCCTGCGGCAACACCGGATCGGCCGGACGAGGCTGCAACAACTCGACCAACTCCGGCGGCGGCAAGCTGCAGGCCAACGGCAGCGCGGCCCAGGATGCGTTCACGCTGACGGCCACCGGAATCAACAGCAATGCGCTCTCGATCTTCCTGCAGGGCGACAACCTGCTCGCCTCGCCGGTGGTCTTCGGCGACGGCCTGCGCTGCTTCGGCGGCGCGCTCAAGCGCATCGCGGTCAAGAACGCCGTCGGCAGCACCGTGTTCTACCCGGGCATCAACGAGCCCACCGTACGAACCAAGGCCAACTCGTTGGGTGACAGCATCCAGAGCGGCTCTGTGCGCCACTACCTCGTGTACTACCGCGATCCGAGCACCAGCTTCTGCCCCTCGGCAACGTTCAACGCCACGCAGGGCCTCACCATCCAGTACTGACACCATGCGCATCTCCTCACTGTTCCTGCTTGCGCTGCTCGCCTCGATGGCGCTGCCCGCCTCGGCCCAGAACCTGCGCTCCAAGCTGGTTGCGGGCGGACTGCAGCGCGCCAGCTGGGTGGGCGGCCTGCCGAACACGCCCGGCAAACTCTGGGCGCTGGAGCAGGACGGTCGCGTGCGCGTGGTGAGCAATGGCAATCTGCTCGCGACTCCGGTGCTCGACATCAATCCGATCGTCGGCAGCCTCGGCAATGAGCAGGGTCTGCTGAGCTTGGCCTTCGATCCGGGCTTCGCCGCCAACGGACTGTTCTACGTGTCCTACACCGACAACAACGGCGCTTCGGTGGTGGCACGCTATGCACTCAACGCGCCCGGTGCGGACACGGCCGATCCGGCGAGCGCGCAGATCATCTTCGGCCCTCTGGCGCAGCCGCAGAGCAATCTCAACGGCGGATGCATCGCATTCGGACCGGATGCGATGCTCTATCTGGGTCTGGGTGACGGAGGCTCCGCCAACGATGCGGGTACCGGCCACGCCATCGGCGGCAACGCGCAGTCGGCCCACACCTATCTCGGCAAGCTGCTGCGCATCGATCCCGCGAACCCCGGCACGGCGCCGGCAGGCAATCCTTTTCCCGGCAGCGCCACTCCGCTGACCTGGGCCAGCGGTCTGCGCAACCCCTGGCGCTTCAGCTTCGACGAGGCCACGGGCGAGCTGTACATGGCGGATGTGGGACAAAACACCCGCGAAGAGATCAACCTGCAGCCGCCGGGCTTGGGCGGGCTCAACTACGGTTGGCGCTGCATGGAGGGCACGGACTGCACGGGCCTCTCAGGCTGTGTCTGCAATGATCCCGCGCTGACGCTGCCGATCCACACCTATCCGCACACCGGCGGGCTGTGCGCAATCATCGGAGGCGTGGTCTACCGCGGCAGCGCGATCCCGGCGCTGCAGGGCAGCTACTTCTTCGCCGATTACTGCTCGGGCAAGCTGTGGTCGCTGCGTCAGAGCGGCGGCAGCGTGACGGAGCTGATCGACCGCACCGCACAGCTGGCCCCCGGCGGCCTGCTCGCGATCCAGAACCCCGTCAGCTTCGGCACCAGCGCGGATGGCACGCTGTACATCCTCGACCAGACGGGCGGCGAGATCTTCCGCGTCGAAGAGGTCTGCTCCGTGCCCAGCGTGTACTGCCTCAGTGCTCCCAACTCGACCGGCTTCGGTGCCAGCATCACTGCGATCGGATCGGCGAGTCTTTCTCAGAACAATCTCAGTCTGCTGACCGTCACATGCCCGGCCAATGTCACCGGCTTGTACATCTACGGCACCGCGCAGGCACAGGTTCCGCTGGGCAACGGTTTCCGCTGCATCGGCGGCAGCATCGTGCGCATGCCCGTCCTGCAGACCGACGCCTTCGGCGATGCGGTCCAGACCGTGCTGCCCGGCTCCATTCCCGGGCTGGCTCCCGGAGTCACGCGTTACTTCCAGTTCTGGTATCGGGATCCGCAGGGGGGCGGCGCCGGGTTCAACCTGAGCGACGGACTATGCGTACCCTTCTGCAACTGACAGGTCTGCTGGCGCTCGGCTGGAGCGCGCAGGCCCAGAGCTTGCCTCTGGATCTGGCGGGCGCGCAGAACGGCGAGAACTTCGGCATCTCGGTCGCCAACCTCGGCGACATCAACAACGACGGCTGGCCGGACTTCGCCGTCGGCGCTTCGAGTGCCAGCGCGGGCTCGCTGATCGGAGCCGGCGAAGTGCGCGTGCTCTCGCGGCTGGGCGGATTCCTCGTGCGGATCCACGGCGGAGCATTCCAGAACGAGGCCTTCGGCACCAGCGTGTTGGGCCTGGGCGACGTCGACGGCGATGGCATCAGCGACTACGCCGCGGGCAGCGATGGCGGCAGCCGCGTGCGCGCCTTCAGCGGCGCCAACGGCCTGCTGCTGTGGACCAAGCTCGAGCAGAGTCCAGGCGAGCGCTTCGGCTATGCGCTGGCGGCGCTGCCCGACCTCAACGGCGACGGGGCGGGCGAGCTGCTGGTGGGCGCGCCCGGCTGTGATCTGGCGGCACTCGATGCGGGTGCTGCGTATGTGCTCTCGGGTGTCAACGGCAACGTGCTGCGCACGGTGCTCGGCAGCGGGCTCTCCACGGAGCTGGGTTATGCCGTGGCCGCTGCCGGCGATGTCAACGCCGATGGCGTGCAGGACGTGCTGCTGGGCACGAACACCGGCTCCAATCTGGCGCAGGTTCGCTCGCTGAGCGACGGTGCGCTGCTGCGCAGCTTCTCGGGCGATGCCAACCTCGACTGGTTCGGCACGGCGGTCGCTGGCGTGGGAGATGTCAACCTCGACGGGCACGCCGATCTGCTCGTGGGCGCGAGCCAGGGCCTGCTGGGTTCGGGCTACGCGCGGCTGTTCTCGGGACAGAACGGTAGCGTGCTGTTCTCGATCTCCGGCGCAGCCAACCTCGACCTGTTCGGCTGGAGCGTCAGTGCCGTCGGCGACGTCAACCTCGACGGCCGGCCTGATTTCGCGATCGGAGCGCCCTTCGCCGAGGGCCCCTTCGGCGAGGCGAACCTGGGCTTGGTCGCGATTCACTCCGGTCTGGACGGCACTCGCCTTTCCAGCACCTATGGCCCGAGTTCCGACTCCGCCTTCGGCTGGTCGATCTCGGCCGGTGCCGGACGAGCAGGCATCTCCGGTGCCCCCACCGTCGCCGGCAGCGGCATCGCCCGTGTCTTCGAGACCGGTCAGGCTCCCGGTTGGAACAACGAGTGCGTGCTCTCGCCGAACTCCGTCGGGCCGGGCAGCGTGATGGGCGCCTCCGGCAGCCCCAGCGTCTCGCGCTCGGATCTGATCCTGCAGGCCAGCGGCGCGCCGCCCAACATCCTCGGTCTGTTCTTCTACGGCCGCACGGCCGCACAACTGCCCTTCGGCAACGGCGTG
>SYGM01000042.1 GCA_005799545.1 Planctomycetia bacterium | reverse complement strand
TGAAACCTGAATTCTTGCGACTACGAATCATGTGTTTTTCCTTCTTTGACCCCTCGTGAGGCCGCCTTGAGGCCCCACTTCCCTTGCTCCCGGACTCCCCCCCTGCGGGGGTCGTCCTCTCCTCCGTCCAGACCCGCGTGGGTCCGGCCCGGGGGTATGCGTTGACAGCGAGTTTCTTCGGCAGCGCCGCTTCCGGTCCTTGAGGAAAAGCCGAAGCCTTTCCCAAGTCCGGAACCGGACCTCAGCCGCCCTGCGAGCCCAGCTTTCCGACGATGTCCAGGATCGGCAGGAAGACCGACATCACGACGCCTCCGACGATGACACCCATCACGGTGATCAGCAGCGGCTCGATCATGCTGGTGAGCGACTTGACGGCCGCCTTGACCTGCGCGTCGTAGAACTCGGCGATCTTCTCCAGCAGCGCTTCGAGCGATCCCGTGCGCTCGCCGATCGCGATCATGCGCACCACCATCGGCGGGAAGACCTTCGAGCGCGAAAGCGGCTCGGAAAGCAGGTTGCCGCCGCGCACGCTCTCGCGGCTGTCGAGCACGGCGCGCGACACGACGCGGTTGCCCGCAGTCTCCGCCACGATGTCGAGCGTTGACATGATCGGAACGCCAGAGCGGATCAACGTCGCGAAGGTGCGCGAGAAACGAGCCAGACAGACCTTGCGGACCAGAGGTCCGAAGACCGGCAGGCGCAGCGCCAGCCGATCGAAGAACCACCCGCCCATCTCCGTCTTGGCGAAGAGGAATGCGCCGGCGATCAGGCCGAACAGACCGCCGAAGCACAGTCCCCAGTTGGACTTCATGAAATCCGCCGTGTCGAGCGTCAGCTGAGTGATCGCAGGCAGCTCAGTATCCATCGAGTCGAACACGGAGCGGAATCCGGGCACGACACCCAGCATCAGAAACGAGGTAATGCCGATCACCAGCACCATCGAGATGCACGGATAGGTCATTGCGGAGCGGATCTCTCGGCGCAGGTTCTCGCTGGCTTCCTGATAGTCCGCCAGACGCTCCAGGATGATGTCCATCTGGCCGGACACTTCGCCGGCACGGACCATGCTGATGTAGAGTGGATCAAAGGCTCTGGGGCACTTCTCCATCGCCACGGAGAGGTCGACGCCCGAACGCACCTCTTCCACCAGCACGCCCACGGCCTTCTTCATGCCGGGCGTCTCGGCCTGCTCGGCCAGAACTTCCAGCGATTCCAGCAGCGCCAGACCGGCGCCGACCATCGTCGCCAGCTGGCGCGTGAAGATCACCAGTTCCTGCTTGGTCGCCGACGGGCCGCCGGCAAACAGACCTGCTCCCTTGCCGCCCAGCGAGAACTGAAAGCCACGCAGCTTCTGCTCCTCTACCATCGTGACGACGAGGTTCTGGCGCCGCAGCTCGGCCAAAGCTTCGCCCTTGTCGCCGGCCTGGATGGTGCCTTCGACGGTCTTGCCGCCCGGTGCCTTCGCTGCGTACTTGAAGCTGGTCACGATTCCGATCCGTCCTTGCGGCCGGAACCGGCCGCTTTCAGTCGTTGAGCGTCACGCGCAGCACTTCCTCGAGTGAGGTCCGGCCGCGCATGGCGTTGAGGAGACCGACGCGCCGCAGCGAGATCATTCCCGCTTCGACCGCATGGGCCTTCATCTCCAGAACCGATCGGCGTTCGACGATCATCCGCTTGAGCGTGTCGTCGAGATAGAGCGTCTCCAAGATCGCGAAGCGACCCTTGTAGCCGTTGTTGCAGCGCGGGCAGCCCTCGGGCCGTGCCTTGAAGAGCTTGATACCCTCGATCTCGGCCGGCAGGTAGCCCACGGAAAGAAGTTCGCGCTCCGGAAGTTCCAGCGGCTGGCGGCAGCCTTCGCACAGCTTGCGGGCCAGACGCTGCGCGCCGATGCACAGCAGCGAGCTGGACACCATGAACGGGTCGACGCCCATGTCGATCAGGCGGGTGATCGTGCTGGGCGCATCGTTGGTGTGCAGCGTCGAGAGCACCAAGTGGCCAGTCAATGCGGCCTTGACCGCGATGTCGGCGGTCTCCGTGTCGCGGATTTCCCCCACCAGAACCACATCCGGGTCCTGGCGCAGGATCGAGCGCAGCGCACCGGCGAAGGTCAGCCCGCGCTTGGGATTGACCGGCACCTGATTGATGCCGTCCATGCGATATTCGACCGGATCCTCGACGGTAACCACGTTGACATCGGGCGTGGCGACCTCGTGCACGCAGGAGTAGAGCGTCGTGGACTTGCCCGAACCGGTGGGACCGGTCACGAGCATCATGCCGTAGGCTGCGTTGATGGCCCTGCGGATGTCCTGCAGCGAACGTTCCTCGTAGCCCATCGTCTCAAGCTTGAGCGCGAGGTTGCCTCCATCGAGGATGCGCATCACCGCCTTTTCGCCGCCCACCACGGGCAGGATCGAAAGACGCAGGTCGATCGTGCGTCCTTCGTAGCGGATCTGGAACTTGCCGTCCTGCGGCGTGAATCGCTCGGCGATGTCAAGCTGCGCCATGATCTTCAGACGCGAGATGAAGGCGTTCAGGATCTGCTTTGGCATCTCCATGGCCTGCCGCATGTTTCCGTCGACGCGATAGCGCACGCGCACCTGCTTCTCGCCCGGCTCAATGTGTATGTCGCTGGCCTTGACCTTGAGCGCCTCGACGAGCACGGCATTGACAAGCCGCACGGCGGGAGCGTCCTCGCTGGTCGCGGCCGCGCCGACCTCCCCGAGTTCCTGCACATTGTCCGTCTCGACTTTGACCTCGAGATCCGCGTTTGCATTGACCTCGCCCAGCAGCGTCTCGACTTGCTGAGCGCCCGTGCGGTAGACGCGCTCGAAGGCACGCTGCAGCGCGACCGGCTGCGTCACCAGCTGGCGGATCTGGCAGCCCGTGCGGCGGCGCAGATCATCCAGCAGCAGCACATCGAAGGGATCGACCACCGCCAGCGTCAGTATGTCGCCGTTGCGCGTCAGCGGCAGCACCTGCCGCTCGCGACACAGTTCCTGCGGGATCGCCTCGAGGGCACGCGGATCCGGAGTGATCCGACCAATGTCGACCGGCGCGATGCTCGAAGAGCGTCCGACCGCCTCCAGCAGGCTGTCTTCCTGCAGGGTGCCTGCGTTGAGCAGACTGTCGAGAACGCTGCCGCCCTTGTCGCGGGCATGGTTCCAGTCGTTCTCGCTGACCAGACCGGAGTCGATCAGGATGCGCTTGATCTTGACGGAGACCTGCACCATCACGCGGCCCCCCGGACCAATGCACGCAGTTCGGAAGGATCACCCAGCGCGCGCTCGGCGTGCTGCATCGTGACGCGACCGGTCTTGACCAGATCGGAGAGCGATTGCGCCATGGTGCGCATGCCCAGACGCGCACCGGTCTGGATCTGCGAGTAGATCTGGTGGCCTTTGCCGTCGCGGATCAGCGCTCGAACGGCCGAGTTTGCCAGCATGATCTCCGCGCCCAGCACGCGGCCGCGGCCCGAGGCATGCGGCAGCAGCTGCTGACAGAACACCGCTTCAAGGGAGAAGGAAAGCTGCGTGCGGATCTGGGTCTGCTGGTGCGCCGGGAACACGTCGATGATGCGGTTGATCGTCTGTACGCAGTCGGAGGTGTGCAGGGTTCCGAACGTGAGGTGGCCGGTCTCCGCAAGAGTCAGTGCGGCCTCGATGGTCTCCTGATCGCGCAATTCTCCCACCAGCACGATGTCGGGGTCTTGGCGCAGCACGCTGCGCAGCGCGTTGTGAAAGCCGTGCGTGTCGGTGCCGACCTCGCGCTGCGTCACTGAGCAGCGGTTGTGTCGGTGCGTGAATTCGATCGGATCCTCGATCGTGACGATGTGGCCGGCCTGCGTCTTGTTGATGTGGTCGATCATCGCCGCCCGCGAGGT
>SYGM01000003.1 GCA_005799545.1 Planctomycetia bacterium | reverse complement strand
TGGCGTTGGCACCGAGCGACACACCATCAAGATGCGGCCAGATCACACCCATCTGCTGGCGAGCCTCGACCTCGAGGCCGCTCAGCCGACCCTCGGGGTAGTTGACTGCGGTCGTGTAATCAAATCCTGAGGCCAGACGCTGCACATATTCGATCGGATCCTTCAGATCCTTGTGGAACAGCGACGCCGAGAACAAGCCGCCTTCGTAAGGTGTGTAGTCGACCCGGATGTCGTAGTTGTTCACCGAGCTCATCTCGAGGTCCGGGTTTCCGATGAAAATCGGACCACCGAGATACTCCTGCTGAATGATCGGCGTCAGTTCCTTGAATGTCTGACGGGCCACGGTTTGTGACACCGACAGGTAGAGCGTCACACGCTCGTTCGCCTTGTACTCCAGACCAAGCGATGGCAGCAGGTCCGTCTGGCTGAAGTCCACATCCGCATCGCCGGGGTTTAGATCCACAGGAGCCACGGCACCCGGCGGATACCACAGTGCGTCGGCTTCGGGATCATTGATGATGCCGATCTGTGTCGACTCGATTCGGAAGCCGCCGATGAGGTTCAGCTTGGAGTCAAGCGGCATATCTGCCATCGCGTAAAACGCGGTGAGGTCGATGTTGCCTTCGTAATCGACATCCTGATTGCTGCCGGTGATCGGGTGATTCTCGTTCGGGAAGTTGGCACTCCACGGGTCGTCGAAATCCGCCTCGTAAGGCGGACTGGGATCCGCGAAGTTGCTGAAGCTCTCCTGCTCGAAGCGACGGTCAACGCGATCCGCGAACAGGCCGGCCTTGAGGTAGCCCTCGTCCTTGGTCCACTGCTCGAAAGGTAGTTTCCAGTTGAGCGAGAGTTGGTTGCTGTCCTCGTCGATTTCCTTCCAGATGCGCTGCAGGTTGCCGAGCGTGAAGTTCTCGGCGGGAGCGTAGGGGTACCAGGCTGCCGGAGTCGTGAAAGGAGGCAGGAACGGCGGCACGCCGGGATTGAACGAATCGGCCAGCCAATAGGAACCGAACTGGCGCTTGTCGGGCTGGTAGAGGTTCGCGTTGCTGAGCGCAACGATCCAGTCCAGCTCCTGTTCCTTGAAGTCGAGACCACCCCATTCAAATCCTCCGAACGGCAGCTTGTGCTTGCCGTTGAACTGCAGGGTTGAGGTCGTGCGCTCGACGAATTCCAGCGTCTCCAGACGCAGATAAGGCGCTGCGCGCGTGGTCTCCGGCGTGTTGCCGGGGGCCGTTGGATCATTGGCGTCGTACCCTGGGAAGAAATACTCCTTGCCCCGCGTATCGACCGCCAGCGTGGCTGTGTCTTCCGCGGTGCGCGTGTACAGGTACGTCAGGCCCAGCTTGTGGTCGTCGCTCTCAAGACCAAAAGTGCCCAGTCCGCCCCATTGCACGAGCTGGGATCCCTGCGTGATGTCGAACAGGGATGTCTTGAACTCGCCCTGCGACGGCGTGCCCTGCGAGTACGTCGGGGTCATCGGCGCACCGGGCGTCTCCACCCAGTACGAGTCGTCGCGCCCATTGTCGATGAAGCTGCTGTCGCGCTCATAGAAGAGGTTCACCGAGCCCCCCATGCGCCAGCCGCCGCCCAGATCGGTCTTTCCGCCGAGCGTGATCGACGTCTTCCAATCGATCGGTGCTTCCCCGGTGCTCGTGCCGGCAGCTCCGGTCCAGTTGCCTCCGAGGTTGTCGTATTGGATGTCGCGACTGCCCCGGTCGTATCCCCAAATCCCCACCCCGCCGCCCCGGTAAGTCAGAAAGTTGCTGCCGGCAACCTGCGTGTTGAGGCTGATCTGCGACTTGACCTCCACCGTCGTCTCTTCCGGAATGCCCTTCAGCTTCACATTCACCGCCCCGCCGGAAGCATCCCCCTGCTGATCGGGGGTGAAGGTCTTGGCGACCTCCAGCGTGTCGATGACGCTCGAAGGAAACTGATCGAGCTCGACAGCCCGCTTGTCTTCATCGGCGGAAGGCAGTCGAACGCCGTTCATCTGCGAGCTGACGTAGCGGTCGGGCAGACCTCTGATGACGGCATACTTGCCGTCCTGGACCGTGGCACCCGTGACCAGCCGCAAGGCGCTTGCCGCGTCGCTGGCTCCGGCCTTGCTCATCAGATCTGCGCTCACCGCGTCCATCAGCGCCGGAGCTTCAAAGCGCAGCTCGAGCACGGCCGCCTCGGTGCCGGCCTCGGTGGTCTGCAGCAGATCCTGTACGACGAATTCCTCGAGGTCGGTGAAGTCGCCCGTCAGCGCGACATCCAGGTCGGTCAATTGCCCCGGGAGGACGACCACATCACCGCGCACGGAGCGCACATAGCCGTCCTTGGAGAAGACCAGCGTGTACTTGCCTGGTGCGAGGTTCGGAAAGCTGTAGTTTCCCTCGGGTGCGCTCTCGGCTTTCTGACCCGTCTCGATCAGCAGGATGTTGGCCCCACCCAGCGGCACCTGAAAGTCCTGATCACTGACCACGCCGCGGATGGTTCCCAACTCTTGCCCAGCGGCAGCAGACGGAAACCAGCAGACCAGCGTCAGCGCCAGCCAGAGGAGCAGGGGGGATCTTCTCGGCACGGGCGCGGACGATAGGAGAGCTTCGCGAAGAAACGGTTAATGCACGATGGACTCCGGATGAAGCTCTTAACGCAGAGGCCACACAAACCGCATTGGAGGGCCTTGGAACGCGGTTGCCGATCTTCTCAGCCCCTCACACAGCCTCAGCCCTTCACACTGGCTCGCTGCAGTCGATCGCGGATCGCGAGCCAGCGATTGCCCGCCGGCGGGCGCTCCATATAGATGACATCCGCACCGCGCTCATCGAGCTCGTGCAGCCGCGCATAGAGCTCGCGCCCGACGGTTTCCGGATCCTGCGGATCGAACGCGTGCGTCCAGTCGGCTTTTAGCTGCAGCACGCCGAACCCAAGGCAACCCACCTTGCGACCGCGTGCGCGCAGGCTTTGAGAATCCTTCTTGATCGCCTCGAGCTGCGCGGGATCGTCGGCGTCCACCAGCACCAGCTGTGCCCGCGGTGCGTAGTGCCGCTCCATCATGCCCGGCGCCAGCTGCGCTTCTCCTTTGCGCGCGATCACATTGCCCTCCCAGCGCAGCGGACCGCACACTTCACGCAGGCGATCGAGATCCAGACTGCCCGGACGCAACAGACGCGGCTCGGCGCCCGTGAGGTCGATCACGGCGGACTCCAGCCCCAGAGCCGTCGGTCCCCCATCGACGATGCCGTCCAGCGCGCTGCCCAGACTGCGCGCGACGTGTTCCGGCCGTGTGGGTGAGAGCTCCGTCGAGCGGTTGGCGCTGGGAGCCGCGATCGGAAGTCCAGTGCTTCGCAGCAGCTCCTGTGCCAGCGGATGGCTGGGCACGCGTACACCGACGGCGTCGAGTCCCGCCGTGACGATGTCGGGTACCTGCGGTTGCTTGGGCAGCACCAGCGTCAGCGGTCCGGGCCAGAATGCATCCGCCAGCCGCTGTGCCGCGGGCGGCCAGACGCGCACCAGCGCGCGCGCAGCCGCGACATCCGCGACATGAACGATCAGCGGGTTGGTCGGCGGACGGCCCTTGGCGGCGAAGATCCTCCTCACGGCGAGCGGATCGAGAGCATTCGCGCCCAGGCCATAGACCGTCTCGGTCGGGAAGGCGACAAGTCCTCCCGCACGCAGCAGCTCGGCGGCTCTCTGGACGGATACGATCTTCACGCAGCCACGATACAAACCGGGCCGCCTCGATACACATGAACACGCCCTTCTCCGAAGTCCTTCAGCTGCGCATGTCCCGGCGCGCAACCCTTGGTGCACTGAGTGCGCTCGGAGCCAGCACGCTGCTCGCCCGCTGGCTGCGCGCCGACTACGCTCCGCAAGCCGCCGACTGGAGTTCGTTCGAACCGTTGCCGCACGCCGCGGACCCGAACATGGCGGTGGCGAAGGGCTTCCGTGCGCAGGTGCTGCTGGCTGCCGGGGATCCGCTGCTGCCGAAGGCTCCCGCCTACCGCGCGGGTGTCGCCGATGCCGCGGCCCAGGCCATGCAGTTCGGCACGCACAACGATTTCATCGCGTTCCTGCCGCTGCCGCGCGGCTCGCGCAGCTCCGACCACGGTCTCTTGTGCGTCAACCACGAGTACTCGGATCTGGCGATGCTGTTTCCGCGTCCCGAGGGAGCGTGCGACAAGGACAATGCCACTCGCGAGGAAATCCAGCACGAGCTCGCCGCTCAGGGCCACAGCGTGGTCGAAATCCGGCGCGTGGAGGGAAGCTGGCAGGTGGTGCGCGAGAGCCCGCGCAATCGCCGCCTGACGGCGCTGACGCCGATGCGCTTCTCGGGCCCTGTGGCGGGCCACGAGCGCCTGCGCACGAAAGCCGATCCGGAGGGACGCCGCGTGCTCGGCACCTTTGATTGTTGCTCGGGCGGCACGACGCCCTGGGGCACGGTGCTGATCGGCGAGGAAAACGTCAACAAGCGCTTCCAGGGCGAGCCCGTGGAGGGTCCCGAAAAGCGCAACCACAAGCGCATGGACTGCGGAAGCGAGCTGGAATACGGCTGGCACCGCTTTCATGAGCGCTTCCAGCTGGCGAAGGAACCGCGCGAGCCCAACCGCTACGGCTGGGTCGTCGAATTCGATCCCTACGATCCGCAGTCCGTTCCGATCAAGCGCACGGCACTCGGGCGCTTCAAGCACGAGGGCGCGACGACCACACTCGATGCTTCGGGACGCGTGGTCGTCTACATGGGCGATGACGACGAGTTCGAGTTCCTCTACCGCTTCGTCTCGCGCGAGAGCTACGACGCAAACCAGCCCGAGCGCAATGCACGGCTGCTGGATGAGGGCACGCTCTCCGTAGCGCGCTTCGAGGCCGACGGATCCGTGCGCTGGCTGCCGCTGGTGCACGGAACGGCACCGCTCGATGCCTCGAGCGGCTTTGCCTCACAGGCCGATGTGCTGATCGAGGCGCGCAGCGCCGCCACGCTGCTCGGAGCGACGCCCATGGACAGGCCGGAGGATGTGGAAGCCCATCCGACCAGCGGACGGGTGTATGTGATGCTGACCAACAACCGGCTGCGCGAACAGCCCAACACAGCCAATCCGCGGGTTCGCAATCTGCACGGCCATGTGCTGGAGCTGATTCCGCCGACGGGCGCGACGGGCGGCCACGCCCACGCAGCCGATGTGTTCCGCTGGGAGATCCTGCTGCAGGGCGGCCCGCCGGAAAGCGGGCGCGAAGCGGGCCTGTGGCTCTCCTGCCCGGACAACTGCACCTTCGATCCTTCCGGCCGATTGTGGATCTCCACCGACGGCATGGCGCGCAACGAGTTCTGCGACGGTCTGTTCGCCGTGGAACTCACCGGTGAGCAGCGCGGCACGCCCCGTCTTTTCTTCCGCGCGCCGATCGGAGCCGAGGTCTGCGGTCCCTGCTTCACCCCGGATGGCTCGACCTTGTTCCTCTCCGTGCAGCATCCGGGCGATTCCGACGCCAAGGGCTCGTACAAGGGCATTCACTACAACAACCCGCCCACGCGCTTTCCGGATTTCGACCCCGCGATTCCGCCGCGCTCCAGCGTCGTCGCGATTCAGCGCGGCTGAGTGCTTTCTGACAAACAACCCGGGCAGCCGCAGGGCTGCCCGGGTTGACTTGCTTCGCAGGGAACAGCGGTCCGCTGCGATCAGATCGGATATCAGATCGGATATCAGACCGGATGGTAGGCCGTCGCGCGCGCCTGGCCGCTGGTCTTGATGCGCTTGGCTTCGATCAGGCGGTGCAGCACGGGGCGCATTAGGCGCGTCTCGGAGTTGAGCTCGCGGGCGATTTCCTCGCCGCGCTGGCCCGGATGACGCTGGATGTACTCCATCAGCTGGTGCTCGCTGGGAGCAATACCGCCGATCATCGAACCCGCCGACGAACGGCCGCGGGGTGTGATCGTGGCCTCGCCACCGCCGCCGCCACCGAGCGCCATCAGACCCGCGAGCGTCACGCGAATGTCTTCCAGCGTCTTGCGCGCAGTTGCATCGCCCGAGGCATTGGCAGCCTTGTCGATCGAGCGGAGAGCCATCTTGATGTGACGGAGCGAAGGATCGCGCTGAACTTTCTTTTTCTCGGCCAGAGCCTTGATCTGCATGATCTTGGCTTCGAGTTCGGCAATGCGTTGTTCTTCGCTACGGCGGGTGCGCTTCATGAGTGAGTCGGTTTTGAAATCAGGGTTACGAGGGCAAACAGCATAGTGAAAGTGCGCCGATGATGCCAGTCACCCTCAAAGACGCACCGCGGGCACCGAGAGAGCCCTGAAAGGCGAAAAAACAGGCCGATTTCGTGCCTAGCGGCGCTGGCGACGCAGGCCGCGGCGGCCTTGCCCGTCATCCGGCGTCAGCGTCTCGTAGGCCGGAAGCTCCAGCTGTGCTGGATCCAATTTGGCAAAGGCGGCATCGATCCTTGCCGCGGCATCCTCCCGCTTGGCCTCACGCAGCTTGACGCGCAGTTGCTTGCCGGTGTCGACAGGCGAGAGGTTGAGTCCATCGAGGAAAGCCGCCGCTTCCGGACGGCGCCCGAGAGACTGCAGGAGTCCGTCCAGCGCAGCATCAAGATCGCCCTGCTCCATGCGGATGCGGGCCCGGCCTGCGAGGCAGAGCGCGATGTAGTGATCGGAGTTGGCCCGGCTTTCCGGATTGCGTGCGATCGAAGCTTCGAAGAGCTCGATCGCACGCGTGTAGGCCTCGATGGCCTCGACATCCTTGCCCCCGCGCTTGTCGTACTCGGCCTCCACGAGCGCGGCATAGCCCGCGTACCAGACCTGTGCCGGCGTCGCGCCAGAAGCCGCGACTCGCTGCGCGTAGTACTCCGCCAGCGCCTTGGTTCCGCGCTCGGACAAGAGGCGCGCGCGCTGGCGATCGTGCAACAGCCACGAATCGGGATAGCGCGTCAGTCCTTCTTCGACGATGCGAGCCGAGGGACCGCCCGCACCGAGAGCGCGCAGGAAGTCATAGTGCGCGACGATGTCGACATCGGAGCCCAGCGGGTGACGCGCGATCAGGCCGTAGGTGTTGTGCACATCGGAGAGCCAGGTCGAAGGCCACTCGCGCTTGGCGCGCACGGACTCGAGGATCTGACGCTGACGGCCCTGCGCAAACAGCTGCAGCACGAACAGCGCGTTCTTCGAGCTGGCATCCTGGGGCAGCGACGCGAGCGCGGCTTCGGCGCGCTGCATCGCC
>SYGM01000041.1 GCA_005799545.1 Planctomycetia bacterium | reverse complement strand
TCCAGGGGTCCTACGGGGAGGGCCGAGGTCCGTCTAGGGCCTATCGGCAGATTTCCCCGTGGCCTTGCACGATTTCCCTTGCGCCCTGCTGCTCTCCTTGGTTGAATAGCAACTTCCTGTGGAGAGGCGAAACCACGGACTGTCAGCGTGTAAATGCGCTGGTTGGCCGCGGGTCGCGTCGGTTGCGCATCCCCGCGCCCGGCACCCAAGTGCCGGACGCAGCCACTCGACCCTCGGTTTCCAAACGTTCACAGACTCCGCAACATGAGCTTCTACAAGATCGCAAACAAGGCCCTCCTCTCGCTCGCCACCTTGGCGCTCGGCGGCTCGGCCCTCGCTGGCGGCCGGAATGCCGGCAGCCTCCTGCTCTTCCCCGAATTCGACAACCGTCAGGCCAACCTGACGCTGGTCACCGTCACCAACACCAACCCCGGCGTCGGCAACCCCGGCTCCTCGGACGGCACGGTCAAGGTCGAGTTCGTCTACATCGGCAAGTTCGGCACCGGCGGCACGGAACTCAACTGCCTTGAGTTCAACCGCACGGAGACGCTGACGGCCAACGACACGCTCTCGGTCGTCACCAGCGTGCACAACCCCCAGCAGGAGCAGGGTTACCTCTACGCCTTCGCCAAGGACCGCACCACGGGCAAGCCGATCAGCTTCAACTACCTGATCGGCAACGTCCTGACGATCGCCGGCATCGAGTCGCTGGAGTACTCGATGAACCCGGTGGTCTTCGCGGGCGTGCCGGCCTTCGGCGCCAACACCGACCTCGAGAACGGCGGCCAGGGCGACGGCATCCGCGACCTCGACGGCACGGAGTACGAGAAGGTCACCACGGAGATCCTGATCCCGCGCTTCATCGGCTCGGGCGGTCCCAACGGTTCCAACACGGGTCCCTACAACAGCGAGCTGATCCTGCTGGGCCTGTCGGGCGGCGCCGCCTTCCAGACCATGATCAACTTCTGGGTGTACAACGACAACGAAGAGGCCTTCTCGGCTCAGTACACCTTCCACTGCTGGCAGCGCGTGGCGCTGAAGGACATCAACGGCGTCTTCACGCAGTCCTTCCTGCGCTCGACCGGCCACGCGGTCAACGAGATCGTCGGCGCCGCCAAGGTGGAGTCCGGCTGGATGCGCATCTACGGCGGTTCGGCCTGGTCCACGGCCGAGTCGATCGCGGATCCCGCCATCTACGCGGTGCTGGTCGAGAAGATCGGCAGCATGGGTGCTGCGGACCTGCCCTTCGAGTCCACCGTCCTGCAGGCCAACGGCGACCTCCTGCCGCGTGGCGTGTTCGGCGACCCCTCGGGCAACAACGCCGACAACCAGTGATCGATCCTCGGCAGGCGCCGACCTCGGCGCCTGATCCGGGATAGTCTTCGAGGGCCGGAGCGGTTCCGCTCCGGCCCTCTCCCATTTCCCAGCCGCCTTCCCCAATCTCAATCGCCATGCGAATCTTCCTGCTGACCTTGCCTCTGATGGTCGCCGCCTGCGCCCCGGAATCGGGCAACACCCAAGCCGCCCAGACGCAGCCGCAAACCAGCGCCGCTCCGGCCGCCAAGACTCCGACAGAAGAGGCTCTGATGGAGCGCGCACGGGCGCGGTGGGCCTCGATCGACAAGGAAGACTGGATCGAGGCCTACAACTTCATCACGCCCGAGGTGCGCAAGGTCAATCCGATCGGCAAGTACCTGCAGGGCAAGGAGAATCACAGGTACGACAACCCCGTGATCGAGAAGGTCGTGGCCAAGGACGAGGCCAAGGGCGTGGTCTATGTTCGCAGCCGCGTGCTGTGGACTCCGCAGCACGCACAGCTCAAGACGCTCAAGCTTGAGCCGGGTCAGACCCTGACCGAAGAAGTGCCGATCGTCGAGACCTGGAAATGGCTGCAGAACGACTGGTATTTCGTCGAGCAGGAAGGCGCCGACAAGTTCTTCGAAGCTCACCCGGAGTTGCTGCGCGCTCCGCAGCCCGAAGGCAAGTGACGACCTTCGCCCCACCGCAGCCCGAAAAGATCATCGCCCCGGTCCGCTGTGAACAGCGAGCCGGGGCGATGTGCTTGTCAGAGAGTGTCGCTCAGTAGCAGCCAAGCAGTGTGGCGCACTCGTCGAACCCGCGGTTGACGGCGTCGACTGCGATGTTGATGTCGCTCAGGGAAGCCACGCCCGTCGGCAGGCCCGCCAACGCCTGGTTGGCGAAGGCCAGCAGACCGTCGGCCGTGTGGCCGTGACCGAAGGTCATCATTGCGCTGAGCACGCTCAGCGGGATCTGGATCGGGCCGTTGTCGGTCAGCATCTGAGGACACAGCGGCGTGCTGACCAGATTGGGCGACAAGCGCAGGTTGAGCGACAGCGCGAGCGTCTGCCCCAGCAGGATGTTCCTGAAGTTGCCTTGGTTGCTGAGCGGAAGCGGGACTGCCGTCTGGCAGCTACTCGTGTTCAGAACCTGGTCGCCGAAGTTCGGCAGCGCACCGGGCGTACCGCCGGCGGGCAGGCGATCGAGAATGCACTGCGCGTTCGCGATCTGCACGGAGCGCACGCCGCTGAGTCCCAGCGTGATCGGACCTGATGACAGCAGGCTGGTCAGCAGCTGGAAGCGGTTCTGGCCTTGGAACTGGCCGCCGGGGTTGCCCCAGGCGCCCTGGGTCAGCGTGCACAACTCGGTCTGGCACTGCTGCACGGAAATGCGTGCGCAGCTGGTTTCGCTGCTGCATTCATTGGAGACGGTGACGCACCACAGGCCGCGATCCTCCATGTCGATGTCGGGAACCACCATGGCGGAGGAGTCACCTGGGACCACGGTGCCGTTGCCGCGGGTCCAGTGGTAGCTGAGGTTGGAACCAGTGGCGGTGACGGAGAAGGTGTGCGTGTCGCCCACGCAGCTGGTGACCGTCAGGAGGCCTTGGGTGATTTGAACAGGGTCGCAGCCGGTGCCCGAAGGCAGCACGGCGAGAAAGAGAATGGAGATCATGTTGTGCAGTCGCAGGGAAAGACAGCGGGGGCATCAGGGCGAGCCCCTCGACACAGGATGAAACGCTGCGGATGTCTGTTTCCGCCGGGAAATCGCGGAAAAAATCAGAGTCCGTGGACCGGACCGTCGCCGCGCACTGCGGACTCGAGCGTATGGCGCACGTAGACCGGCACCATCTCGCGGCGCCACTCGTGGTCGCCGGGGACGTTCGGCATCGGGTGGCACTGCCTGTAGGCCAGCTCCGCGGCCTGGCTCACGGCCGTCTTCCACGCGTCACCGCCGGTCTGGACGCCCGCGAGCACGCTGTCGAGCTTCTTGATGCGCACCGGACGCGCCTGCAGTGCCCCGATCACGAGATCCGCGTGGCTGACCTTGCCTGAGGAGTCGAGATCCACGCGCGCCGCCACGGAGAGCAGCGGGAAGTCGATTGAATCACGCATGCGCAGCTTGCCGTAGGCACCGCGATGTCCGGGCGTGGTGGGGGGCAGCCGGATCTCGACGAGAATCTCGCCGGGATCGAGCTTCTTGTTGGCGGCGCCGTCGGCGAGCCAGAAGTCATCGATTCTCACGACGCGTTGCCCCGCGGGGCCGACGATCACCAGTTCAGCGCCCAGCGTCATCAGCGCCGGCGCCGTGTCGTTGGAAGCTGCGGCCACGCACTTGGAGCCGCCTTCGACGACATGGCAGAGGGTGCCGTCCTTCTTGAGGCAGAAGCCCAGCGCCTGACGCCAGAAGTACGTCTGGTTGTACCACTGGCAGCGCGTGTCGAGCAGCACATTGCCACCCAGCGTGCCCATGGTGCGCAGCTGCGGACCGGCGACAAGGCTCGCGGCCTGCGCCAGCGCGGGATAGCGCCGCCGCAGCGTTTCGTGCGCGGCGATCTCCTCGAGCTTCAGCATCGCGCCGAGGCTCAGCCAGCCCTGATCGAGCTCACGCACGCTGCGCAGGCTCGCGATGCGCGCGAGCGATACCACGCGTTCGGGCGTGAACAGCTCATGCTTGAGATTGGGCAGGAGATCCGTGCCGCCCGCGATCACCATGCTCTTCTCGGGACGCTCGGCCAGTGCCGACAGCGCCGCTTCCAGCGTGGTCGGCTCCAGCAGTTCAAAGCGCGGCATTCTCAGCATCGGCTCACCTGTCCTGACTGCTTGCCTTGAGTCATCGCGCGCGCGGTCCGCAGCTGTTCGAGCACCTTGCCCGGCGTGAAGGGCAGGTGCCGCAGGCGGATGCCCACCGCGTCGAAGACGGCGTTGGAAATGGCGGGAATGGAGGGGTGCAGCGGGCCTTCGCCGGCTTCCTTGGCTCCGTAGGGGCCTTCGGGATCGAGGCTCTCCACGATGCGCGCCGCCAGCTCGGGCGTGTCGATCGCGGTGGGGATGCGGTAGTCGAGCAGGCTGGGGCCGGCGTGCAGGCCGAAGCGGTTGACGCCGTGCTCTTCGAGCAGCGCCTCGGCGATGCCCATGTACGCCGAACCTTCCATCTGGCCGGCGACGATCATCGGATTGAGCGCGCGTCCGCAATCGTGCGCGATCCAGCAGCGCTCGACGCGGATGCGTCCGGTCTCCTCGCAGACCTGCACCTCGACGACATGCGCCGTGAAGGAGTAGGCCGGCGAAGCGCCGATGGTGCCGCCGCGGTAGTCGCCGCCGAGCTTGGGCGTGTTGTACGAGCCTGTCGAGCCCAGCGTGTCATGGCGTGCCTCGGTGATCTGCAGCGCCTGCGCGCTGGAGATCGAGCGCGCGGAATCCTGCATGTCGATCACGCGGCCGTTGATCAGGCGCACGCGCGCCTGTTCGACCTTCCACTCGGCCGCCACGGCCTCGACGATCAGCGCGCGCAGCTTGCGCGCCGCGTCGATGGCCGCATTGCCGACCATGAAGGTCACGCGACTGGAATAGGCACCGAGATCCACTGGGCACAGATCCGTGTCCGCCGCGACCACGCGCACCTGCGCAAGGTCGAGACCGAGCTCCTCGGCGACGATGTAGGCCACCATCGAGTTGGATCCCTGACCGATGTCGTTGCCGCCGGTAAAGACGGTCACGCGGCCCGAACGCTCCGCGGCGATCTGGATGCCGGCCTGCGGCATCTCGTTGGGGTAGACGGGGTAGTTGGTACCCGAGATGTACATCGAGCCCGCGATGCCCAGCCCGCGTCCGCGTCCGAGCTTGCCGCGGCGCTGCTGCCAGCCGCTGGCGCGCTCGACTTCCTCGAGGCACTTCAGGAAGCCGTTGGAGGTGATGCGCTGGCCGTTGACCGTGCGCGTGTGGCCGCCCTGGAAGTTCCGTCGACGCAGTTCGATCGGATCGAGGCCGAGGCGCTCGGCCACTTCATCGAGCTGAACTTCGAAGGCAAAGCGCGGCTGCACGGAGCCGTGTCCGCGCTTGGGGCCGCAGGGCGGCTTGTTGGTGAAGACCCGCGTCGAGTGGAAGCGGTAGGTCGGGAAATCGTAGGGTCCGGTCAGCAGCTGCCCCGAATAGTAGGTCGTCACCAGACCGAACGAGGAGTACGAGCCTCCGTCGATCAGGATGCGCGCGTCAACGGCGCGGATGCGGCCGTCCTTCGTGACGCCCGTGCGGTAGTGCAACTGCATCGGGTGACGGCCGCGGTGCGCGTAGAAGACCTCTTCGCGCGTCCAGAGCATCTTGACCGGGCGGCCGGTGATCATCGCCAGCTTCGCCACGCAGAACTCGAGGCTGAACGGATCCGACTTGCCGCCGAAGGCGCCGCCCAGCGCAGGCTGCACAACGCGGATGCGCGCGGGATCCAGCCCGAGCACCTTGGCGAGCGCGCGGTGCACATAGTGCGTGATCTGCGTGGAGGACCAGACCGTCAGCAGGCCGTCGGCGGCCTGCGTGGCGACCGCGCAGTGCGGTTCGATGGCCGCGTGCGTTGTGCCGTGGAACGTGTAGTCGTCCTCGACGACCAGATCGCTGGCCTTGAGCTCGCCCTCGACATCGCCGAACACGAGCTCGACGTGCTTGGAGATGTTGCCGTCCTTCTTGTCCTCGTGGATCACCGGATCGTGGCGCACGAGGCTCTCGCGCGGATCGAAGTAGGCGTACAGCGGCTCGTATTCCACCTTGATCAGGCGCAGGGCCTGATTGGCGGTGTCCTCATCGACGGCCGCCACGGCAGCCACTGGATCGCCGATGAAACGCACCTTGTCGACGGCCAGTGCGGTCTCATCCTGCGTCCAGGGAATCACGCCGTAGCGCTCGGGCAGATCGCGTCCACTGATCACGGCGTGCACGCCGGGCAGCGCGAGCGCCGCCGACACATCGATCGAGCGAATGCGCGCGTGGGCGTGCGGGCTGCGCAGCGTCTTGGCGTGCAGCATGCCCGGCAGCTGGATGTCGTCGGCGTATTGCAGCGCGCCGGTGGCCTTGGCGAGACCGTCGATCTTGGCCGTGGGCTTGCCGATCAGCGCGAACTCGCGGTTTTCCGGCGCGCCGGGCTGCGCGGGGCCGAAGGGTGCTCCGATGCCGTGAATCTCGCGCGCGCTCATGATCCCGACTCCGGCGAGGGCGTCTCCCACGCGCGCGGCTTCGGTGCCACGCCCAACTGCTCGCAGACCGCCGATTCGACCGCCTCGAAGATCTGCGTGTAGCCCGTGCAGCGGCACAGATTGCCGCTCAGCGCGGAGCGGATCTCGGCGCGGGTGGGCTGGGCATTGCGCGAGAGCAGCGCGCGGGCGGACAGCATCATGCCCGGCTGACAGAAACCGCACTGCAGCGCGCCGCAGCGGTCGAAGGCTCGCTGGATCGGATCGGCGCCCTCGCCGCCCGCCCGGCGGTGAGCGGGGAGCAGCCCCTCGATGGTGGTGATCTCGTGGCCCTGCGCCGTTGCGGCGAGCGTCAGGCAGGAGAGCACGGGCTTGCCGTCGACGAGCCCCGTGCAGGCACCGCAGTCGCCCTTGTCGCAGCCTTGCTTGCTGCCGGTCAGCTGCAGCGAGTAGCGCAGCACCTCCAGCAGGGTCCAGTGATCCGGCGCCGCCAGCTCGTGGAGGTCGCCGTTGATCTGCAGTTTCAGGATCCGCATCGGCGCGATTGTCGCCAGCGGAGGCGTCCGGGGCAAGGCTTCAGGAAGCTTCGGGGAGCTTCAGGAGGCCTCGAGCCGCACGAAGCGCGACCAGCTCTCCCGGATCGAGTCCGCGGACAGGTCGAACAGCGGGTTCCAGCGCGGCTGGATCGGCGTCGAGAGCAGCCGCATCCCGGCCTGGGAGGGCGTGCGGTTGCGCTTCTTGTGGTTGCAGCGGCGGCAGGACAGCACGCAGTTCTCCCAGCTGGTCTGGCCGCCCTGCGAGCGGGGGATGATGTGGTCGATCGAGAGATCCGTGCCGCTGGGGCGCACGCCGCAGTACTGGCAGGTGTGGCGATCACGGCGGAACAGGTTCTTTCTGCAGAACGGCGCCAGCATGATCGGCACGCCCTTGTAGCGCGCGAGCACGATCGTCTCCGGCGCACGGATGGCACTGCGAACCGTGCGCACGAAAGCATCGTGCGCGCGCACTTCGCACTCCAGCCAGCTCTCGAAGTCGTAGAGCTGGAAGGTCTCGTGGTCGAGCGCGCTGGCGGCGCCCGTCGCCATCAGATGCAGTGCGTGCCGCACCGGAACCGTGCGGATCGCGACCCACGACTCATTGAGTACGAGGGCCGGTTGCTGGAGCGCGCTGGAATAGGCCATGTGCAGACCGAGAGCGCCTCGATCCGCGCGGACGCAGTACGGACCGAACCCTCGTGTTCGTCAAGAATACTCCACGGGCCCGGCATCCGGCGCAAGTCAGGATCTTGCCGGCGGGACAGGAATTTCTTTCCAGCCGTGCTCAGGCGTGCTCAGCAGCGCTCAGCCGCACTCAGGAGCACAGCAGGACGGACAGGCGTCGGCGGTAGCTCAGCGTCAGCGGGTTCTCGTCGCCCAGCTGCGCGAAGGCCTCCAGCAGCGCCTTGCGCGGCGCGCTGTCGTCGAAGCGCAGGTCGCGCTGCGCAGCCGCAAACAGAAGCTCCATGCCGCGCTCGTGAGCGCCCGATTCGATCAGCGCGCGGCCCAGCGCCAGTTGCGCGGGGATGCTATCCGGCCGGCGTTCCAGCTCCGCTTCCAGCGGGGCCAGATCGATCACCTTGCCGCGCGAGTCGAGCAGCTTGCGCGCTGCCATGGCCCACTCGTGTGTCAGTTCCTCCTCGGTCAGCTGGCTCAGCTCCAGCTCGCTGCCCTCGACATCGCCCAGCAGGGCCAGCAGGTGTGCGAGCTTGGCGCGCGCGGGCACATCCTCCGGGCTGTTCTCGAGGTGTTCGCGCACCAGCGCCACGGCGCCTTCCAGATCGCCGCCGGCCTGCGCTTCGCGCGCGGCCGCCATCAGATCGCGCGGCGGTTTGACGCCCTGACGGGCCAGCAGTTCGCGGATCAGCTTCTCCGGCTGCAGGCCCATGAAGCCATCGGCGATCTGGCCTTGCTTGATCAGAACCACCGTCGGCACGCTTTGCACGCCGAAGGCCTGCGCCAGCTCCGGCCAGCGGTCGATGTCCACCTTGGCCAGACGGAAGCCGCCGTTGTAGTCGGCCGCCAGCTTCTCAAGGATCGGCGTGAGCTTCTTGCAGGGCTCGCACCAGCTGGCCCAGAAGTCCAGCAGCACGGGCTGCGCGCGGGAACCCTCGAGAACCTCGGCCTGGAAGTTCTCGTAGCCGACATCGATCACATGGGCATTGGCAGGCATGGGGGAAAGAGCATAGGCCCTTTCCTCCCCGTCCTCCAGAGCCGGTGCTCAGCCGCCCTGCTGCACGCTGTCGCGGGCCTGACTCGTCGCATCGCGCGACAGCAGCATCAGCAGGAACACGGGCAGCATCATCGCCACGGGGCCCGCGACCAGCACTCCCACCAGCATCCAGGTGTGCATGGCATCACTCCTTGCCGCCGTGGGGGGCCACGGAGTGTGCGATGCGGTTCATGTACGCCATGCCGAAGATCAGCACGCCGACGGCGAAGAGGACAAAGGGGCCGAGCCCGATCACGATCGCTTCAAAAGGTGTCATGGGGATTGTCTCCACGACGTCCAGCATCGGGACAATCCGCGCGCAGCGCACTGCGCGCTTGCGCTTAGCCCTGCGGCGCGATGTGAGTAGCGCCTTCTACGCACTCCGGCAGTTCGAGCGCGCGGATGCGTTCGCCCTCGCGCGAGACGCGATAGAGGCGCTCGCGGACGGGCTCGCCGGCGAGCTCCTTGGCGCGGCTCTTGTCGAAGCGCACGAGGAAGTTCTCGGTTCGCACGCCCGCGGCATCGCAGACATCCAGGCGCAGATGCCCCTTGCCTTCGCGCGGACGGCCCAGCACGCGCACCAGATCGGAGGCAGGCGCCGCGCTCGCCGGTTGACGTTGCATCACGAGGAAGGAATAGGGCAGCGAGCGCAGATCGATGCCCAGATTGCGCGAAAACTGGCTCCAGAACGCATTCCGGAAGACCTCGCGCGGCGGGGCGGCGAAGTGGTGGCACCAGAACTCACCCGCATCCAGCGCCAGCGGGCAGGCCCCGCGGTGCGGACAGGGGGCGAGCGGCGTGAAGCGCGCGCGCAGACGTTCGCGCAGCGTCACCAGCCGCATCGCAAGCTCGCGCGAACCGGGCTCGACCCAGATCAGCGCGTCCGCGCTCTCGATCGCCCCGAGCAGCTCGTCGCAGGCAGATGGGCTGAGCTCGCTGAGCACATGGCTGATCAGCACCATCCGCGGAGCGTCGGCCGCCGGTTCCGGGCGCACGAGGCCCGGATGAGAGCCGTTGAGACGCGCGCTCGCGAACTCCACGGCGCGCGCCGAGCGATCGCGCAGCGTCAGCGAGAGCGTCTGTGCGCCGCGACGCGCCAGCCAGCGCTCGGCGGCGATGCCGCTGCCGCAGCCCAGATCCGTGACCGCCATCGGCTCCGTGAGCAGACCGCGGCGATCGAGCTCGGCCAGCACCGCGTCCCACTTCCAGCCGATGCGCTGCGCGAAGCTGGCATGGTACAGCTCCAGATCGCGAGCGCTGCTCCAGTAGTCCGGCACATCGGTGCCGCCGTCGGCATCCAAAAAGCGTGCGCGCAAGGCC
Organism: Planctomycetia bacterium; assembly: GCA_005799545.1. Taxonomy (GTDB): domain Bacteria; phylum Planctomycetota; class UBA1135; order UBA1135; genus SYGM01. The sequence continues at coordinate 15,365 of SYGM01000041.1, read as the reverse complement.
TCGAGACGCTGCCAGTCGGCGGGGGAGAATTGCATCGCTTAAGGCTTCAGTACTGGATCGTGAGCGCGGGGCTGGTGTTGAACGTGCTGCCCAGCGGCGCTGGGCAGAAGCCCGCCGCGGCATCGCGGAAGTAGAACTGGTAGCAGCGCTGCGCGCCAGTGGGAATCGGAGCGCCCAGCTGCGCAGAGCGTGCGCTGAGCGGTGTGTCGAAGGGTCCCGGCAGGCTGACGCTGCCCAGGCTGGCATTGCGCGAGTACAGCCGCAGCAGCTGTCCGCCCGCGCAGCGCAAACCGTCGCCGAAGCTCGCCGCGGGAATGGTCTGCGAACCCTGCAGCAGGATGCACAGCGCGCTCGGCGGCAGCTCGTGCGCCGCGATCACCACCGAATCGAGCGTCGGTTCGCCGCCGGCGACGAGCCGCGCCCCGCGCGCATCGGAGGAATGCGCGCAGCCGCGGCCGGAGAGACCCGTGTTGCCGCAGGGGCAGGGACCAAAGCTGCCGTCGCCGAAGCAATGCTGCGCGAAGCTCGCACCCCGCACGCGCAGGAACACATCGCTGCGCAGGTTGAGGTCGTTGGGCACCAGATCGTCGTTGTCGCTCTGAAACACGCAGCGCAGTCCGTCCGCGCTGATCGACTGTCCGGAGCTCTCGTCATCGACGCCGACGCTGTTGCCATCGAGGCTCAGCTGCTCGGTCGTCCCGGCCAGGCGATCGCGCACGAACAGGTCGCGCACGGTATTCGAGTCGCCCGCGACCAGCGTGTCGGATTTTGAGCTGAATCCGACGAAGCGCCCGTTTCCGCTGACGAAGGGAAACGCGCTCCAGTTGTCGGCTTCCGCCCCGAGCAGCGTGACGCTGACGCGCTCGATCGATCCGCTGAGGAGATCGCGCATGAATACATCGTCGAACCCGTTGAGATCGCCCGCAATCAGGTTGGTCGCGACGCTGGTGAAGGCCGCGAAGCGCCCGTCGCCCGACAGCGCCGGGTGCGAACTCTGTCCATCGGCGGGGGCGGCGGCGAGGCCGACGCTGACGAGCTGCGTGCCTCCGCTCACGCGGTCGTGCAGGAAGATGTCAGCGCAGCCGTTCGTGTCGCCGGTGACCAGATTGGTCGCAAAGCTCTGGAAGGCGATCCGACTGCCGTCGGCGCTGATCGTGGGCCAGAAGCTGTAGCCGTCGGGATCACCGCCGCCGACGGCCGTGCTGATCCGAGTCGTCATGCCCGTGGCGAGCTCATGCAGAAATACGTCGGTGTGCGGGTTGCCATCACCCGCCACCAGATTGGGCGCACTGCTGAGGAAGGCCACCCAGCGTCCGTCGCCTGAGAGCGCTGCGAAGCTCGAGATGCCATTGCCCTGCGATCCGTCGCTGGCGATGGAGATGCGTCGCAGCGTGCCCAGCACGCGGTCGCGCACGAACACATCCGACAAACCGTTCGTGTCGCCGGGCACCAGCTGTGCCGAAGGTGAGTGAAAGGCCACCAGCCGGCCATCGTGGCTGAGACTCGGCCGCGAGGCCGAGTTCTCGACCGTCTCGCCAAGACTGCCGAGCGAAGCCAGCTCGATGGCTCCGGTCTCCAGCTCGACCACGAAGACATCGCGCACGCCGTTGACATCACCCGGCACCAGATCGGAGGCCTGGCTCTCGAAGGCGGCCACCCGTCCGTTGCCGCTGATCACCGCCGTGCCCGAGGCATTGTCGGCCTCGTTTCCGAGCGCGTCGACGCTGATGCGCGTAGTGCTCTGCGCCCGTGCACCCGCAGCGCACAAGCTCAGCATCATTCCGGCAAGAATCGCGACGCTCGCTCTCACGCTCCTGAAGTATAGTCCAGATTCGCCAGCATGCTCCGACAGTCCATGACCCGCGTAGCGCCGCCGTTCCTGCTGCTGCTTGTGCTCGCCCCAGCCTGCAGCCCGCCGCCTACGCCCTCCGGCGCCTCGCATCCGCCGCCCGGCATGGTCTGGATTCCGCCCGGCGAGTTCACCATGGGCTGCGACTCTTCCTGCGATGCGCTCTGCGCACTGCCGGGACTCAGCGCCGATGCAAAGCCGCTGCACCGCGTGGGTCTTGCGGGCTTCTGGATGGACCGCACGGAGGTCACCAACGCGCAATTCGCTGTCTTCGTGGATGCCACCGGTTATCGGACCGTCGCCGAGCGCCCGCTCGATCCCGCGCAGTTCCCCGGCGCGCCCGCGGAGCTGCTCGTGCCGGGATCGGCGGTCTTCACGCCGCCAGTTCAGCAGCCCCGTCAGCAGCCCCGTCAGCAGCCCCGTCAGCAGCCCCGTCAGCAGCCCCGTCAGCAGCCCCGTCAGCAGCCCGTGGCGCTCGACAATCCCCTTCTGTGGTGGCGCTACGTGCCGGGAGCGCACTGGCGTCAGCCCGAAGGTCCGGGCAGCAGCATCCGCGGACGGGAGCAGAGTCCGGTGGTGCATGTGGCCTTCGAGGACGCGCAGGCCTACGCGCGCTGGGCCGTCAAGCGCCTGCCGACGGAGGCCGAGTGGGAGTACGCGGCGCGCGGCGGGCTTGAACAGCGACGCTACCCCTGGGGCGATGAACTCCGGCCGGACGGTCGCTGGATGGCCAATCTCTTTCAAGGCGAATTCCCTCAGCGCGACAGCGGTGAGGACGGTTATGCGGGCATGGCTCCCGTGGCTCAGTTCCCTCCCAACGCGTACGGATTGTGCGATGTGGCGGGCAATGTCTGGGAGTGGACCGCGGATTGGTACCGGGCCGATGCCTACGACAACTTCTCCGTCCGCGGGCCTCTGGACAGCCTCGATCCGCTGGAGCCCGGCGTGGAAAAACGCGTGCAGCGCGGAGGTTCGTTTCTGTGCACGGCGCAGTATTGCACGCGCTACATGGTGGGAGCGCGTGGAAAGGGCGAGGTCAGCACGGGTTCGAACCACGTGGGCTTCCGCTGCGCGCGGGATGGGTGAGAAGGCCTTGAGAAGCAGGCGCAGTGGCTGCCGCGCTGCTCCTCAAGGTGGCCTCTTGGCGCAGCCTGCCGTCTGCCCTGCCATCCATGCAGGCAGGCGCTAGCCCAGTTCCAGCTGCCGGCGCGCGTCGACTTCGTCGCGATTGAGCAATTGCACGGCTTCGTCGAGCTTTTCGTGGAGATCCCAATCCTTCGAAATCGCGCGGCGCACCTGGCGCATCAGCTGGATGCTCATGCGGAAGGTGCGCACCATGTCGCCCGGCGTGGCGTCGCTGCGCTCTTCCAGCGCAGTGATGTCGGCGCCCTCGATCCAGGCCATCAGCGGCACGGTGAGGCCCCAGTCGACCGGCTTGATGGTCTCCATCAGCAGGTGCTCGCCGGCCTTGCTGCGCAGGGCGCGGATCTCGCGCGTCACGCTGCCTCGCAGCGCGGAGAAGTACTTGGCGGGCACGAAGACCTCGGCGGGTTGCTTCTTGCGATCCTCGTAGAGAATGGCGGTGAACACGACGGCCAGCGCCGGCGGTGAGAGGTTCTCGAGTACGCCGCGGAAGAGCAGCTCGGTGACCTGCAGCTCGTAGCCGTTGATCAGCTTGGCGAAACGGCCACGCGGCGTGAGTTCCTCGCCGCGCACGTAGCCGAGTTCCTCCAGCAGCGCCAGGTGGCTCTCGAGCACGCGCTCCTGCTGGCGGCGGTTCTGTTCCTCCTGCTTGCGGCCCACCAGACGGTGCTGGAAGCGGTTGAAGGACTTCTCCCAGGCTTCGCCCATGCGTGCGCGGCCGAGGCGCTCGACGAGGTGGAGGATCGAGGAGTAGGCCAGGCGGAAACGACTCTCGACCGGCTCCGGTCGCCCGTCGATGAGGCGCTTGAGCGGCGCTTCGGCAAGGTCCTTGGGCGCGAGCAGGGTGAAGACCAGTCCCGTGTCGTCGAGGCCCTGGCGTCCGGCGCGACCGGCCATCTGCATGTAGTCGCGCGTGCTCATGTAGTCGAAGCTGACGCCGTCGAACTTGCGCAGGCTGTAGAAGACCACGGCGCGCGCCGGCATGTTGATGCCCAGCGCGAAGGTCTCGGTGGTGAAGAGCAGGCGGATGAGGCCCGAGGTGAACATGCGCTCGACCAGTTCCTTGTGAATCGGCAGCATGCCCGCGTGGTGGTAGGCCACGCCGCGCCGCGCCAGCTGGAAGAGCGGCGATTCGGCCATGGCGTGGGTCAGCTGGAAGACGCGAACCAGCTCATCGACCAGGGCATCGAGCCGACGCTTGTCTTCGCGACTCAGGAGATCGCGTCCTGCGTTGGCGAGCGCCAGACGCTCGCAGTCCTTGCGGCTGAAGGCGAAGACCAGCGCGGGCAGCAGGCCTTCGCGCTCGAGGTGATCGAAGAGCGGAGCGGGATCGGGCACCTCGGTCAGCTCGCGGCCCGTGCCGCGGCGCGTGTGGCGCCGGTCCTGACGCACGCGGTGCCGGTCCTTGCCGCGGCCGATGCGGCCCGCGCGCTCGAGCTCGTGCTTGCGCACGCGGTCGATCTCGTGCAGTTCGAAGATGCCGCTGCGCTCGGTGTAGTGCAGGTGTGTCAGCGGCACAGGCCGGCGCGAGGAGAGGATCACGCTGACCTCGCGCGAGCGGATCTCGCGCAGCCAGGCGCCGAGCTCCTCGGCGTTGGAGATCGTCGCCGACAGGCAGACGAAACGGATCGACTGCGGCGCGAAGATCAGGCTCTCCTCCCAGACCGAGCCGCGTTCGAAGTCGTCCATGTAGTGGACCTCGTCGAAGATCACGTACTCGACATCGTGCAGGAGCTTGGGATTCTCGAAGATCGCGTTGCGCAGGATCTCCGTGGTCATGATGCGCACCTGCGCCTCGGGGCGGATGGTGACATCGCCGGTCATCAGGCCCACATCGAGGCCGGGCACATCGCGGAAGTCGCGATACTTCTGGTTGGAGAGCGCCTTGATGGGCGAGGTGTAGACCACGCGCTTGCCCCGTTCGATCGCCGCGTGCATGGCGTACTCGGCGACCAGCGTCTTGCCGGCGCCGGTGGGGGCGCTCACCAGCACGTCACCGCCGCGCTCGATGGCGGCGATGGCACGGCGCTGGAAGCTCGAGAGCCGGTAGCCGCGCCAGACTTCGGGGGCCCGGGAGAGATCTTCGGCCGGCTGGTCCTTGTGCAGCAGCTCGTGCGCCTTCTTTGCCCGCTCCGCCTTGCGCCCGGCACGCCGTTCCTCGCGCTTTTGCCGCCGCTCCCGAGGGGTCGCAGGCTCCTCGGGCAGTTGGGGGTGGTCGGCGCTCATGGTGCGTTGGCAGGAATGGGACGGGAGCGGAGAGGATCTCGAGTTCCGGACTTGAGAACGGGGCTCCAGCGCAGTATCTAAGCACTCGCCGAATCGGGAAGGAAGGGTGGTCCGCTTCTGGATCGTGATTCTTGCCGCCGATCGAAGCGCAGACCCCCGCGATCCTCTCACCGCGATCAATCCATGGACATCCAACCGCAAAGCCGTGCCTCCAACGCCGCCCTCCGCCAGCTCGCTTCGCTCAAGGTGCTCTCGCGCCTGCTCGGTCATGAGCTGCATGCCCAGTCAGGCAAGGCGCTGACGCTGTCGCGCGATGAGGTCGTCGAAATCCAGGCTACGATCGACCTGTTCATCGAAGACCAGACCCGCCGCGCGGGTGCCGCGAGCAACGTCTCCAGCGTCGAGACCCCGCTGGTCGGTTCGCGCAACTGAGGCTGGCGCCTCCGGACGGCATGGCTGCGCAGCGGGATCGTGGGGAACCCGTGACGCGGCGCTCCCACGGGCGCTGTGGGCGCGTTCGTCTCTGGGTTCCGCTGGGATTTCTGGCGCTGGCGCTGATCTGGTCGATCGAGCGCCTCGGCGACACCGTACAGGCGGCCGAGTTCACCACCATCGACACCCGCCGCGCGCATCTCGACGGGGGACTGGCGGAGTTTGTGGACCCGCGTTGGTCATACGAGCTGCAGGAGCTGCTGGCGCAGCTGCCCGCCACGCGCGTGGAGGACACGCAGGGCCTCGATCGCATCCGCTCCGCCGTCGAAGGTCTGCCTTTCGTGGCGCAGGTCGGTACACCGCGCGCGATCTGGCCCGATGGCTGTGAACTGCCGGTGCGCCTGCGCCGCCCGGTGGCCTGCGTACGCAGCGGCGAGGGCTTCCTGCTCGTCAGTGAAGAAGGCTATCTGCTTCCCGGCAACTGGCCGGAGCCACCGCGTGTGCAGGAGCGGCTGCTGCCCGTGCTCGGTCCCAACGACAAGAGCTTCGATCGAGCCGCGGCGGGCTCGCGCCTGACGCAGGCCCGCCATATCGATGCGCTTTCGGTGGCGATCTTTCTGCGCAAGAGTCTCCTGCCGCTGGACCTCGACACGCTGGGGCCGATGCTGATCGATGCAACGCAGGCGCGCTCCGCTAGCGTCGAGAATCCGGGTGTGGTCCTGCAGCTGGAGAACCAGCGCCGCATCCTGTTCGGGCGAGCGCCGTGGAGCGGTCAGCCCGGCGAACTGCCCAGCGAACTGAAGTTCCGCTCGATCGCCAAGGCGGCGCAGCTCCTCCGCGGCAGCGAAGAGCAGGCCCCGCAGGACTGGACCTTGGTCGACGTGCGCTGGGACATGCCTTCGATCCAGACGCGCGCGCTGTCCGATCCGAACAAGGACAAGCAGTCGTCGCCGTGAGCGCGCGGCTGTCCTGGCGGCTGATCCCGGTCTTTGGACTGAGTGCGCTGCTGATTCAGTGGACCAGCGCCCCGGAGCACAGTCGGCTGGCGCTGGGCTGGCTGCCTTGGTTGCTGTGGGCCTGCCTGCACCGATCTGCGCAGCCGCAGGCGCTGCGCACGATTGCGCTGCGCACGATTGCGCTGGCTCTGCCGCTGCTGGCCGCTGCCGCCAGTCTCGATTTCGCCTCCGGTGCGCATAGGCCTGAGTCCTGGCTGTTCGTGCCGGTGCTGCTGGGTGCGTTCGTGATGTGGCTTCTGACACCGCTCAGCGCTTGGCGCTGGTGCCTGCTGCTGCCCGTGCTGGCGGCCCGGATCCCGCCGGTGCTCGGAGCGGAGCAGTTGCCGCAGGCTCCGGCCTGGTTGGATTGGATTGCGCGGCTCTCGCCCCTTGATCTGGCCTTGCGCGCGCCGGTGGCTCCAGGGGAGCTGATCTGGCCCGCGGTGGGCACTGCGCTGGTGCTGGCAGCAGAGCGCTGGCAGCAGAACGTTGGCAGCAGAGCGCTGGCAGCAGAACGCGCCGCGGGAGGCTCGAGTCATGAGTGAGCGCAGCGTGCAGCTGGTGCGCGTACAGCTCGAGGGGCCGCTGCGCGAGCTCTCGATCGAAGCGCACACACGCGTGCAGTGTGAGCTGCAGGCCGGCGAGAGCGGCGAGTTCGTGCTGCCGGTGCTGTTCGACTCCGCGGACGGGCCTCCACGCGAGCCGCGCCTGAGCTTCGCCCAAGATGAGCCGGGACTGGGCCGAGCGCGCTTCGTGGCCTTCGAAACAACCCCGGCCGGCGAATCTGCCTGGCCACCGGGGCTATTGCTGCGGCCCTTTCCCGAGCTGGCCGTGACGCCCGTGGCGCTGGGACCCGCGGGCTGGGCGCTGCTGGCGGCGGCGACACTGTGCGTGCTCGCCTGTCGGCGCGTGGGCTGGGCCATGGCGCTGGCCGTGCTGAGTGGGGCGCTGCTGTGGGTTTGGAACTGGCCGCGCGAGGAGGCTTGGCAGCGCCTGCGCGTCTACGAGGGCACGTTCGGTTCGGAGCTTTGGATCCAGCGCGAGCTGGGCGTGGTGCAGCTGGAGGTTCGCGGCTGGGCGGATTCCGCTGGGGGCCTGAAGCTCGACATCGAGCCCGCTGCGGCGCGCGCGCAGTTGAGCACCGGCCTCAGCTACTCTGCGCCGCTGCACATCGAAACACCTGGTTGGCGCGCCTCCCAGATTCGCGTGCAGCGGCTGCGGGTCGGTGAATTGCCTGCGCTGCGGCCGGAAACTTCGACGGAGCCTTCGACGGGGCCTTCGACGGGGCCGTGGACGGGTCCTGCTCTGGCCCGGGTCTGGCGTCGGCTCGAGGGGGCCTGGAGCTACCACGGCGCCTGGAAGCGGGGTCAGGCGCTGCCAGCTGCCGTGGCCGGACCGACCGGCTCCGGCTGGCTGCCCCCGCCGGGAGGACTGGTGCAAGGCCTGCCCCAGGGTGTCGAAGTGCTGGTGGGGGAGCTCGCCGACGACCCGGGAACCTGGATTCGAGTCTACTGACGGCGGAGCATTCTCGCTCCTCGGCGCATTCCGGGACCCCCGGGGGCTTGCAAGCCCCCTCCGGGGCGGGTACCTTCTCTCCCCCGGATTTTCTCCAGCGTCATCTCCTTCCCGCCGTTGCGGCGGGTGGGGCTGGCCCAGCTTTCAGACCTTATGTCCACTACCCACATTCACAACGGCTCCGCTCCGGAGCGCTGGCTCGTGATCGACGCGTCGGATCGCGTCCTCGGCCGCATGGCCTCTGACATCGCGATGAAGCTCATGGGCAAGGATCAGCCCACCTTCACCCCCAACTCCAAGACCGGCGCGTTCGTGATCGTGGTCAACGCCGACAAGGTCAAGATCACCGGCAAGAAGAGCGAGCAGAAGACCTACGCTCACTACACCGGCTACCCCAGCGGCCGCAAGGAAGTCGACTATCTCGACCTGCAGGGCCGTCGTCCGGAAGAAATCATCCGTCTGGCCGTGCGTCGCATGCTGCCCAAGACGATCCTCGGTCGCCAGATGTATGCGCGCCTCAAGGTCTACGCGGGCCCCAACCATCCGCACAGCGCGCAGCAGCCCGTCACCGTCACCGCCTGATCGACCCTCTTCGAATCGCATTTCACATGAGCAACACGCAATTCATCTGGGGTCTTGGCCGTCGCAAGACCGCTGTCGCGCGCGTGCGCCTTTCGGCCGGCGCGGGCGGTGTCCTGATCAACAACCGTCCCATCGCGGACTACTTCCCCAACCTGCAGATGCAGGAGCGCGCGCTGCAGCCGCTGCGCGCCGCCGGAGTGCTGGGCAACTATGACATGCTCTGCTCCGTGGATGGCGGCGGTCTCGTCGGCCAGTCCGACGCGATCTGCATGGGCCTTGCCCGCGCGCTGAAGTCGATCAACCCGGGTCTCGACGTGGCCTTCAAGGAAGGCGCGCTGCTGACCCGTGACAGCCGCCGCAAGGAGCGCAAGAAGTACGGTCGTCGCGGTGCACGCCGCGGCTTCCAGTTCTCGAAGCGCTGATTCGGAATCTTTGCACAGTTGCCCGGTCTGGTTGGAGTGCTCCTCGCCCTCCGGTCCAGACCGGGTTCGTTTTTGCCACGCAGAAGCCCTGACCGGGGGACCGTGCAACGGAAGGTTGCGAGCGAGGCCTGCGGGATGCGAGACTGCGGATCACCCCTCCCTTTGAAAGAAAGCCTCCAATCCATGGGCGATGGTCTGCGCACGATTCGAGTCCTCACCACCGATGAGTCCCTGCTCGCCAACGTGCGCGCCGCGACGAGCAATCTCGACGGCTGGGAAGTCGACGGCATCGCCGAACTCGACCAGCTGCTGACCTGCCCGCCCTCGCTGGGGGATGTGCTGCTGGTCGACGGGTGGCTGCGCCGCGGCAACGTGTACGAGAACGTGCGCAAGCTGACCGGTCACACCCGCGCGCGCACCTTCGTCGTGATCGATCGCGACAACAAGCTTGCCGAGGGCATCGCGCGCTTCTGCGGCGCCACGGGCGTGATCGAGCGTCCGATCCAGCCTTCGCGCCTGCGCGATCTGCTCGCGCAGCACTCCGAGGCGCGCGCTCCGTTGGCGCGCGATCAACGCGGTCAGGGCGGTGAGGAAAATCCCGTGCCGGAAAAGCTGCTGACGGACCTCGCCGGCAAGCCGGATCAGAACCTCGTGTCGGCGCTGGTCGATCCCGAAACGGGCCTGTTCAACTTCGCGTTCCTCAACTACAAGCTCGACGAAGAGTTCAAGCGCTCGCGCCGCTTCCACGATCCGCTGGCCTGCGTGATGCTCGGTTTCGAAGGTCAGGTGCGGGCGGAGGTGATGCGCGAGCTGGCCTCGGTGTTCCTCGAGGCTTCGCGCGACACCGACATCCTCGGCCGCTTCGATGAGAATTCCTTCCTGTTCCTGCTGCCGCGCACCGGTCCCGACGGCGCCGCCGTGATGGCGCGCCGGGTGGGTGATCTGGCGCACAAGCGCGGACTGGTCGACCTGGTGGGCGACCCGGTGGTGATCTCCGTGGGCATCACGGCCATCCCGGCACCCGACGTGAAGCAGCGCGAAGAGCTGTTCTCCAAGACACGCAAGGCGTTCCTCTCGGCCCGCGAGGTCGGCGGCGGGGTCGTCACGGCGGGCTGAAAGGCCCGCGCGGGCGGAAATCCCACCCAGCCGCGTGCGTAGAGGCTGGTCATGAGTGCGCCGCGCTTTCACCTCGCCGTCGATGACGGGGGCGAGCATCTGGTGCTGGGCGGCGAGCGCTGGCAGTTCGGCCACCGTGCCTCGAGGCCGGCGGAGACGGGAGTGGATCTTGGTTTTCTGGCTCCGCTGCGCGCCCGGCACGGCTACCTCGAACGCCGGCTTTCATTGCGCGGCGGCGTGCAGTACTGGCTGATCCCGGATCCCGAGGCACCGGTCGAGATCGCCGGCCGAGTCGCTCATCCCGGACCGCTGCGCCTGCAGCACGGCGATCTGATCGTGCTCGGCGGGCGGCTGCTGCTGCGCTTTGCGCTGCTGAGCCTCGATTCGACTTCGGCGCGGCTCTCCATCGAGAGCAGCGAGGACTGCGAGGGCGCGCGCTCGATCCTGCTGCTCGCCGACGGCCCGGAGGGTGCGCTGCGCATCGGCTCGCGCAACAAGCATCACCTGCGGGTTGCGGATCTCGAGCACGAAGTGACGCTGAGCCTGCAGTCAGCGGATGTGATTATCTCCTGCTCGGGAGGCTTCCTGCGCGGCGCCGCGCTGGGTGCGCGTGCGCTGAGCGTGCCGCTGCCGCTCAGGGAGCGCTTGTGGATCGAACCGCGTGCGCGAGCGGCCGGCAAGCCGCCCTTCGCGCTGACACTGATGCCCTCGGAGCGTTCGGGCTAGACTCACGCGCGGCAAATGGACTGGGAGGCCTTCTACGCGCGCTTTCGTGAGCCGGACTTCGTGCCGGGCTACGAGATCCTCAATCGCCTCGGCGGCGGCGCCTTCGGCGAAGTCTACAAGGCGCGCAAGCACTCGATCGGCAAGTCCTTCGCGATCAAGTTTCTGAAAGTCGGCGATGATGCGGCGCGCGCCGCGATCGAGCGCGAACTCGAGCAGGTGCGGCATTTTGCGACCATCGATCACCCCAACCTGGTGACGGTCGAGGATCTGGGCAGTGTGATGGGCGTTCCCTATCTGGTGATGGGCTACGCGGGCGATCGCACGCTGGCGCAGGTGCTGCGCGCCGGTCGCCTGACGCGTGAAGAGGCGCTGCGCCTGTTCGCCCAGGCTGCCAACGGTGTCGCCGCGCTGCACGAGCTGCGTCTGGCGCACTTTGATCTCAAGCCGGCCAACATCTTTCTCAAGGGCGATGAGGTGCGCGTGGGGGACTACGGTCTCTCGCGCCTCCTCGGCGAAGGGCGCATGACGCTGTCCTTCTCGCGCGGAACGCCGCAGTACATGGCGCCGGAGATGCTGAGTGCGCGCGGGGACGAGCGCGCCGACATCTACTCGCTGGGTGTCATCCTGTACGAGTGTCTCAGCGGCAAGCTGCCGTTCCAGAGCGAGATCCCCGGCGCGATTCCGCTGCGCGAAACCGATGTGCCGCCGCCTTTCGAGGCGGATTTTCCCGCCGAGCTGCGCCGCATCGTCGAGCGATGCCTGCGGCTGGATCCGGCCCGGCGCTACGCGTCCGTGCGCGAACTGCTCGCGGAACTGGAAGCGCTCGGCGCGCTGGAAGGGCTCTCACAGCCCTTGCCGCCGCGCCAGCGCGCGCAGCCGCCCACGCCGCTGCGGGTGGCGGCGCTAGAGGGGTCCTCGACGCGCCCGGCACTGGTTCCCAGCCTGCTGCCCGGGCCGCAGGTCCCACCGCCGCTGGAGTCCGAACGCACCGCAGCCGACAGCACCGCAGCCGACAGCAGCCAAGCCGCCCGCAGCGTGTTCGCCGGTCTGCTCGAGACGCTGGTCGGTCTGGTGCAGGGACTCTGGAGCGGTTTCAAGTCCGGTTGGAAGCAGAGCTCGAAGGCCACACCATGGACTGCGGAGTCCGTGCAGGATCCTGCGGTGCGCGGAGGGGGAGTCATCCCGCTGCCGCCCAGCTCCCGCTCGCGCGGTCTGGAGTGGCCGCTGTCGATCGTGCTCTTCACGCTGGAAGTGCTGGTGGGGCTGGTGCGCGGGCTCTATCTCACCGTGCGCTACGATCTGGAAGCTCCGCTCGACAACAGCGTGGCCGCGCGCGGCTACCATCTGGCGGTGCGCGTGCTGTCCGTGAGCTTCGTGCTGCTGCTGCTCGGTGCGGTGTCGCTGTTCGTGGCCCTCATGCTGCTGCGCGGCGGGAGCGGAGCGTGAGCGATTACGAGCCGGACATCGCGCGCCTCATCGAGCGCGACGACACGGAATGGCTGCGCGTGCAGCGCGAGTATCAGGGCCGGCTCTACAGCTTCGTGCGACGTCGAGTGCGCGATCGCGATGCCTGCGAGGATGTGCTGCAGGAGACGTTTCTGGGCGCGATCCGCGGCATCGCCGGCTTCGATCCGCGCTACAGCTTCGAACAGTATCTCTTCGGAATTCTGCGCAACCGCACCATCGACCACCTGCGCCGCCAGCGCGCCCTGCAGTTCGGTGGACAGTTCGGCGGGCAGTTCGCGGGCGACACGGACGAGGGTGCGGCGATCGAGGATCTGGTCCGCGAGGAGCAGACGCCGCTGACACTGCGCGAGCGCAGCGATCTGGATCAGCGCGGCTCGGAACTGCTGGCCGAGGTGCTGCGCGAGTGGGTGCAGGAAACCTGGACGGAGCGCGAGTTCCGCCGCCTGATGGTGATCGAGGCGCTGTTCTCGGCCGGCTGGCGCAACCGCGATGCCTGGGAGCAGCTGGGTCTGCGCGACCAGACGACCGTCGCCGGCGTCAAATTCCGCGCGCTCAAGCGCATGCGCGAGCTGACGGCGGCGGTGGATGCGCGCGGTGAATGCTCGGCGCAGCTCGCGGAGAGCCTCTCTGAGGAACCCGGGCAGGTATCCATCGACGTGGCGCAGGTCTGGCGCCGCTTCCGCGTCTCCTGTCCCGCGCGTCACTGGCTGGCGCGCCGACTGGCGGGTTCGCTGGATGCCGGCATGGCCGAGTTCGTGGATTTTCACATCGACGCCGCCGGCTGCCCATGGTGCGCAGCCAACCGCGACGATCTCGCGCAGCGCTCGCGCGAAAACGAGCTCGAGGCGATGTTCGAGCGCGTTGGTGCCTCGACGATGCGCCTCTTGCGCTCACGCGGTGAGCCGGGCGCCGGTGGGGAAAAGCTCCCGCCGGACCCGATCAGCTAGGTTGCCCGCCGGACGACTCGCTAGGATGATGCCCCAAGCCATGAAGCTGTTCCGTCCTTCTCTCTGTGTGCTGGTCGCCGGCCTCCTGTCCTGCCCCGTTGTCTGCGCCGCTGCAGGTACTGCCGCCGGCAATGCGGGCGCGAGCGCCGCCGAACCCTCCGCGAAGCTGACGCTCGCGCTGGACTCCATTCGCGAGGTCAACCTGCGCTCGGATGTGTTCTTCATCGCCAGCGATGAACTCGCCGGCCGCGACACACCCAGCGAAGGACTCAAGATCGCGGCGCGCTTCCTGCGCGCACGCCTGGAGCGTCTGGGCTGGCAGCCTGGTGCGGAGCAGGGCTACTTCTACCGCTGGGACCTCGACAGCACCGCCGTGGACGTTGCGGCAAGTCAGGTGGAACTGACGCGCAAGGTTGGCGACAAGCAGGAGACGGCTGTGCTGCAGCTGGGCAAGGACTACTGGGTCGGGCGCGGCTCCGGTCGCCTCGAGCAGCCGCTGGAGGGTACGCTGGTGTTCGGCGGCGATGCTTCCAAGGAAGCACTCGAGAAAGTGGCCGCCGAAGGCAAGTGGGTGCTGGTGCTCGACTCGGGCAAGGACCTGCGCGAGGCGCGCCGTTCACTGGGGCGTGCGGGCGCGCGCGGCCTGCTGGTCATTCCGCCGGCGGACTACAAGGGCGAGAGCTATGAGAAGCGCTTCGCGGGGGATCTGGAGAACCTCACCAAGGGTTCCTATCAGCTCGCGCGCGCCAGCGACGATCGGCCGCAGCGTTCGCCCGCGGTTTCCTCCGTGTATCTGGGCGCCGAGGCGAAGCAGCGCCTGCTGGGCCTGCTGGGCGTCAAGGAAAGCGAGCTCGCCACGGCGGTGCTGGAGCTCAACGTGCGCGAGACGCGGCCGGCGACGAACGCGGGCGGCAAGCTGCAGATGGAGAACGTGTGCGGCTACTGGCCGGGCAGCGATCCGGTGCTCTCCAAGGAAGTGATCATCCTCAGCGCGCACTATGACCACGTCGGCGTGGGCCGCAAGGGCATCTACAACGGCGCGGACGACAACGGTTCGGGCACCTGCGGGCTGCTGGCGGTTGCGGAAGCGCTGACGCACATGGGGCCCTTGCGTCGCAGCGTGCTGATCATGTGGGTCAGCGGCGAAGAGAAGGGCCTGTGGGGTTCCGAAGCCTGGAACGCCAAGCCCTGGCTCCCCGAGGGCTGCAAGGCCGTCGCCAACATCAACATCGACATGATCGGGCGCAACGCGCCGGACAAGCTGCTGATCACGCCGACCGCCGAGCACAAGAGCTACAGCTTCCTCACGCGCGTTGCGGAGTCCGTGGCGCCGCTGGAAGGCTTCCCCAAGCTGACGAGCGCGGATGAATACTGGCAGCGCTCCGACCACTACAACTTCGTCAAGGCCGGCATTCCGGCCTGCTTCCTCTTCGCGGACGTTCACGAGGACTATCACCAGCCCACGGACGATGCCGAGAAGCTGGACTACGACAAGATCCGGCGTGTCTCGCGCGTGGTCGTGCGCATGCTGGATGTGCTGCAGAAGGACAAGCTCGACGACTTCTAGCCGCTGGCCTTCCGCTTACGCGCTCTGCGCGCGCTCTTCGCGCTCCGCGGCCGCTGTCTCGAGCGCACGGATGCGGCGCAGCGCGGCCTGAGCGGCCGCGAGACGGGCGAGCGGCACACGCCAGGGCGAGCAGGACACGTAGTCCAGCCCCAGCGCATGACAGAACTCGATCGAGCGCGGATCGCCGCCGGGCTCGCCGCAGACGCCGACCTTGAGCTGGCGGCGCGCCGCACGGCCGTCCTCGACCGCGATGCGCATCAGCTTGCCGACGCCCTGGGTGTCGAGGGACTCGAAGGGATCGACCTCGAGGATGCCGAGTTCGATGTAGCGGGGGATGAAGCGCGCGCCGTCATCGCGGCTGATGCCGAAGGTGGTCTG
>SYGM01000040.1 GCA_005799545.1 Planctomycetia bacterium | reverse complement strand
GCTGCGAGTGCTGCAGGAGCGTCGCTTCGAGCGCGTGGGCGAATCACGCACGCGCGAGACCGATGCGCGCGTGATCGCGGCCACCAACGCCGATCTGGAGGCCGAAGTGCGCGCCGGTCGCTTCCGCGAGGATCTGTACTGGCGCCTGCACATCGTCACATTGCGCCTGCCACCGCTGCGCGAGCGCCCGCGCGATGTGCTGCTGCTCGCCGAGCACTTCCGCGCACGCTACGCCGCGGAGCACCGCCGCGAGTCGCAGGGCTTCACGCCGGCGGCCGAGCAGGCCATGCTGGCGCACCACTGGCCGGGCACTGTGCGCGAGCTGGAGCACGCCGTCGAGCGCGCCGTGCTGCTGGCGCGCGGACCGGTCATCGAGACCGGAGAGCTGGGTCTTGGAAGCCTGCAGACAGCTCCGCTCTTGGAGCAGCAAGCCCCGCTGCTGCCCGTTAAGCTAGGAATCCCCTTGCGCGAGGCGCTCGAGGAGCCGGAGCGCGAGATCATCCGCCGGACGCTTGAACTCAACGAAGGTTGCCGCCAGAGCACCGCGCGCATGCTCGATGTCAACCGCGCCACGCTGTTTAACAAGATGCGCAAATACGCGCTGCTGGACTTCCCGCACAGGAAGACTCGCTCCTGACGCGCTAGACTCCCCCGTCCCCATTCGCCGCCCAACACTGTCCGTCATGAAGTGGAAAACAATCCTCCCGCTGATGCTCGCCGGTGGTGCCGTGCTCGGCGCCCTGGCTCTGGTGACGACGAGCGAACATGAAGACGCTGCCGGCTTCTACGCCGCCTACCAGCGCCGCGCACAGACCCGCAGCCTCCCGCGCGATGAGCGCCTGTCCGCGCTCGAGCTGGCAGGGCAGCTCGCCAAGGATGAAGGCCAGCAGGCCCTCGAGCGCACGATCCTCACCGAGCGCAGCTCGCTGCTGCTGGAGCTGGGTGCCTATGCGCGTGCCCGGTCGGATTTCCAGCGCCTTCAGGAGCTGGGCGAGCTTTCGATCGAGCAGCAGCGCGCACGGATCCGGCTGGAACTGGCGGCCGGCGAGTTCGAGGCGGCGCAGCAGCTGGCGACGGAGTTCATGAGCGCGCATGCGCAGGACGGTGCCGGTCGCGCTCTGCTCGGCCAGAGCGAGCGCGCGCTGGCCGATGCGGCGGAGCAGCGCGCCCTGCAGCTGGTCGATGACGAACTGGTCGACAGCGAAAGCGCCAAGGCACAAATCTACGTGCGCGACCTGTGCGGTCGCGAGCTTACCGATCCGCGCCGCGTGGCACGCATCGGCGAGCTGCGGACGCTGCTGGGACCGCGTGCCGAGCCGCTCGCGGCGGAGGTGCTCGATCTGTGCGAACGATCCAGCCGGCTCCATGCAAACGCGCTGATTTCCTACGGCTGGAGCCTCTCACGAGAGTTCCGTTCCGAACAGCTGGCCCCGGTGGTGGCGCTGCTGACGGCAGCGGGACAGCGCGACCGCGCGCTCGACCTGTGCACGCTGGGCTGGGCCCAACCGGGTGTGCGCGAGCAGGCGGCACTGGCCGAACTGTGGCTGCGCGAGCTGGCGGAGACGGAGCGCTGGCGACTTGGCAATCTGGTGGCCGCAGAATGGATGGAGCCCGGGCGCAACGGCACGCTGGCGCTGTATTCCACGGCTGCGCGCATCGCCTACGGCTCGCTCGACAATCCGGATGCCGAGCCGATCCGCCTGTTCAACGCGGGCAATCGCCTTGCGGAGGTCCTTCCCGTAGGAATCAGTCGCCTTCCGCTCTTGTACACGGGCACGGCCTTCCATCGCTTCGGCACGCGCGAGAACCGCGAGATTGCTCGCTTTCAGCTCTCGCGCTACCTCAGCGAAGACGAGCCCGAGCCCTTCCC
Source organism: Planctomycetia bacterium (assembly GCA_005799545.1). GTDB lineage: Bacteria > Planctomycetota > UBA1135 > UBA1135 > SYGM01. The sequence continues at coordinate 9,550 of SYGM01000040.1, read as the reverse complement.
GCTGGCGCATGCGAGTGCGTACAGAGCCTGGGCCGAGTGCTGCCGCGATCTGGGCCTCAGCGGCGAGGAACGCACGGCCCTGGAAGGCGCTGTTGCGCTCGACCCGACGGGTAACGGAGCGGATTGGCTGCGTCTGGCGGAACTGGAGCGCAGCAATCCGCACGGCGGACTGCGCCTGCCCGACGAGCGGCTCGCGCGCGCCATCACGCTGCTCCCCCAGCAGGCACAGGCTTTGATCGAGCAATGGAAGCGGCAAGGGGAAGCCCAGCTGAAGATCACGGGCTTTGACGAGACAGAAGTCCGCACGCGCCTCAAGGCTGGCCAGCGCCCGGAGATCAGCTTCGAATCTTCGCCCTACGAGCTCTTCCGGCTGGCGGAGATCGCCTTTGAGGAGGGCGCCAGCGCACGCTCGGAGGAGTTCCTGAGAGCGCTGCTGGAGCGCGTGCCGCGTTTCCCGCCCGCACTGGATCTGTCGATCGCCATCGCCACGCAGCGCAATCGGCGCGCCGACTTGCTGCCAGCGCTGCTGGCGCGCGTCGAGCAGGGCGGCATCGATGCCGGTCTGCGAGCACGCATCGCGGCGCTGCCTCCGGAACTGCTCGACGGCCGGATTCGTCGCCGGCTGTGCCTCGCCGACCCGGAGGGCTTCGGCCGACTGGCGATGGCGCAGGCCGCGCGCCATCGCGGCGACCGCCTTGAGGCGCTACAGACGCTTCGCTCCGTGCCTGCCGAGTGGCTGCAGATTCAGGGCCAGCTGGAAATCGCAGGCCTCGAATTGGAGGTGGGCACCGCAGCCGCCGCGCTGGAGCGCCTAGAACCGCTGACAGCCGATTGGTTGCCGTTGCCCGGCGCCTTTGAGCTCTATGCACGTGCGGCGCTGACGGCCGGCAATCCGGCCGCGCTGGAAGCGCAGCTTCCGAAGTTCGTGCGCGAGATTGCGCCGGAAGCGGCGCGCGCACAGAGCATGCTGCGCGAATGGGTCGCACGCGGTGCGGCACGACCGGCGCTGCTCCTGTCCATCGCGCTGGAGCGTGCGGGCCAGCCTTTCCGCGGCAAGCAGCTGTTGCTGCAACGCGCCGCCTGCGAGGCTGCGCTGGGCGATGAGAAGGCGCTCACCGCCACGCTCGAGCGTCTCGAGGCCGCGGAGACGCAGGGTCAGGCCGAGTTGCTGCGGGTCTTCTCGCGGCACGCCAGCCTGGATCAACAGGCCTGGAATGCGGGCCTGCAGGCGGCGCGCAACGCCGGCTGGAAACCCGGTCCGCTGACACAGGCGGGACTTGCCTCGACCCAGCCGACCGCGGCGGCATCGCAGCCGTCATCTGCCGCAGCCGGGCCGCAACAGTCCTTGCTGGCACAGCTGCTCGAGCCGCAGGCCGAGGATTCCGTCGGGTCCTTCCGCGCGCTGGCCGGTGCCCGCGGACTGGCGCTGGTGCTCAGCGCCCTCGAAGAACCACTGCTGGTGCCGCAGGCCGATGCGCTGCTGGCCCGCGTGCAGGCGGCTGGCGATCTGCGCTGGTCCGGTCTGCTGCGCACGCAGTTGTTGCTGCGAGGCGGCTTCGAGGCCGCTGCGCGCAGCGAACTGGAAGCGCTGCTGCAACGGGATCCCGCCTGCGTGATCGCCTGGGAGCAGTTGGAGCGCTTGTCGGGTTCGCAGCAGCCGAGCGTGCGGGCGCGGCGCCTGAAACTCGCGGGTGCTGATGCGCTCACGCCGACGGAGCAGGCGGCCACACGCGCGGCAGAGGCCTGGGAACGGAACGATGCCGGCGCGGCGCTCGAGGCGGCGCGCGCGGGCCTGGCGCTGCAACCGGGCGAAACCGCCTGCCTGGAATGGGAAGCTCGCGCGCTGGGCGCGCTGGGCGATCCGGCGGCCAGTGCGGCTGCCTGGCTGGCGCTATGCAGCGCGAAGACTCCGCCGGCCGGCAGTCGCACGCTGGGCTGGGCTGTGCAATCGCTGGCATCGGATCGCCCGGCGCTGGAGCAGTTGCTGCGCGTGCAATCCGCCGATCCGCGCATCGTGCTGGCGCTCGCGGAGCTCGACCTGCGCGAGCCGGGCCTCGCTCCCGCCTTCGCCACGGCGCGTGCGATCGAGCGACTGCAGCGCTTCCGCAGCACGCACACGGGCAGCCTCGAATCCATGGCTGCCGGCAGCACCGAGCAATGGGCGCGCTTCCTGCTGCGCCTCGATCCCATGCGGGCCCAAGAACTGCTCGATCATGAGCTGGATTCCGAGCCGGGCAACATCGCGGCCTGGACACTGCTGGCGCACGTACGCGCCGAGCGAGGCGAACTCGCCCTTGCCTTGCGCGACATGGTCACGCTGCAGCGCATGAGCCCTTCGGCTGCGCTCCTGATGGAGTACCTGCGCGTGCGTTCGCAGGGTGACTGGACACCCGAAGGTGTGCGACTGCTGGCCCAGCGCATCGCGGCCGCCCCCGATGCCCCCCTGCGGGCAAAGGTCGTCGTGCTCGAAGCGCAGGCGCTGCTGCGCATGGGCCCGAGCGCCCTGCCTCAGCTGCGCGCGCTGCACGGCGAGATCGATGCGCTCTCCGTCAGCGGACTTTCCGACGAGGAGCGCGCTCTGTTGCTGTGGACTCGGCTGTGCGCGAGCGAAGCGCCCGCGCCGGAGGTGCTCACCGCTCTGTCGCGCCTGCTGACCAGCGAGCGCGATCGGACGGTGCTGGGCATCGTGGCCGGGATGCTACGGGCGCGCGCGCAGTGAGCCTGCCGCATCCAGCCAGCCCTGCTCGGTGAGCACCTCGCGCAGCGTGCCGAACGGCAGCGCCGCGAGCAGCGCTTCGAGACGGGGCAGGGTGCGGTCGAGGTTGAGGTAGTGCCGCCAGCGCTTGCTCCAAGGCGCGTCGACGCGCGGCTGCGCCGGATCGAATTCCCAGGGGTGCAGGTAAAAGCACAGCGGCCGCTCGCGCGCGATGCTGCGCAGCGCTGCGCGCGAGAGCGCACCCGGCAACAGGCGGAAATAGCCGCCGCCGCCCACGGGAACGTTGCGGCCCAGCACCGTGTAGGTTGAAACCGGAAACTCGACGACGCGCGCGCCGTCCTGCACGCTCACGCTCGAAATTCCCGGCGCGAATCCGGGCACGCCGTAGACCGGATGGCGCACCGGGTGCACCGAGCTGTCGTAGACGTAGCCGCGCGCGGCAAGCACGTCAAAGGCCCACCAGGTCCGCTTGACCAGCGTGAAGGTCGAGGCACGGAAACCGATCGGGCGCGGAGCACCCGCGGCCATCAGCGCCTGTTCGGTCAGCTCCAGATCGCGCGCGAAGCTCGCCGGATCCATGTCCGTCAGGAAACGGTGCTCGTAACCGTGACTGGCGATCTCGTGGCCGGCGGCGAGACAGCGGCGCACCAGCGCGGGATGACGCTCGGCCACCCAACCGAGCCAGAAGAACGTCGCCCGCGCGCGATGCCGATCGAGCGCCGAGAGGATCGCGTCCATGCCCACCGCAAGGCGCGAGTCCACGGCAGACCAGCTCTCCCGCGGAAAGGCAGCCTGCAGGTTGGCGACCTGAAAGTATTCTTCGACGTCAAAGGAGATCGAGTGCAGCATGGCGGGAATGCTCACTGGAGCGTATCGCAAACGCCGTGGCGGCGTCTCCAGCGGGAGAGCACGAAGCAACTCCACAGCAGCGCGGAGTGATCCCGCCGGCCTGCGGCGTGCTCCGCGAGCGCCTGACGCAGGCGAGCGGTGTCAAACCACTCCTTGGGAAGATCTTCGATGCTCTCGCGCACGACGGCCTGCAGATCCTCGGCCAGCCAGCGCCGCAGCGGGATCTCGAAGCCCATCTTGGGGCCATCGAGAATCGCAGACGGCAGGCGCGTGCGAAGCGCCTCGCGCAGGGCGTGCTTGCCGCGGCCACCGCGCACCTTCTCGCGCGTCGGCAGCGTCAGGAAGCGCTCCACGAAGCGGTGATCGAGGAACGGAGGCCGCACCTCCAGCGACGCCCCCATCGAGGCCCGATCGCCCTTGACAAGGATCTGATCCGGCAGGAACGAGTGGAAGTCCGCGTATTGGGCGCGGAACAGGCTGTCCTGGATCGCCGGACGGTGGTAGTGCTCCGCGAAGCGCTCGAAGGGATCCGTGCCGGCGAGTGAGCGCGCCAGCTCGGGCGCGAGCACTCCCAGCGCGGCTTCGCGCGGCAGCTGCGTCAGGCTCTGGTAGTAGGCGCGCGCCGGATCGAGCCCCAGATTGCTCAGGGTGCTGGAGGCGCGCAGGAAACGCGGCGCCCAGTCGAGCTTGGGATAATGAGCGCCGATACGGCCGGCCAGCCGGCTGCCGCTCCGGCCGAGCAAGCGCCGCATGCGCTGTTCCGCGACATCGAACACGTAGCGCCGATAGCCGCCGAAGACCTCGTCGCCGCCATCGCCGGTGAGCGCCACGGTGACATGCTCGCGCGCCATCTTGGAAACCAGCAGCGTCGGCACGCACGAGGGATCGGCCAGCGGCTCATCGAACAGCCAGGGCAGTTCCTCCAGCGCGGAGGTCGGATCGGCGCGCAGCACGCGCGTGTGGTGCGTGGCCCCCAGTCGCTGCGCCGTGGCGCGCGCCCGCTCCAGCTCGTCGAACTCCTGTTCCTCGAAGCCGACGGAGCACAGGACCAGCGGCGCGGCCGCACCGGAACGGTTGCTGGCATCGGCACTGGCATCGGCACTGGCACTGCGCGCGCGCGCCATCGCGTCTGCCACCGAACTGGAATCGATGCCGCCGGAAAGAAACGCTCCCAGCGGCACATCGCTCACCAGATGCTCCCGCACCACGCGATCCACCCACTCGAGGATCTCCGCGGCCGGCGCGGGCTCGCGCAGCTCGTCGAGCGGCAGGTCCCAGTAGCGCCGCAGGCTCGGCTGTGTGCGGCCCTCGGCTTCCAGCGGCCGCCAGCTGAGCGTCGTGCCGGGCAAGAGGCGCTGCATGCCGTTCCATGCGGCCTGCGGGCCGCTGACATAGCCCTGCATCAGGAACTCGAGCAACGCCTCCGCACGCATCTCGCGGGGCAGCCAGCCGGAAGCCAGCAGTGCCTTGGGTTCGCTGCCGAACAGCAGACCCTGCCGGCAAAGCGCCCAGTACAGAGGCTTGATTCCGATGCGATCGCGCGCGAGCACCAATCTGGGACTGGACGGCACGCGCCAGTCAAAGACCGCCGCCGCGAACATGCCCACCAGCCGCTCGGGGAAGCGCTCCCCCAGCTCCTCATAAAGGTGCGCGATCACCTCGACGTCGGAGTGCGTCGCGAAGCGGTGTCCGCGCTGTTCCAGCTCGCTGCGCAGCTCCCGGTAATTGTAGATCTCGCCGTTGCAGACCACGGCGATACTGCGATCCTCGTTCCAGATCGGCTGATGCCCGCCCGCGAGATCGATGATCGAGAGCCGGCGGAAAGCCACGGCGAAGGGTGCGCGCAGCTCGATGCCCTCATCATCGGGCCCGCGATGTTCCAGCGTGGCCGCCATGCTCGAGAGCCACTCGCGCGCGGGCACGAGGCGGGGATCCCGCAGGGCCAGACCGATGAAGCCGCACATGCGTCAGGTACCGACCGTCACGGTCCGCGTGCTTGGAGCGAAGCCCCGCCGCCGCTCCAATGCCAGACGCGCCCGCTCCGTGCTGCGCAGCGGATAGAGCGTCTCATCCCGCATCGCGCGCCGGGCCAGCGTGGTGAAGACCAGGATCACGGCCACGAAGTGGTAGAAGAGGTCGAAGTGCGCGCGGTTGAGGAAGAAGCTGCCCACCACGAAGACCGCCATCGAGGCCTCGAACATCGTCGCATAGGACAGGATCCAGCTGGAGTGGTACCGGCGTTCGGCTTCGCGCCTCAACCGCCACAGATCGAAGAAGCTCCAGGCGATCAGCACCATGTAGAGCAGGAACGCCACCGTGCCGCACTCGGCCCAGATCTGCAGGTAGCTGTTGTGCGCCACGCGCGTGCCCGGACCGCTTTCGCTCTCGTCCGTGGCATTGGGATCGAAGCGGCGGTAGTTCTGCTGGAACTTCTCGAAGCCCACGCCCAGCATCGGCCGCTCGGCGATCATGTTGCCGGCGACCTTCCAGGCGTCGAGACGTCCCTTCGCCGAGCCCTCGGTCTGGTAGTCGCGGATCGTCGAGATGCGCTTGATGTAGGACTGCGGGGCGGCGAGGAAGCCTGCAACCACCATCAGTATCAGCACGGCGAACCCCGCAAAGCGGTTGCGCGAACGCCAGGCCAGCACCATCAGGCCGACCCCCAGCGCCAGGAAGCCGCCGCGGCTGTGAGTCGCGATGATCGTGAAGATCGTCAGCGGAACGAGCGCCAGCGTCACACGCCGGACGATATCGCGCCGGTCGGAGAGGCCCAGATGCATGAGCAACGGCACTGCCATCGCGAGCGCCAGCGCGAAGTCGTTGTTGTCGGCCATCATGCCGCCGGGGCCCTGATTGATGAACATGTTGCCCGCGTGCGCAATGAAGTTCGCGCCGTTCTTCGCGCCGAAGAACCCGAAGGACAGGGCGATCACCCATATCAGAAGGCGCAGGTGATCGCGTGTTCGCACGACGGCCGTCGTGAACAGCGCCACGCCGATGATCTTGCAGTATTCCGTGTAGTTCTCAAAGTCACCTGCGCGCAGGTTGTCCGAGGCCAACAGGCTGACACCCACCACAGCCATCAGCCCCACCATGATCCAGGAGCGCATGTCCGGGAGAAAGAGGCGCTTGTCCTCCTGCTTGGCGAACACGAAGCCCGCGAGCGTCACGATGGCCACATAGAACGACCAGCGTTCGTAACGCGCCCAGCCCCAGGTCAGGTCCTGCACGCGCATGTAGGCCAGCAGCGTGAACAGCAACAGGCCGATGAACGGCCGGCGAAAACAGGCCGGCAGCGACAGGATCACGAAACCTGCGACGAGTAGGTCGCGCACGGTTCGCCCCTGTCAGCGGAACAGGTCCCGGAACTGCTCGATCCGCTGGCGCAGATCCGGCGAGAGCGCCTCGGGGCTCTCGGCCCAGGCCCAGGCGACCCACGACAGCGAGCCGACCACCACAAGGGTCGTCAGCGCCACGGCGAAGCGCCGCAGACCGCGGCGACGCGCCTCGGAACGGGTGACGATAGCCTGCACGTTGCCGAGCACCGGAGCCACCAGCACGCGGCTGATGTCTTGCACGCTGCGGAAGCAGTTGCGGCTGAACTCGGCGGTCAGTGCGCTCACCAGACCCAGCGCGAGGCCGGCGACCAGCGCGAAGGCCATGATCAGCCAGGGATTGGGTTCGGTGGGCTTGAGCGGCGGGAATACCTCTTCGTTGATCACGAAGGGGTCAGAGCTGGGGCTCGCGAGGATGCGGGCCTGCTCCAGCTTCTCCTGGTAGCGCTTGGAGGCGCCCTCCAGCGTCACCTGCAGGCGCTTGATCTTCTCGCCGCGCTCGCGGATCTCACGGTACACGGGATACAGCTCGTCCACGTTGCCCGAGTCGCGCTCGATCGCGGTGCGCAGCTGCTGATTGGTCGCCGCCACTTGGGCGATTTCCATCGCCGTGAGGTCGATGCGCTCCTGAATCTGGCCGCGCAGCGGGTTGGCGCGCGCCACGCTGGTCAGGGCGCTCTTGGTGGTCTGACGCTTGAGCTGCTCGCGCTGGTCCTCGAGCTCGCGGATCTCCTGCTGGAGCTTCTTGTAACGCGTGTTGGCCGGCAGGTAGCGCGCAAGTTCGCGCTCCTTCTCGAGAATCTGCGCGTCGAGCGCCTGCAGCTCCTCGGTGTTCGATACGCCCTCGATCACCGCCTGCTCGCTGAGCTTCTCCGGCACCTCCCGCAGACGCTCTTCCAGCGACTTCCTGCGCTCCTCCAGTTGCGCCAGGGTGCGCTCGCCCTCGTCGAGCAGGGTCTGGTTCTTGAGCAGACGGTCGTAGACGGGATCCTCCGTGCGCTGATCCTCCCCGCCGGGGATCGGCTGCGTCGCGGAGATGTTCTTGCGCCGCATCAGGTCGGAGAGCTCGCTCTCCTCGTTGCGGTATTCGCGCTCGAGGCTGGAGAGCTCCGTGCGCAGCCGCTCGGCCTCGTCCTGCACCTTGCGCTGGTCGCGCTCGAGCACGGCCTGAATCCAGTCCTCGCGCAGCGCCTTGAGGAAGGTCACCGCCCACTGGACATCGGAGTGGATGTACTCGACATTGACGAACACGCCCTGACCGCCCGGAGGCTTGTCGAGGCGCACCTTGATGTCATCCTGAACGTCCGTGACGAATTCGAACTGGGCCTGCGAGGCCAGCGCGAGATAGTCCGCGTTCTTCTCCTCCTGCAGAACCCTCTTGATGCGCTCGCGGGCGCGGATCTGATAGGGAGCGTTGTCGCCTTCCTTGCTCGATGCCGCGACCGAGACCGGCCGGATCTCGACCTGCGTGCGAACGAGATAGCGCTTGGGAATGATCACCGCCAGCGCCACGCCGATGCTCAGCACGATCGCCGCAGGCAGCAGGATCTGCCACTTGCGCCTGGAGAGGATCTCCAGGAACTCCGAGAGCTGGCCTTGGGACTCGAGCTGCGTGGCCATGGTTCTTACTGCACCACTCCGTTGGAGTAGAAGCGCCACTGGTTGAGGGCGAAGATCGCACCGCCGATGCCGTTGAGCACGAACTTGACGGGGAACAGCAGCGAGTCGAGGAAGTAGCCCAGCTGGGCCATCATGGTCGGCGGCACGAAGATGATGTCGAGCTCGCGGACCTGCCAGTTGAAGCTGGAGTCACCGTACTCGAACATGTCGCCGATGTTGATCTCATAGACCTTGGGATCGCGCGGATCCGCACGGATCACCTTGATCCGGCCGAGGTTCGCCGTGTCCTTGTTGGGGCCGGAGCGCATCACGGCCTCGAACAGCGTCAGGTCGCCCGGGAAGGGCTGCTCGCCCGGAGCGTTGATCTCGCCGTAGATGAAGTACTTCTTGCCACCGGTCGTGATCTGCACCTTGATGTCGAGCAGCGCGAACTTGGGCGAGTACTTCTCCATCAGCAGCGCCTCGAGCTCGGTGCGCGTGTAACCTGCCACGGTCACGGCGCCGATCTCCGGCAGCAGCACGGTGCCGTCGATGTCGACCTGCTTGGTGACCGACAGCTCATCGTTGTAGGAGTCGGTGACGGAGACCGAATCTCCGATCGCCACGTAGTTCTCCTCTTCAGCGTTGCCGACGTAGCGCTTGCCGAAGCCCTGCGTGTTCATGTACTGCAGCATCTGCTTGTCCGGAGCGCTCTTGCAGGCGCTGAGACAGGCGACGAGGATCACTAGCAGGGTGAGAAACGGCCGGGGATGGGTCATGAGGAAGAAATTTCGCCCGCCGCGGGGCTGCGGCGGACTCGTCTCCGGTCCCCTTCATCGGCCGGAGCGCCGGAAAGGTGAAGACTCAACCGCCGTATTGCCGGGCGTAGTACTCACGGTAGGCACCGCTGCGCACCCTTTGCAACCATGTTGCGTGCTCCTGATACCAGCGAATGGTCAGGGGCAGTGCCTCCGCGAAGCGGAACCGGGGTTTCCACCCGAGATCTCGGGCGATTTTCGAGGCGTCGATGGCGTAGCGACGGTCGTGACCG